>NZ_JCBCUY010000030.1:0-76943 GCF_059862705.1 Pseudomonas sp. MF08817
CTCGCAGTGGTTGCCGTTGAAATAGCATCACCATAATGGTGACGCGCTCCTGGGTACTCAGGTGGTTGTATTGGGTAGACATGGCAACACCTTACATCAGGCGTTGCACTTGCTCCTTGAGACCGCCAAGCCAAGAACAAAGAAGCCGTTATCGAATTTTATGAACGTATGTTTGGTAATCGGGAACTTGCGGTCGCCGATACCCATATTGCCGAAGAATATGTTCAGCACAATAACGTGTTTATTCCGCCGCGGCGCGAAGGCTTCAAGACGTACTTCACTCAGTTCTTCAAGACCTTTCCGGAGTCGGGTACCAGTATTGAACGGGTGTGTGCCGAAGGGGACTATGTTTTTCTCTATGCCAAGCACTGGGCCAAACATCGCTTCTTTACCGTCAATTACAAGGTGATCGATATCTACCGTGTCGAAAACGGTGTGCTGATGGAGCACTGGGACACTATCGAAGGCCTCGGCCTGTTCTCCAAGTGCATCTATATCGTCAAATCCGTATTGCGCCTGTAACACCCTAAAAAGTGTCATGAACGATTCATCAACCCGCCAAGGAAGAAAGTGAAATGACTGAAGTTACCGAGTTCCGCAAAGAGCTGAAAGCCGTCTGTGATGAAGAGTGGGCCAAGATCAAATCCGGCCGTTTCTTCCAGATGATGAAACGCCCTGAATTGCAGCGTGATCTTTACGTCAAATCGATTGTTCAGGTGTACCACTACACCAAGAACAACGCGATCAACCAAGCGGTGGCGTGCTGGAACGAGGACCACAAGAAAGTGGGCCTGCTGCGCTTTGCGATGAAGCATGCGTATGAAGAACTGGGCCATGAAAACATGGCGTACAACGACCTGATCGCCATTGGCGTCGACCCGGCCGAGTTCGAAAAACCCATGTTGCCGGCCACCGAGGCGTTTTATGGCTACTTGGATTTCGTCTCTGTGTGCCGCGGCATCATCCCGCGTCTGGGCTACAGCTTCTGGGCCGAAGACAGCTACGAGCACCTTGAGCCGCTGATGGACGTGTGCAAGAACGGCCTCAAACTGACTGACCAACAACTGACCTTCTTTGTGGCTCACGCCATCATCGACGAAAAACACTCCGCCGAAGTCAACGCCGCCATCGACCGTTGGGTCGAGACCGACGAAGAGAAAGCGGCAGTGATGCAAGTGGCGCGCACCACCGTGTACCTGATGGGCAAGATCCTGGAGTCGGTCGCCGACGAGTTCTAAGCTGCGCCGCCCCGCGCAGGCCTGCTTGCGCGGGGCGTTTTTACATGGCGTACACAGAATAAAAACGATGCGTTGGCCGGGACTTGTTGCGTGTGCCCGGCGGGAACGGATCAACCCATGAGGAGGTGCCATGAGTAGCAATAGCGACATGATTACCTGGGGCATGATGCTGCGTAAGATCCCCTCCATCACCCGCGCCATTCCCCGGCTCATCAAGGGTGTCAACGTCACCAAGCTCAAACCCGACCAGCCCTGCGGCCTGGGCTGGGCCTTCGAGCAAGCGGTGCAGCGCAACCCCCACGGCCCGGCGTTGCTCTACAAGGAATGCCGTTTCAGCTACGAACAGGTCAACCAATGGGCCAACCGAATCGCCCATTACCTGCTGGCCCGTGGCCTGAAAAAAGGCGATGTGGTAGGCATCTTCATCGAAAACCGCCCGGAACTGCTGGTCAGCGTCCTGGCCGTGAGCAAGATCGGCGGCATCTGCGCCATGCTCAACACCTCGCAAACCCACAACGTGCTGATCCACAGCCTGAACCTGGTCAACCCGGCGGCCATCATCGTCGGCGAAGAACTGGTCGAGGCGTTCGACGCCGTGCGCAACGAGGTGGCCATCGACGAGCTGAACACTTTTTTTCTCGCCGACACCGACACCACCCGTGACCCGGGCATCGCCCCCGAGGGCTACGTCAACCTGACCCGTGTCAGCGAAGAACACGCCACGAGCAACCCCGTGACCACCGGCCAGGTGTACTTCGACGACGCCTGTTTCTACATCTACACCTCCGGCACCACCGGGTTGCCCAAGGCCGGTGTGTTCAAGCACGGGCGCTGGATGAAGGCCTACGGCAGCTTCGGCATGATCGCCCTGGACATGCGCCCCGACGACATCGTCTATTGCACCTTGCCGCTGTACCACGGCACCGGGTTGTGCGTGAGCTGGGGCTCGGCGCTGGCCGGCGCATCGGGGTTCGCCATCCGCCGCAAATTCAGCGCCAGCCAGTTCTGGGATGACGCGCGCAAGTTCAAGGCCACCACCATTTGCTATGTCGGCGAGCTGTGCCGCTACCTGCTCGACACCCCGCCCGCGCCCAACGACGCCGACAACCCGGTGGTGAAAATGATCGGCAACGGCCTGCGCCCCGGCGTGTGGACCGACTTCAAGGCGCGTTTCAAGATCGAGCGCATCTGCGAGTTGTACGCCGCCAGCGACGGCAATATCGGTTTCACCAATATCCTCAATTTCGACAACACCATCGGCTTTGCCCTGAACGCCTGGTCACTGGTGGAATACGAACACGACACCGGCGAGCCACGGCGTAACGCGAACGGTTTCATGCAGAAAGTCGCCAAGGGCGGCCAGGGCCTGTTGCTGGCCAAGATCGACGACAACGCGCCGTTCGACGGCTACACCGACCCGGAAAAAAACAAAAAGGTGATCCTCTACGACGTGTTCGAGAAGGGCGACCGCTACTTCAACAGCGGTGACCTGATCCGCGACATCGGTTTTGGCCACGCCCAGTTTGTCGATCGCCTGGGCGACACCTACCGCTGGAAGGGCGAGAACGTCTCCACCACCGAAGTCGAAAACATCATGGTGCAGCACCCGCACATCGCCGAAGCCGTGGCCTACGGCGTGGAAATCCGCAACACCAACGGCCGCGCCGGCATGGCTGCCATCACCCCGGCGGCGCCCCTGGAACACCTGGATTTTTGCGAGTTGCTGCGCTTCGTCAAAAGCCAGATGCCGCACTACGCGGTGCCGATGTTCCTGCGTATCAAGACCCGCATGGAAACCACCGGCACCTTCAAGTACCAGAAAACCAAGCTCAAGGCCGAAGCCTTCGACCCCAGCCAGACCGGCGAAGACCCGGTGTACGCCTGGCTGCCCGGCTCCGAGACGTACGTGCCGGTGACGCAGCAGGTGCTTGAGGACATTCACGGGGGCAAGTTCCGCTACTGAACGCTGCTGGGTGTGAGGCGAACAACAAGGCTTGCAGGGATGCGGGCCTTTTTGTTGGGGGCAGAAGAGGCGAATGACTTTGCAACGAAATACCGTTTATCCACAGATTGCCCGATTGGCGGCGGCGGGCTAGCGTTGTATACGTCATTGGCGTATAGATGGGCAAAATGTTATTTATCGAATCCCCGGTTTTTACAGAAGACGTGAATGAGCTTCTCAGTGACGACAGTTACGCGCAGTTCCAGGCGTTTCTGGCCGTTCATCCCACGGCGGGCGATGTGATCCAGGGGACAAATGGATTGCGCAAAATTCGTTGGGTTTCACGTGCCTCAGGCAAGCGTGGCGGGGTCAGGGTGATCTATTACCATCTCTCGTTGGCGTGCCAGATTCGCCTGATTCTCATCTACCGTAAGGGGCTCAAGGACGATCTATCGGCAAGGGAAAAGAGCGTGTTGAGTGAATTAAACAAAGGGTGGAAATGATGGAGAAGAATCTCTTTAACCGTCTGGTCGAAAGCATGACCCAGATGGACGAGATTGATCGCGGCGCGCGCGCGCCCTCGCGCGAATTTCATATCGATGCGCTGCAGATAAAAATGATCCGCAAGGCTACGGGCCTGTCCCAGGCTCGCTTTGCCAAAGCCATCGATGTGCCTGTGGCAACGTTGCAGAACTGGGAACAGGGCCGACGAGAACCAGAAGGCCCGGCGCGCGCCTTGTTGCGGGCGATTCATAACGACCCGGCGCATGTGCTGGCGGCACTTGAGTACTGACAGGGTCGCGCTTTACCCCTTACGCAACACCCGCGCCAACCGCTGCACCGCCGTGTCGATCTCATGGGCGGTCATGGACGAATAGCCCAGCAACCAACCCTGTTGCCGGGCCTCGCCGGCGTATAGGCGGCTCAGCCCCGAGAGTTGCAGGCCGGCGCTGGCGGCTTGGCGCAGGGTCTTTTCCTCCGACCAGCCTTGGGCGAGCAGGCAGGGGATCTGCAAACCGCCCTGGGGGCGCAGGGCGGTGGCGATGCCGCCCAGGTGTTGGCCGATGGCGGCGAGCATGGTTTCCCGACGCCCGGCGTAGAGCTTGCGCATGGCCCGCACATGGGCGTTGTAGTGGCCGTCCTCCATAAAGCGCGCCAGGGTCAGTTGCAGGATTTGCGGGGTGTGGCCGTCCATGATGCTGCGCGCGTAGGTGAAGGGTTTGACCAGCTCCTGGGGCAGCACCATGTAGCCCATGCGCAGGCCCGGGTAGAGGGTTTTGCTGAAGGTGCCGAGGTAGATCGTGCGCTGGTACGGGTCCAGGCCCTGCACGCAAGCCGTAGGCAGGCCGTCGTAGTGGAACTCGCTGTCGTAGTCGTCCTCGATGATCCATTTGCTCTGTTCGGCGGCCCAGCGGATCAGCTCCAGGCGCCGCTCCAGCGGCAGGGTCGCGCCGGTGGGGTATTGATGGGACGGCGTCACGTAGACACAGGGCGCGCCGCTGCGGTCGGCTTGCAGCAGGTCGGTGCGGATGCCCTGCTCATCGACGTCGATGGGCACGACGCGGGTCTCGGCAGTCTCGAAGGCTTTTTTCGCGCCGAAGTAGCCGGGGTTTTCCAGCAGGATCGGTTTGCCCGCGTCCACCAGCAATTGGGCGCAGAGGAACAACGCCTGGCGCGTGCTGCTCAGGATCAGCACCTGCTCGGCGCTGCACTTGGCCCCGCGTTCCAGGTTCAGGTAGGTGGCGATGGCCTTGCGCAGCGGCGCGGCGCCTTGCGGGTCGCCGTGCAGCAGGATGGTGGCGCGGTAGTCCTTCATGGCCTGGCGTTGCAGGCGTTCCCAGACATCGGTAGGAAAACTGCGGGTTTCCGGCAGGCCGGTGGCAAAGGCCTTGAGCACCTGCTGGTCGCTGACGCCGCCGCTGTCGAAGATCATCCGCCCGCGCCGGCTTAGGCCGGTGCCGGGCTCGGCGGCGTCGTGGCGGCTGTCCTGGCGTTTGAGGCGTTGGCGTGCCGCGCCGCGCAACTGGGCGCCCACGGTTTCGCAGACGTAACTGCCCGAGCCCTCGCGGCGCACGATGAAACCGTCGCGGTGCAATTGCCCGTAGGCGTTTTCAACGGTGTCGCGGGCAATGCCCAAGGACTTGGCCAAGGCCCGGGTCGCGGGCAGTTTCAGGCCTGGGCCGAGGGCGCCTTCGATGATGAGCGCACGCAGGGCCCGCTGAATTCGCTGGTGCAGGTCAAGCAGCGCGAACTCGGCATCGTTGAGGCGGATCTTGAGGGTTTCGAGCTCGAAGGTCTTTGCCATGTGGTCTGCCCAACCTGAATAAATTGGCCTGAAAAGGCAGGCCAGTCTATCCGTAGACTCTGCCCCTCGCCACCGGGCGAGCCGTGAGTGGAGGAGGGGCGGGCATGGCAAGGTCACATAACTTCAGCGCGGGGCCGACCGCGTTACCTTTGAGCGTGCTGGAGCAGGCGCACGGAGAATTCTTCGACTTCGCCGGCAGCGGCATGTCGGTGATGGAAATCAGCCATCGCTCGGACCTGTTCATGGAACTGGCCTACCGCGCCGAACAAGACCTACGCGCGCTGCTGCATGTGCCTACGCACTATCAGGTGCTGTTCGTGCAGGGCGGCGCCTCGCTGCAGTTTGCCCAGGTGCCGATGAACCTGATGGGCACGAAGGGCAGTGCGGACTACCTGCACACCGGGCTCTGGTCGGGCAAGGCGATCCAGGTTGCGCGGCGCTTCGGTGACGTGCGCATCGCCGCCAGCAGCCAGGAGAGCGATTTTGACCGCATCCCCGGCGCCGCACAGTGGCAGCTCAACCCGCAGGCCGCGTACCTGCATTACACCGAGAACGAGACGGTGCACGGCGTGCAGTTCGCCGCCACCCCCGAGGCCGGCGTGCCGCTGGTCTGCGATGCCTGTTCCAGCCTGCTGTCCAAACCCATCGATGTCGCCGGCCATGGCCTGATCTACGCCGCCGCGCAAAAGAACATGGGCGCGGCCGGGTTGAGCGTGGTGATAGTCGATGAGGCATTGCTCGACACCGCGTTGGCGTGTACCCCCGAAATCCTCAATTACGCCCACATCGCCCGGGCGCGTTCGATGCTCAATACGCCGCCGACCTTCGCCTGGTACCTCACCGGGCTGACTTTGCAGTGGCTGCGCCGCAGGGGCGGAATCGAGGCCATCCACCAGACCAATCTGGCCAAGGCGCGTGTGCTCTACGCCTGCATCGATGGCAGCGACGGCTTCTACCGCAACCGCGTGCAGGCGCCGTTTCGTTCGATCAACAACGTGCCGTTCGCCCTGGCCGATGCGGCCCTGGAGGCGGATTTCTTGCGCCAGGCCAACCTGCGCGGGCTCAAGGGCCTCAAGGGCCATGCCTCGGTCGGTGGCCTGCGCGCCAGCCTCTACAACGCGGTGACACTGGCGGCGGTCGAGGCCTTGAGCGAATTCATGCAGGACTTCGCCCGCCAACACGGCTAGGCCTGTCGTGAATTGGTCTGGTCAGTGTGCCAAAAGTGCCGGGGCCAGGCAGGCCATTACCGCGTTATAAATCGCCATTCCGTCGAGGCCCGTCGCCTCGTTTTGCCTGGAGCCCACGCCATCATGTCTTCTTCCGCCTCCCGCTCCCCCGTGCGTTTGCGCGACCTGGTGCACCCGGTTGTCGCCGGGTTGATTTCGGTCATCGTCAACTATGGTGGCACGTTCATTCTGGTGTTCCAGGCTGCCAAGGTCGCGGGGTTGAGCCCCGAGCTGACCGCCTCGTGGGTGTGGTCGGTGTCCATGGGTGTGGGCATCACCGGGTTGGTGCTCAGTTGGGTGTCCCGCGAGCCGATCATTACCGCGTGGTCGACGCCGGCGGCGGCATTCCTGGTGGTCGCCCTGAGCACCACGCCCTACGCCGAGGCGGTGGGCGCGTACATGATCTCGGCGGCGGCGTTCGTGTTGCTGGGCTTGTCGGGTTGCTTTGAAAAAGTTATCCGTTTGATCCCGCCGGGGGTGGCCGCCGGTTTGCTGGCCGGCATCCTGTTGCAGTTCGGCATCGGCGCCTTTGGCGGTTTGAGCGTCGATCCGCTGCTGGCCGGGGTGTTGATCGGCGCTTACCTGATCCTCAAGCGCTTTAGCGCCCGCTACGCGGTGGTGGGCATCCTGGCCCTGGGGCTGGCGTTGTTGTTGGCGGGCGGGCGGGTTGATCTGTCGGGGCTGAGCCTGCAACTGGCGAGCCCGGTATTCACGATGCCCGGGTTCTCCCTCAACGCCTTGCTCAGCGTGGCGCTGCCGCTGTTCCTGATTACCCTGACCGGCCAGTACATGCCGGGCATGCTGGTGCTGCGCAACGACGGCTTCAGCACCAGCGCCAACCCCATCGTCACCCTCACCGGCTTCGGCTCGCTGCTGATGGCACCGTTCGGCTCCCATGCGTTCAACATCGCGGCGATCACGGCCGCCATCTGCACCGGCAAAGAGGCCCACGAAGAGCCCTCCAAACGCTGGATCGCCGGGGTGGCGGCGGGGGTGTTCTACATGCTCGTTGGCATCTTCGGCGTGACGCTGGCGGCGGTGTTCATGGCCTTCCCGGCAACCTTCATCACCACCCTGGCCGGCCTTGCGCTGTTGGGCACCATCGGCGCGAGCCTGGCCGGGGCCATGGCCGATACCAAATCCCGCGAGGCATCGTTGGTTACCTTCCTGGCCGCCGCCGCTAACATCACGTTGTTCGGCATCGGCGGCGCGTTCTGGGGGCTGGTGATCGGGTTGTTCGCCTACGTCGTGCTCAACGGCCGTTTGCCGCGCCGCGAGCCCGCCCCTGCCACCCGCGAAGGAGCCGCCAACTGATGCCTAGCCCAACTGATGAAACCCTGCATCAACAACACGGCCGTTACCCCCAGGCCAACAACGTCGAGGACTTTCGCCGCAACCTGGCCGCCGTGCAGCAGCGCATCGCCGCCGCCTGCGCCCGCGTGGGCCGCGACCCGGCCAGCGTACGCCTGCTGCCGGTGAGCAAAACCTTTGACGAGGCCCACTTACGCCTGGCCTATGCGGCGGGTTGTCGGCTGCTGGGGGAAAACAAAGTGCAGGAGGCGCAACGCAAGTGGGAGGCCATGGCCGACCTGAGCGACCTGCGCTGGTCGGTCATCGGCCACTTGCAAACCAACAAGGCCCGGCAAGTGGCGCGGTTTGCGTCCGAGTTCCAGGCACTGGACAGCCTGCGCGTCGCCCAGGAACTGGACCGGCGCCTGCACAGCGAGGGGCGGCAGTTGGACGTGTTCGTCCAGGTCAACACCTCGGGCGAGGCGAGCAAATACGGCTTGGCGCCGGAGCAGGTTGGCCAATTCCTACAAGCCTTGCCCGGGTTTCCCGCGCTACGAGTGCGGGGGCTGATGACGTTGGCGCTGTTTTCGGCCGATGTCGCACGGGTGCGCCCGTGCTTCGTGCGTTTGCGCGAACTGCGCGAGCGCTTACGCCAGGACGCCCCGGCCGGGGTGGGCCTGGACGAACTGTCCATGGGCATGTCTGGCGATTTTGAAGTCGCCATCGAAGAGGGCGCCACCGTGGTGCGGGTCGGCCAAGCCATCTTCGGCGCTCGGGCCATGCCGGATTCCTATTACTGGCCAACGGCGGACGCCCGCCCCGTTGGCCATGACTGATGCTTTTTCTCTACAGGACGCCAACGCTATGTACGACTCATCCCTGAAACTTGAAGACTTCGACGCCGAGCTATGTAAGGCGATTCATAACGAAGAACACCGCCAGGAAGATCACGTCGAACTGATCGCCTCCGAGAACTACGCCAGCCCCTTGGTCATGGCGGTGCAGAACTCGGTGTTCACCAACAAGTACGCCGAAGGTTACCCGGGCAAGCGCTACTACAGCGGCTGCGAGTACGTAGACGTTGCCGAGCGCCTCGCCATCGAGCGGGTGTGCCAGTTGTTCGATTGCGACTACGCCAACGTTCAGCCCCACGCCGGCGCCCAGGCCAACGCGGCGGTGTTCCTGGCCCTCATCAACCCCGGCGACACCGTGATGGGCATGAACCTGGCCCAGGGTGGCCACCTCACCCACGGCAACCCGTCCAACTTCTCCGGCCGCCACTACCACATCGTGCCTTACGGCCTCGACCCACAAACCGGGCTGATCGATTACGACGAGATGGAGCGAATCGCCCTGCAAACCCGGCCGAAAATGCTGATTGGTGGCTTCTCCGCCTATTCGCGCTACAAGGATTGGGCACGCATGCGGGAAATTGCCGACAAGGTTGGGGCGATTTTCTGGGTGGATATGGCCCACGTCGCCGGCCTGGTGGCGGCGGGCGAATACCCCAACCCGCTGCCCCACGCCCACGTGGTCACCAGCACCACCCACAAAACCCTGCGCGGCCCGCGTGGCGGCTTGATCCTGTCCAAGGGCCAGGACGCAGCGTTCAACAAGAAGCTCGACTCGGCGGTGTTCCCCGGCGTCCAGGGTGGCCCGCTGATGCACCAGATCGCCGCCAAGGCAGTGGCCTTCAAAGAGGCGCTGGCGCCCGAGTTCAAAACCTACCAGCAGCAAATCGTGGTCAACGCCCGGGCCATGGCCGCCGTGCTGCAACAGCGCGGCTACACGATCGTCTCCGGCGGCACCGACAACCACATGATGCTCATCGACCTGTCCGCCAAACCCTACACCGGCAAAGACGCCGACGCGGCCCTGAGCAACGCCTACATCACCGCCAACAAAAACTCCGTGCCCAACGACCCGCGCTCACCCTTCGTCACCTCGGGCCTGCGCATCGGCACCCCGGCCGTCACCACCCGCGGCTTCACCGCCCTCGAATGCGAACAACTGGCCGGCTGGCTCTGCGACGTCCTCGACACCCTGGAAAACGGCGGCACCGAACACGTCACCCAACGGGTGCGCGAACAAGTGGTTGCCCTGTGCCGCCGGCACCCGGTCTATCGCTGAAGCCACCGGGCAAACGAACACAAAAAAGGCCTGCTAGGCGCAGGCCTTTTTTGCCGAGTTCTACTTATGGCGGCCCAACCAAACAGAACGGTTTTGAAGCCTGTTTGGATGGGCAGGATATTAGGGCTGTGCGTTGGTTTGCTTTGGGCATTTTAAAAGCCAGAACAGTGTGAGCACCGTCGGCCAAAACAACGTATTGAGGATGTCATGGACGCCTGCCTGCCAGCGCCAGTACCCGAGGCTGACGATATCGTCCCGCCGATCTAGCCACTCGCCAGCACCCACAAGGGCGAAAACAACCAGCCAACCCACGTAAGGCCTACCTCTTCGGACGACGGCCATCAATGTCAAATAGACCGTCAGCCCCACATAGATATGCAGCGCGTCTTTCGACAGCCCGGTTGCCGACACAATAAACAGCTTGATGCTTTGTGCGGTTGAGGTGTCCATACCCACTCATCCTCCATACACCCGTGCCAGGTTTGGCTTCCATCCGCGTAACGTTAAACCAATCAGGATGGCGAACCAGTGCGCAGCACCCCGTTTCTGCCGAATGACCTGGCCCCTGCCGCCACCCCACAAACCCCTAAAACGAAAAAACCCGCCAAGAGGCGGGTTTTTCGGGGGGTCCAGAGATTTTGAAAGCCTTCTCTGGAACCTTGTATGGTGCCGGCACCAGGAGTCGAACCCGGGACCTACTGATTACAAGTCAGTTGCTCTACCAACTGAGCTATACCGGCGTGTTAGGGCGACGATTATAGCGATTGGCGGGATTCTGTAAACCCCTGAAATCTGACTATTTTTAGCTGGCTCTGCCGCTGCTCGAAACCGCCTCGGTTTGACGGGTATCACCGTCGCAATCACCTGAACTGTCGAGACCACCAGAACCGCTTAAAACACTTCAACACTCTCCTAAGCTTCGAGTGACATTGCGTGTGAGCAAGGTTTTTGAAGGTGAGGAAGAAGTCCTCACCCATGACGCCGATACGCTCAGCCGTTTTGATGCTGAGCAAATCAAATCATGAGCAAAGTTGTGCTTCAACCGCCGAACCTCGGCCGTCAATTGGGGAGGATTTATATCGTCATCGTGACAGTGAAGGCCAGCCCACCTTTTACGGCGAGCCGGCCATTTCTTGGGTCAAACCCCGTTTTTCACCGCATCGATCAGCCCCTGGTCCAGCACTTGGGCCGGGGCGACTTGTACGCTTTGGGTGTAGAACGGCGGCAAGCTCTGGGCCAGGGTGGCGAGTTGTTGGGGGGTGGTGTTGGTCGGTGGTAGGACGTATTGCAGGTTGGAAGGGTAGCTCTGTGGCACGGGGCCTTCCATCGTTGAGCCGTAGGCGCCGAAGGTCATTACGGCTTGTGGGGTGCTGGGGTCCGGGGCGTAGAGGAAGACGAAGGTGCCGTATTTGGGGTGGGTCAGGTATTGCGCGGCTTCGGCGCGCACGGCTGGGTCGGGGTCGTTCATCAGGGTCCAGCGCAGCAGGGCGTAGCCGCGGGTGGTTTGCATGAATGCGGTTTTGATCGGGGACTGGTTTTCCGCGCCGCCCAGGCAGGCGATCAGGTTGCCGAAGGGGTCGAGCAGGGCGACGGCGTTGAAGCTGTCGGCGTTTTGCGCGGTGTTGAGCAGCGGTTGGGCCAGGGTAGCGCCGGGGTCGCGCGGGTTCGGGCAGGTGACGGTGAGGGCGTAGGGGCTCAGTTGGGTCAGGGCTTGGCGCACCTTGCTGTGGGCCGGGAGCGTGGCCGGGTTTTGCAGTTGTGCGGGCGGCAGGCCGCTGTTGTTGCTGGCGTCGCGCACGGTGTTGACGCTGGCGTTGAAGATGGAGGCGGTGAGGTAGTAGGCCGCGCTGTCGATGGTCTGTTGGCTGAATACCGGGCTGTTGGCGCCTTGGTAGGCGCGGCTTACCGGCGCGGCGATGGCGTAGTAGCCCCAGCTGTTCTGCGCCTGCTGGCGCACCGCTGGCGGCAGGGTGGGGAAGCTGAAGGCGCTGTTGTAGTTGATGCCGGCATAGTCGTCGATGGCGCTGACGGCCACGTTGAAACCGGCGGTGAGCAGGGAGCCGGCGCACATGGCGCAAGGGTCCAGGGTAGTGACCACGGTCAGTTGCGCGGGCGCGGGCAGGTTCATCGCGCCGCGGTTTTCAAAGTACCAGTCCACCAGTTGCCGCTCGCCGTGGGCGGTCGGGTCGTGGGGCAGGAAGTAGGGCTGCGCGGCGCCCGGAAAGGGCATCAGGACGTTGTTGTGCATGGCGACGATCACGTTGCCGGTGGCGTTGTCGATGATGGCGCCGCCGACGGCGAAGGTCTGTTGCAGGGCGGCGTCGATGGCCTGGTTGGCGACCAGTTCGACGGCTTGTTGCGCACTGTTCACTGTGCTCATGGGTGTTGTGCTCCTTGCGGTGGGCGCCAGGGATCTCTGGCGTTTGAACACCATAGCTGAGCTTTGCAAGGGTGCTTATGACGTTTCGCTAGAGTGCTTATGCACAACGGGTGGGCCAAGTGCGCGGATTTGCCGCGGTTTTGTGGAGCGGTTCGCATTGGGGCCTAACTAACTGTTTTTGCGCCTTTTTATTTTATGAACAAAAAATGACCAGGCTTGATTTACGTCGGAACGCCAGGGATTTACAGGCTTGCCTGAAAAACCATCAACAGAGTTATCCACAGGCTGTGCGGCAGATCAGTCGCGTTCGGCCAGCACCAATAAGTTGCGTGGGGTCAAGGGCGCAGGGCAGAACTGCCCGAGGCGCACGCGGTAGCCGCGCTCCTGCAAAAACAAGGCCCGGTCCAGCACCAACCACAGTTCCAGTGGGCGGCGGAACAGGCCCCGCAGCAGTTCTAGGTTGCGCACGTGGGCCAGGCGTTGCCAGCCGGCGGCTTCCAGGGCTGGCCAGTCTTGTTCGGGCACTGTGGATAAGTGCTTGAGGGCGGCCAGGTCGCGGCAGTAGTCGGCAAAGGGTTTGGCCAGCCAAGCGGCGGATAGGGACGGTGTGGGCAGGTAGTCGTCGCTGGCGCGCAGTTGCCGTTGCAGCAGGTCGAAGGCCAGGCGCCGGGCCATGGAGGTGTCGCGCTGGCGTCGGACTCGTGCCCCAGCGGTGACGGTTTCGCTCATCGGCAGCGCCAGATCTTCCAGCGAAAGTTGTAGGGCAGAGGCCTGGGCCGCTGCTGAAAGGGCTTGGTAGCGCTCGCCCTGGATGCGGTTGTAGCAGCACGGGGCGATGGCCAGTTGCCCACAGCCTGCGGCGCTGGCGAGTTGCATCAGGCGCACATGCAGGTCGCCGCAGGCGTGCAAGGCCACTGGGGTGTGGGTGGCATTCAGGCGCAACCCGGCTTCGGCGGCCATGACATCTTGCTGCACGTGGCTGGCTTGCAGCCGATGGCGGGCGCTCAACTGCTGGCCGGCCTCGATCAGCGCCGGGTCGTACTCCAGGCAGGTCAGGTGTTGTCCGGGTTGCAGGAGACGGCGGCCTAAGTGGCCTTTACCGGCGCACCAGTCGAGCCAATGGCTGGCGGGGTGCTTGAAGTCCAGGCAGGCGGCGAAGGCTTCGATCTGCTGCCATTTGCGCCCTGGTACATCCACCGCCAGCCGCGCCGCTGCGGGCGTCAACCCGATAACGGGCAGGCTGCCTACCGCGCAGAGTTGGGCTGAACGCTGGGCGAGGTCGGGAAACGGTGCGGGGGCGGCGAGGTGCTGCGGCTGGTTGTGGCTGGCGTCGGCCTCCTCCAGGGAGCGGCCGCGCAGCCACTGGGCCAGCGCTGGGTGGTCGCTTTCCCAGGGCAAGTGGCGGTGGGTGAACGGGCGTGGCCGCCACAGGTCTTGGTGGGCGGTGAGTAAGGCGTCGAGTTCCTGGAACCGGGCGAGCAACTGCTCGCCCTCCAGCACCGTCGGCTCAGCGGCCCTGGCAGGCATCGACGCGTAACCAGCGCTCCAGCAGTTTGAAGCCGCGCACCAGCATGTAGGACATCAGCAGGTAGAACATGCCTGCCGCGAAGAAGATCTCCACCGGCAGGTAGGTGCGGGCAATGATGGTGCGCGCCATGCCGGTCAGTTCCAGCAGGGTGACGGTGCTGGCCAGGGCGCTGGCCTTGAGCATCAGGATCACTTCGTTGCTGTAGGCCGGCAGGCCGATGCGCGCCGCGCGCGGCAGGATGATGTAGAACAGCGCCTTGGGCCGCGACATGCCCAAGGCCCGCGCCGCTTCGATTTCGCCGGGCGGAATGGCTTGGATGGCGCCGCGCAGGATCTCGGCAATGTAGGCGGCGGTGTGCAGGGTCATGGTCGCGGTGGCGCACCAGAACGGATCGCGCAGGTACGGCCACAGGGCGCTGGCGCGCACCGCGTCGAACTGTGCCAGGCCGTAGTAGACCAAAAACAGCTGCACCAGCAGCGGCGTGCCGCGGAAGAAGAAAATGTAGGCATAGGGCAGGGCGCGCACGTACCACAGGCGCGACGAGCGGGCGATGCCTAGCGGGATGGCCAGCAGCAGCCCGACGATGACAGCGATGGCTACCAGTTCCAGGGTCAGCGTGGCGCCCTGGGCCAGTTTCGGCAGCCACTTGATGATGACTTCCCAATTCATTGCGTGCCCCTCGCGAAGCCGCGTGCGGCGCGTTTTTCCAGGAAATGCATGCCGATCATGGCCAGCACGGTCAGGCCCAGGTACATGAAGGCGGCGACCATATAGAAAGTGAACGGCTGCTTAGTGAAGGTCACGCCGTTTTGCGCGTGGCGCATGATTTCTTCCAGGCCAATTACCGACACCAGTGCGGTGTCTTTCATCAGGATCATGAACAGGTTGCCCAGCCCCGGCAGGGCGATGCGCCACATCTGCGGCAGGATCAAGCGGGTGAAGATGCGAAATTTCGACAGGCCCAAGGCCACGCCGGCTTCACGGTGGCCCTTGGGGATGGCCAGGATCGCGCCGCGGAACACCTCGGTGGCGTAGGCGCCAAAACACAGGCCCAGGGCAATCACACCGGCAGCGAAGGCGTTGAGGGCGAGGTCGGGGTTGCCGAACCATTCGCCGATCATGCGCATCAGGTTGACGGTGCCGAAGTAAATCAGCAGGACCCACAGCAGTTCCGGGATGCCGCGAACCAGGGTCGAGTACGTGCCGCCCAGCCATTGCAGGGGCTTGTACGGGGAAGTCTTGGCCAAGGCGCCGGCCAGACCGAGCACCAGCCCCAGGCATAGCGCCGTGAGTGCCAGTTTGACGGTCATCAGCGCGCCCGCGGCAAGCGCCGGGCCGAATCCGTAGAGATCGATATTCATGGGTTTTTATTCATACCGCGGCAGGTTTGCCGGCAACCGGCGCCACGGGGGCGCCGGTGGGGCAAGTCAGTATCAGTAGATGCTGAACGGGAAGTACTTGTCGTTGATCTTCTTGTAGGTGCCGTCGGCGATGATTTCCTTCAGCGCGGCATTGAGCTTGTCACGCAGCGGGTCGCCCTTGCGCACGGCAATGCCGATTTCGTCGCTTTCCAGCACGGGCTCGCCCTTGAACTCATAGTTTTTGCCGGCATCGGACTTGAGCCAGTCGTAGTTGACGTACTTGTCGGCCAGGATGCCATCGACGCGCCCGGAGGTCAGGTCCAGGTAGGCGTTTTCCTGGGTGTCGTAGAGACTGACTTTGATGTCGCCGCCGTAGTTATCTTCCAGCCAGGTGCCGGCCAGGGTGGCGCGCTGGGTGCCGATGGTCTTGCCCTTGAGGGAGGCCTTGTCGGTTTTGAAGTCGACGTTTTTCGGCGCGATGAATTGCAGCTTGTTGGAGTAGTAGCGGTCGGTGAAGTCAACGGCCTGCTTACGCTCGTCGGTGATCGACAGCGAGGACACCAGGAAGTCGAACTTCTTGCTGTTCAGGGCCGGGATGATGCCGTCCCAGTCGGAGGTGACCACTTCGCACTCGGCTTTCATCTTGGCGCACAGGGCGTCGCCGATGTCTTTGTCAAAGCCCACGACCTGGCCGCTGGCATCCTTGTTGTTGAACGGCGGGTAGGCCGCTTCGATGCCCATCTTGAGTTTTTCGGCGGCCATCGCGTTGGCCGAGAACACCAGCGTGGCGGCAGCGGCCAGGAGGAATTTCTTATAGCTCTGCATGCGTGTAGCTCCGTTAGCGGTTGCTGGACATGAATTGTTTGCAGCGCGCCGAAAGCGGGTTATCGAACACCTGCTGTGGCGATCCTTGCTCTTCGATCAGGCCTTGGTGAAGGAACACCACTTCACTGGACACCTGGCGGGCAAAGCCCATCTCGTGGGTGACCAGCAGCATAGTGCGACCTTCTTCGGCCAGTGCGCGGATCACACTAAGTACTTCCTGAACCATTTCCGGGTCAAGGGCTGAGGTGGGTTCGTCGAACAAAATGACTTTCGGCTGCATGGCCAGGGTGCGGGCAATGGCCGCGCGTTGCTGCTGGCCGCCGGAGAGTTGCGCCGGGTAGGCGTGGCGCTTGTCGCCGATGCCGACCTTGGCCAGCAGGGCTTCGGCGACCTCGGTGGCCTCGGCCTTGCTTTGCCCCAAGACCCGGCGCGGCGCCTCGATGATGTTGTCGAGCACGCTCATGTGGGGCCAGAGGTTGAAATTCTGGAAGACAAAGCCTATTTCGCTGCGCATGCGGTTGATTTGCTTGCCGTCGGCGGCGATCAGCTCGCCGTTTTTCGCGGCCTTGAGCTTGAGCTCTTCGCCGGCGACAAAAATTTGGCCCTGGTGAGGGTTTTCCAGCAGGTTGATGCAGCGCAGGAAGGTGGACTTACCGGAACCGGAGGAACCCAGGATCGAGATCACGTCGCCGTCGCGTGCGGTCAGCGAAACCCCCTTGAGGACTTCCAGCGAGCCGTAGCGTTTGTGCAAGTTGCGGATTTCAAGCGCGGGCGCGGCCTGGGCCATGTGCGGTCCTCATTGTCTGTTGTGCTCCTGCTGTTGGGCGGCCTTCCTGGCGTGGCGCCAAGCTAGCATAGCGTTCGAATGACAGCCAACAGCCCCGCGCGGCGGAAACGACCAGGGTGCGGCAGGTTGTCGCATCGGCACAGCAGACTGTCGCGCCATCAACAACCGAACACCTGTTTGAACCGTTTTACGGCGGGTGTCGCGTAAAAAAGGTCGCGATGGTGCCAGCTTTGGGCGGGTGTTGGAAGCGTTAAGGGGGCAAAGGTGCGTCTGTGGGGGGCTTTGTGGGAGCAGCCGTAGGAGCCTGGCTTGCCGGCGATAGCGATTGTGAGGCCGCCATCGCGGGCAGGCCCGCTCCCACAGATGCCAGTGCAGGGTTATTGCACCGCTTCCAGCGCCTGGCGGTAGGTGTCCAGGGCGGTGCTGATGTCGGCGATCACTTGCGGGTCTTCGAGCCAGCGCTGGGCGCTCTCGCGGTCGAGGTTGTCGAGCCACATGCGGTAGTCGATCAGCATGTCGGCAGCCAGGTGGGTGGCGGCCATGGCTTCGTCGTCGGCGTTTTCCAGGTCCAGCAGGTCTGGGTGGTCATTGATGATGGCGCTCAGGGAGTTGAGCAGCTCCATCAGCATTTCGTGGCGGCCGCTGGTTTCGGCTTCGCGCATGCGGGCGAACATATCCAGCAGGTACTGGGGCATCGGCTCGCCGGGGGCGTTCGGGTCGTCGTGCATGGCGATCGGCGTGCGGCCATTGATGCGCAGTTGCTTGGCTTTGGCCTTGGCGCGCTTGGCGCGTTTTTGCTGCTTATTGACAGATGCCATTGGGCTTAATCCGCTTGCTGTAGGTTGGCGGCCGCGAGCTCTTGCGAGGCGGCGACGTAGTCGGTCTGGAACTGCGCGGACTCGATCCACGCCAGGGCGCTTTCCTCGTCTTCGCCGGTGGTCCACTGCCGGTATTCGAGCAGGGCGCCGATGATGAAGTCGGTGGCGGTCTCCTCACCTTCCTGCTCCACCACCAGGGCGAGCAATGGGTGGGCCAGGAACACCGTGCACATCGCCTGCTGGCTGACGCTCTGGGCGGCGCGCATGAGGTCGAACAACTCGCTCAGGTCCACCGATTCGAAATCGATGCGCGAGTCGTTGGGGTCCAGGTTATCGGTGCTGGGCGCCGTGCGCTGGGCGCGGTTCTGCTTGGCTTTGGTCTTGGCGCGTTGGGCGCGTTTGTGCTGCTTGTTTGCCGATGCCATGGGCATGGGGTCCTGTAGGTGGCGCGAAGGCGAGCATTGAAACGCAGGTGAGGCGAAATCCCAAGGCTTTATGGCGTGAGCGGTGGTTCAGCGCGGGCGATCCTGTTGTGCCTGCCGTAGCCGGCTCGGCCGTGCCTTGCTGTTCGTATTCGACAATCTGCCGGCCAATTTGCCAGCAGTTTGTACCTGCAACACATCAACGGCGCGCAAGGCTTGCTGGCGTGCCTGGCGGATCAGTTCGCCCAGGTGCGGCAGTAACGGCCTACAGGGTGTGCTGCCCAACGGCACTGAAAAAAGCAGAAGTTTGCGGCTGGTACTGCCCCCGCTCACCCCTGCCGATATTCCCCCGGCGTCAGTTGGGTGCGGCTTTTGAAGGCGCGGTGGAAGGAGCGCGGTTCGGTGAAGCCCAGGTAGTGGGCGATGTCCTGGATCGGCAGGTCGCTGTGGCGCAGGTAGTGTTCGGCCAGCTCCTGGCGCAGGTCGTCGAGGATCTGCTGGTAGCTGGTGCCGGCCTGTTGCAGTTGGCGTTGCAGGGTGCGCACGGTCATGGCGAATTGTTCGGCGACCCGTTCCTTGCGCGGCAGGCCGTCCTTGAGTAGTTGGCGCAGGGCGTTTTTCACCCGCAGCGGCAGCGGCGCGTCCACCAGTTCGGCCATCAGCCCCAGAGCGTGTTCTTCGAGGGTGCGCAGCAGGTTGGGGTCGGCCTGGCGCAGGGGCAGTTGCAGGTACGCCAGGGGCACCAGCAGGGCGGAGCAGGGTTGCCCGAACAGCACCGGGCAGCCGAAAAAATCCTCGTATTGCTCAAGGCGCGTGCCGGCCGGCAGCGGGTGCTCCAGCCACACCGCGCCGGGGGACACCTGGGTGTCGGCGATCCAGCGGGCGTAGAGCATCCACGAGGCCAGCACGCTTTCGATCATGTGCCGGCGCACCTGGGGCGGTTGGTGGCGGCAGTCCCACGCCAGGCGCACATGGTCGGCACCGGCCTCGATGCGGCTGGTGCCCATGTCGCCCACCAGTTTCTCGAACGGCTCGATGCGGCTCATGGCTTCGCCCAGGGTCGCGCAGTTCATGGTGATGTAGCCCAGCACGCTCCAGGAATTGGGCAGCACATAACGCGCCGAGTGCAGGCCGAACAGTGGGTCGCCCGAGGCCTGGCACAGGTGCTCGAGCAGCCGTTCGTGGGCCTCGTTGGGCACGCGCAGGGTGTTGTCGTTCAGTTGCTCGGCGCGCAGGCCCGAGGCGTCGAGCGCAGGCGTGATGGCCACGCCCAGTTGTTCGGCATGGCGCAGGTACTTGAGCAGGGGCGGGATCGAGGTAAAGCCGAGGGGCTGCATGATCGTATTCCTGGCGACGAGTCGTTCGGGTGTCCACGTCCGGGTAATGGGGCTTATGCGCAGCGGGTGAGCTCGTCAGCGCTCTGAAAGGTAATGGCAAACCGCGACTAAAGTAAATGGCGCACCCGCGCTGACTTAATTGGCTACTCCATCTGTCCCGATGGGACAGTCCCGCCCCGCTGGCGGCTGGCTAGTATGGGCGCCAGACGAACGATCCAATAAGAACAGCAAAGGAAGACACGCATGCGACGCTGGAATGGCTGGGGCGAAGAAAGCACAGTGGTGGAACTGCCGGCCCACGGCGCGGCGTTTCTCGCCCAGCGTGTGGGCACCGGGCGGGCACTGCCGGACGCGACCCTGGAACAGGCCCTGGTGCAGGTGCCGCCCTCGCGCCTGGCCGCACACCCCCTGTACAGCCTGCAAGCCCAGGATCGCCTGCTCCACGCCCGCGGCCAGAGCCTGCCCGATTGGCTGGCCCTGCGCGAAGGCAAGCCCGGCCTCTACCCGGACGCCGTGGCCTACCCGCAAAGCGCCGCCCAGGTGCGCGAGTTGCTGGCCCTGGCGGCTGAGCGCGACCTGTGCCTGATCCCTTACGGCGGGGGCACCTCGGTGGCCGGGCACATCAACCCGCTGCACGGCCCGCGCCCGGTGGTCACGGTGTCGCTGGCGCGGATGAATCGCCTGCTCGACCTCGACGAACAAAGCCTGATCGCCACCTTCGAGCCCGGCGCCACCGGCCCGCAAGTGGAAAGCCAATTGCGCGCCCGCGGCTACACCCTCGGCCACTTTCCGCAATCGTGGGAGCTGTCGACCCTGGGCGGCTGGGTCGCCAGCCGTTCCAGCGGCCAGCAATCGCTGCGCTACGGGCGCATCGAGCAACTGTTCGCTGGCGGCACCCTGGAAACCTTCGCCGGGTCGTTGCAGATCCCCGCGTTCCCGGCCTCAGCGGCGGGGCCGGACTTGCGCGAGGTGGTGCTCGGCAGCGAAGGGCGCTTCGGGATCATTTCCCAGGTCAAGGTGCGGGTCACTGCGCTGGCCGACGACGAGCGCTTTTACGGCGTGTTCCTGCCCGACTGGTCCAGGGCCTTGCAGGCGATCCGCCATCTGGCCCAGGCGCGGGTGCCGCTGTCGATGCTGCGCCTGTCCAATTCCGTGGAAACCGAAACCCAACTGGCCCTGGCTGGGCACCCGCGCCAGATCGCCTGGCTGGAGAAGTACCTGAGCTTGCGCGGCGCCAGCGCGGGCAAGTGCCTGCTGACCTTCGGCGTGACTGGCGAGCGGCGCCAGAATGCGCTGTCCCTGGCCCAGGCCAAGCGCCACCTCAAGGCGTTCGGCGGGGTGTTCACCGGCACCTTGCTGGGTAACAAGTGGGCGCAGAACCGCTTTCGCTTTCCGTACCTGCGCGAGAACCTGTGGAACGCCGGTTACGTAGTCGACACCCTGGAAACCGCCACCGATTGGAGCAACGTCGACAACCTGCTGAACAAGGTCGAAAGCAGCCTGCGCGATTGCCTGGCCGCCGAGGGCGAGCAGGTGCATGTGTTCACCCACCTGTCCCACGTCTATGGCCAGGGTTCGAGCATCTACACCAGCTACGTGTTCCGCCCGGCGGCGGACTACCCGGCCACCCTGGCGCGCTGGCAGGCGTTGAAGCACGCCGCCAGCCAAACCATCGTCGACAACCACGGCACCATCAGCCACCAGCACGGCGTGGGCAAGGACCACGCGCCCTACCTGGTGCGCGAGAAGGGCGCCCTGGCCATCGCCGCGTTGCACAGCCTGGGCGAGCACTTCGACCCGCAAGGGCGCCTTAACCCTGGCACCCTGCTGGAGCAATGACCGATGACTGCCTGGAACGCCCATTGGCGTGACGCCACCCTGGCGACCCTGGCCGCGCAACCCTGGGACTTGATCGTCATCGGTGGCGGCATCAGCGGCGCCGGCATCCTGCGTGAAGCGGCGCGCCGGGGCTGGCGTTGCCTGCTGCTGGAGCAACGCGACTTTGCCTGGGGCACCTCGAGCCGTTCCTCGAAAATGGTCCACGGCGGCTTGCGCTACATCGCCAGCGGCCAATGGCGCCTGACCCGCGATTCGGTGCGCGAACGCCAGCGCCTGCTGGACGAAGCGCCGGGGCTGGTGGACGCCATGGGCTTCGTGATGCCGCACTACCGCGGCGCTTTCCCCGGGCCGCGGGTGTTTGGCGGCCTGCTGACGGTGTACGACGCCCTCGCCGGGCGGCGCAACCACCGCTTTGTCAGCGCGCCGCAACTGCATTTCCTCGCCCCCGGGGTCAAGGCGCCGGGGCTGTTGGGCGGCTCCTGTTTTGTCGATGCCCTGACCGACGACGCACGGCTGGTCATGCGTGTGCTGGCCGAGGCCCGGGCCGACGACGCGTGTGTGGTCAACGGTGTGCAGGTGACCGGCCTGCTGCGCGAAGACGGCAGGGTCTGCGGCGTGCAGGCCCAGGACAGCGAAAGCGGCGCGGCCCTGACCCTGGGCTGCCACATGCTGGCGGTAGCCACCGGCGCCTGGGCCGAACGCCTGCGCCCGCCCAGCGCAGGCAGCCAATTGCGGCCCCTGCGCGGCAGCCATTTGCTGGTGCCGGGTTGGCGCCTGCCGGTGGCCCAGGCGTTGAGCTTTATTCACGCCCAGGACCGGCGCCCGGTGTTTGTCTTCCCCTGGGAAGGCGCGACGGTGATCGGCACCACCGACCTGGACCACCGCGAAGACCTCGACCAGAGCGCGAGCATCAGCACCGACGAAGTGCAGTACTTGCTGGCCGCGTGCGCCCAGCAGTTCCCCCAGGCGCGGGTGACGGCCCAAGACGTGCTGTCCACCTGGTCCGGCGTGCGCCCGGTGGTCGGCAGCGGCGCGGGCAAACCGTCGAATGCAACCCGCGAGCACGTGCTGTGGCGCGAGCCGGGTTGCGTGACCCTGGCTGGCGGCAAACTGACCACGTTCCGCCCGCAAGCCATCGAGGTGCTGCGCGCCTGCGCCGAGGAACTGGGGCGCAGCGTCGAGGATGACGGCGCGCCCGTGTTCGCCCCGGTGCCGGCCCTGGAAATCCCGGGCCTGAACCCCAGCCAATGGCGACGCCTGGCCGGGCGCCATGGCCGTGATCTACCGAGGTTGGCGCAACTGGTGGCGCAATTGGGCAGCGACACCGTGGGCGCGACGGCTACCCTGTGGGCGGAACTGGCCTTCGCCGCCGAACAGGAACTGGTGCTGCACCTAGACGACCTGCTGCTGCGTCGCACGCGCCTGGGCCTGCTGCTGGCCGACGGCGGTGCGGCGTACCTGGGGCAAATCCGCCTCCTGTGCCAACCACGCCTGGGCTGGGACGATGGCCGCTGGGCTGACGAAGAACAGCGCTACCGGGCGCTTTGGCGCAGGTATCACGGCGTCCCGGCCGATGCGCCGCTTTCTACCACCGATTTACTTTGACTGGCTGGCACGGTTCTCCATGAACGACAAAAACTATCTGCTGGCGATCGACAACGGCACCCAGAGCGTGCGGGCCTTGCTGTTTGATCTGCAGGGCAACTTGCTGGGCAAGGGCAAGGTGGAACTGGAGGCCTACTACTCCAAACACCCCGGCTGGGCCGAGCAGGACCCGGATTACTACTGGGCCAAACTGGGCGAGGCCTGCCAGCAGTTGTGGGCGCAGACCGGCGTTGACCGCAGCCAGATCCGCGGGGTGTCCCTGACCACCCAGCGCGGCACCGTGATTAACGTCGATGCCCAGGGCCAGGCCCTGCGCCCGGCGATCCTGTGGCTGGACCAGCGCCAGGCCGAGGTTAAGGGTTCGATCAAAGGCCCGTGGGGCTGGCTGTTCAAGGCCCTCGGCGTGCAAGGCACGGTGGATTACTTTCGCGCCCAGGCCGAGGCCAATTGGGTGGCCCAGCACCAGCCCGACATCTGGAGCAAGACCCACAAACTGCTGCTGCTCTCAGGGTTTCTTACCCACCGCCTGACCGGCAATTTCGTTGACTCGGTGGGCTGCTGCGTGGGCTACCTGCCGTTCGACTACAAACGCCTGCGCTGGGCCGCGCCGCGGGACTGGAAGTGGCAAGCGGTGGCCGTGCGCCCGGAGCAACTGCCCACGCTGCTCAAACCGGGGCAGATCCTGGGCCGCATCAGCGCCGAAGCCAGCCGCCACACCGGCATTCCCGAAGGCCTGGCGCTGATCGCCGCCGGTGCCGACAAGGCTTGCGAAGTGCTTGGCAGCGGGGTGATCGATGCGTCTACCGCGTGCCTGTCCTACGGCACCACGGCGACCATCACCACCACCCGCTCGCGTTACCTGGAAACCGTGCCGCTGATCCCGCCCTATCCGGCGGCGGTGCCGGACCACTTCAACTGCGAGGTGATGATTTATCGTGGCTATTGGATGGTCAGTTGGTTCAAGCGCGAATTCGGCCTGCGCGAAGTGCAGCAGGCCCGCGAGCAAGGGCTGGAGCCGGAGCAGTTGTTCGATGCGCTGGTCAACGCGGTGCCGCCCGGGTCCATGGGCCTGACCCTGCAACCCTACTGGTCGCCGGGCATCCGCGAGCCGGGTACGGAGGCCAAGGGCGCGATGATCGGTTTTGGCGACGTGCACACCCGCGCGCACATTTACCGGGCGATCCTCGAAGGCCTGGCCTATGCCCTGCGCCAGGGCAAGGAACGCATCGAGAAGCGTTCGGGCACCCCGGTTACGCGCCTGCGGGTGGCGGGCGGCGGCTCCCAGAGCGACGCGGCGATGCAACTGACGGCGGACATTTTCGGCCTGCCCGCCGAACGCCCGCACGTCTATGAAGCTTCCGGCCTGGGTGCGGCGATTGCCTGCGCGGTGGGCCTGGGCCTGCACGCGGATTTTGCCACCGCTATCGCCGCCATGACCCGCATTGGCGACGTCTTCGAGCCCGACCCCCAGGCCCAGCGCACCTACGAGCGCTTGTACAAGGAGGTTTACCTGCGCATGTACCGCCAGCTCAAGCCGCTGTACCAGAGCATCCGCGACATCACCGGCTACCCGGCGTGATACCCGGGCAGGTGTGGGGGCCCCACACCTGCTGTGGGCTGCAACCCAACCTCAAAAAACCATGCACCCGTGTGAGCGAGCCCTGCTCGCGATAGCCGTGGATCAGCCAGCACCGGAGCTGAATGTGCCGCTGCCATCGCGAACAGGCTCTCTTCCACCGTGACCCTGCGCCGCCTCGGCATGGCGCTATCGGTGAGTTTTTTTGGCGGGATCGGACAGTGCCGGTCTGGGGGGCGGTTGTTAGGCTCGGTTGCACTGCCGGTTCATCCAAATAAGAGCGAAAAGCCGATGAAGTTGCCGTTTGTGATCGCCCTGCTGGGGCTTGCCGGGTTTGCTCCCGGTGCGTGGGGGTGGTCCAACCATACGTTGGGCAGTTACCTGGCCTTGCAGGACGTTGCCCCGTTGCGCGAGGCGCCCACAGTGGAAGTCGAGCCCTTGGAGCAATTCCTCGCCCAAGAGCACACGGGCCTGGTGGCGCTGCTGCAAGCCCAGGAAAGCTTCGCCCGCGAGCACTTCGCCGATTACCCGCCGCGCCCGGACGACCTGGCCCTGACCACCACCCCGGCGAGCGACCCGCGCCGTGCGTTCCTCATGGCGTTGCGCGTCAACCCGCAGATCCACCTGGCGCTGATGTTCCAGCCGTTGCCCGGCCAGGACGAGCCCGCGCGCGGCCACCTCAAACCCAGCCAAGTGATGGTGGCGCAGACCCTCTCGCCCTGGGCCACCCAGCGTTTTATCGCCCTGGCGCCGGGGGAGCAGATCGCGCCACTGGCGGTGCTGGCCACGGCGGCGGACGAACCCGACTACGGCCACGACATCAACCTGTTCAGCGACAACCCCGGCGAAGTCGGCGCGCTCTACGGTTTTGGCGTGCAGTCGTTCGGCGACGAGCGCTTTGAGTACAGTTCCCAGGCGCCGTTCCACATCGGCTTTTTCCACGAAAGCGCGGTGATCTACGCCGGCGCGCCGTTCCTCAAGCGCAGTTGGCCGGATTGGCGCATCTACCAGTATTTCGACCTGGCGCGGTTCGCCTTCGCCACCGGCCACCCCTACTGGGGCTACCGCTTCCTCGGCTGGGGCCTGCATTACGTGCAAGACCTGACCCAGCCCTACCACGCCACGCCGCTGCCGGGGGCCGACCTGGCGGGCATGTTGCTGATGGAAGGCAAGGCTCTGGTCGGGTTCGACAGCGAGAAAAAAGCCGCCATCGCCCGCGTCGCCACCCGCCACACCGAAGTGGAGAAATACCAGGGCGCGTGGCTGGAGCAATTGCTGCTGGCCAAGGCGCCGCACCCGATGCTCGCCGCTTACGCCGACACCGCCCGCGACGCCACGTACCCGCCCTACAGCACGGCCTATGCCCGCGACGTGGTGGCCGCCCAAGCCAATGCCCAGGCTGCCGCGTTCGACGAGGCCATCGGCCAGTGGCTGGCGGCGTCCGGCGGGGTGCAGGGTTTTAGCCAGGGCAATCAGCTACAGCGGCAAACCTACGACCACGAACCGCTCAACAGCCAGTTGGTCGAGCTGCTGCGGCACATGGGTGCCCACAGCCGCAATTTCGTCAGGGCCGGCATGGGCGCGCACTGACTACTCAACAGAACAGGTCCGAACAGGAGATAACAACAATGACAATCGGTTTGCGGCGACAGGGCAGTGTGGGGTTGGGGCTGGCGGGGTTACTGTGCGCGGCGCAGGGCACCCAGGCCATGGAGTTCAGCGTGCTGGGCAACGAGGTCAAGGGTTCGTTCGACAGCACCCTGTCGTACGGCCAGCTCTGGCGGGTGCAGGGGCGCGAGCAGAGCAACGATGACGTCAACACCAATGACGGCAACCGTAACTTCGATACCGGCATGGTTTCCGAGGTGTACAAGATCACCTCCGAGCTGGAGGCGACTTACCAGAACTACGGCCTGTTCGTGCGCGGCACCGCGTTCTACGACAGCCAGATCATGGACAAGCGCAACGACTACAAGCAAAACAACAACCCGTCCCAGCCCAGCCAAAGCTACCCCAGCGACGACCGCTTCACCGACCAGACCCGCGACATCGCCGGCCATCACGTCGAAATCCTCGACTCTTACGTCTACGGCAACTGGGATGTGGGCGACCTGCCCGTGACCGCGCGCCTGGGGCGCCAGGTGTTCAACTGGGGCGAAGGGCTGTTCTACCGCGGCGGCGTCAACACCACCAACCCGGTGGATGCGGCCAAGTACCGCTTGCCCGGCGCCGAGGTCAAGGAAGTGCTGATGCCGGTAGAGGCGGTGAGCTTCAACATCGGCCTGAGCGACAACCTGACCCTGGAAAGCTTCTACCAGTGGAACTGGAAAGAAACCCGTATCGACCCGGTGGGCACTTTCTACGCGCAAACCGACCTGTTCGCCGACGGCGGGCGCACCGGCTACAACGACTTCAGCGGCACCGCCCTGGACACCCCGGTGCCGGTGTTCGGCAACGTCATCGGCCTGTACCAGGGCCTGGGCAACAACCCGGCGCTGGCCAGCGCCCTGGGCAGCACCGGGCTGTATGCCAACGGCGTGACCCCGGCCTACGGCAACACCCTGAAGGTCGCCTCCATCGGCCGCGACTACAACGCCCGCAACGACGGCCAGTACGGTTTCGCCATGCGCTACATCGCCGAAGAACTCAACAGCACCGAGTTCGGCATGTACTTGGTCAACTACCACGCCAAGGAACCGACCATCGCCGCCAACCTGGGCGGCTACAAAGGCATCGACATGGATGCCCTGACCGATATGCTCCGTGGCCTCGCCGGCGCCCAGGCCCAGGCGCTCGCCAATGGCCTGGCCACCGCCGACGTGATGGGCAACATCCAGGCCCACCGCAACTACGCCGAAGACATCCGCATGTACGGCCTGAGCTTCAACACCACCTTGGGCAAGGCCTCGGTGTTCGGTGAAGTGGCCTACCGGCCGAACCTGCCCATCGGCGTGGCGGCCACCAACGACCTGATCGGCGACCTGGCCAACGGCGCGGCTGCGGCTGCGGCGGGGCAAGCGGTGAACATCGGCGGGCAATGGGTGACCCTGGACAGCAACATCGATAACTCCGAGCGGGTCGAGGCGTTCAACACGTCCCTGGGCACCATCTACAACTTCGGCCCGAGCGTGGGCTTCGACTCGCTGTTCGGCATCTTCGAGCTGGCCACCGAGCACCTGCGCGGCAGCAGCCTGAAGTACAGCGCGTGGGATGGCAGCACCCGCCACTACGCGGGCACCGGTAACTACTCCTACGTATCTGGCGGGGAGAAGGACGATCAGGTCAGCGCCAACTCCTACGGCTACACCCTGATGTTCAACGGCACCTGGAACGACGTGTACGCCGGGGTCAACGTCTCGCCCTACGCGGTCTACAAGGACGACTTCAAGGGCAACTCCTACCAGGCCGGCAACTTCATCGAAGGCCGCAAGGCTTACACCCTGGGGGTCAAAGCCACCTACCAGAACAAGCTGGAGGCCGAACTGCAATACACCGAGTTCTACGGCGGCGGGCAAAACAACGGCATCCGCGACCGCGACAACATCGGTTTCAACCTCAAGTACTTCCTGTGAGTGTTCCGGCAGCAGTGCGCCGGGCCCATGGCCGTTATCCGTTTTGGAGTCTTTCCATGTTCAAGCAACACACCCTGATGAACGCCGCCCTGGCGCTGGCCCTGAGCGCGTGCGCCGGCCAGGCGTTGGCGGCGGTCAGTGCGCAGCAGGCGCAGCAACTCAAAACCACCCTCACGCCTTTGGGCGCCGAGCGCGCGGGGAACGCGGCGGGCACCATCCCGGCGTGGGACGGTGGCATCACCCAGGCGCCCAAGGGCTACGAGCCGGGCAAGCACCACATCGATCCGTTCGCCGCCGACAAACCGCTGTTCACCATCACCAAGGCCAACCTGGAGCAATACAAGGGCCAGCTCACCGTGGGCCAGATCGCCCTGTTCAACAGCTACCCGGACAGCTTCCAGATGCCGGTCTACCCCAGCCGCCGCTCCGGCGCGGCGCCGCAATGGGTGTACGACAACACCTTCAAGAACGCCACCAGCGCCACTTTGCTTGAAGGCGGCAACGGCTTTGCCGGGGCCTATGGCGGGGTGCCGTTTCCGATCCCGGCGGATGGGGTGAGCGCGCTGTGGAACCACGTCACCCGCTATCGCGGTACCTACGTGGTGCGCCGCGCCTCGGAAGTGCCGGTGCAGCGTAACGGCAGCTTCTCGTTGGTCACCTCCCAGCAGGAAGCGCTGTTCAACTACTACCGCAAGGACGGCGCCTTCACGGACCTGAAAAACGTGCTGTTCTACTACCTGGCCTTCGTCAAGAGCCCGGCGCGCCTGGCCGGGGGCGCAGCCCTGGTGCACGAAACCCTGGACCAGATCAAAGAGCCGCGCCAGGCCTGGATCTACGACGCCGGCCAGCGCCGCGTGCGCCGCGCGCCGAACCTGGCCTACGACACGCCCATCGCCGCCTCCGATGGCCTGCGCACCGCCGACGACACCGACATGTACAACGGCGCGCCGGACCGTTACGACTGGAAATTGGTGGGCAAGAAGGAAATCTACATCCCGTACAACAACTACAAAGTCTCCAGCCCCGACGTGAAGTACGCCGACCTGCTCAAGCCCGGCCACCTCAACCCGCAGTACACCCGCTACGAGCTGCACCGGGTGTGGGTGGTGGAAGGCACCCTCAAGCCGACGGCGCGGCACATCTACTCCAAGCGTGTGTTGTTTCTCGATGAGGACAGTTGGGGCGCGGCGGTGGTCGACCAGTACGATGGCCGAGGCGAGCTGTGGCGGGTGTCGATGGCGTACCTGAAGAATTTCTACGACCTGCCCACCACCTGGAGCGCCCTGGACGTCTTCCACGACCTGCAAGCACGGCGCTACTACGTACAGAACCTGGACAACGAAGAAACCCAGACCGTGGACTTCGCCCAACCCGTGCCGCCGGATTCGTACTTCATGCCGTCGGCCCTGCGCCTGCGGGGTACGCGCTAAGCCCAAGGCTGCGCCCGGGCCTGAAAAGGCCTGGGCGCGCCAGTAAGCGAAGAGAAGAAGGGAACTCAAACCGCAGAAAGCAAAAAACCCGCACTAGGCGGGTTTTTTGTGTGCTTCGGATGATGTTTGCACCACCTGAAGCTAATAAGTGGTGCCCAGAGACGGAATCGAACCGCCGACACGGGGATTTTCAATCCCCTGCTCTACCGACTGAGCTATCTGGGCAACGGGGCGCATTAAACGGGTTTTTCAGGGGGTCGTCAAGCAAGTTTTCTAAAAATATTTAATTATTACCGTCGCTTACGACCCGGCATCGGTTTTGTGGGGTTATTCGGCGGGGGGCACATAGCCTTCGGCCTTGGCGTAATCCTCGCCGCTGAAGAACTTGTCCATTTCGCCTTGCAGGTATTTGCGGTCTTCGGCGTTCATCATGTTCAGGCGTTTTTCGTTGATGAGCAGGGTCTGGTGTTTTTGCCAGTCGCCCCAGGCTTTTTGCGAGACGTGGTCGAAGATGTCCTGGCCTTTGGCGCCAGGGAACGGAGGGCGCTCGAGGGCGGGCAGTTCTTCGTGGTACTTGCGGCACATGATGGTGCGGGTCATGACGACTCTCCTGCGTTCAATACGTCGGCCGCGCGCTTGAGCAGTTTTTTCACCGGGGCGGCAAGGCCCAGGCGCGGCGGGGTGGCGAGGTTATACCAGAGCCAGTCGGCCTCGGCCACGTGGTGGGCCGATTCCTCGACCCGCACCAGCCAGGGCTCGATGGCCAGTTGGAAGTGGCTGAAGGTGTGGATCAGCCCAGGCATTTGCTGCTGTTGGCCCATGTGCAGGGAATGCTGCAGCGTCAGGTGTTCGAGGTCCTGTAGGTCGTCGAGTTCCGGCAGGCTCCACAACCCGCCCCACAGGCCCGTGGATGGGCGCCGGTAAAGCAGAATGGCGCCGTCGCGGTTGGCCAGCAGGGGCATCAGGGTGCGTTTTTGCGGGATGCTCTTGCGCGGCTTGGGGATTGGGTAGCGGGTTTCCAGGCCCAGCAGGTGTGCCTGGCAGCCGGTTTCCAGCGGGCACAGCAGGCAACTGGGCTTGCTGCGGGTGCAGAGGGTGGCGCCCATGTCCATCATCGCCTGGGTGTAGGCGTTGACCCGGTCATAGGGCGTGAAGCGCTCTGCGGTGGCCCACAACGCCTTGGCCACCTTCGGTACGCCCGGGTAGCCCTCCTGGGCGGTGAAGCGCGCCAGCACGCGTTTGACGTTGCCGTCGAGGATCGGCGCCCGCAGGCCCATGCTCAGGCTGGCGATGGCGCCGGCGGTGGACAGGCCGATGCCCGGCAGTTCGACGAGTTTTTCCACGTCCCGGGGGAATTGGCCGCCATGTTCGGCGACGATGATCTGCGCGGTCTTTTGCAGGTTGCGCGCGCGGGTGTAGTAGCCCAGGCCCGTCCACAGGTGCAGCACTTCATCTTCCGGGGCCTCGGCCAGGGCTTGCACCGTGGGCAGTGCGGCCATGAAGCGGTCGAAGTAGTTGAGCACGGTGCTGACCTGGGTCTGCTGCAACATGATTTCCGAGACCCACACCCGGTAAGGCGTGATGCCTTGTTGCCAGGGCAGGTCGTGGCGGCCGTGGCGGTCGTACCAGCTCAGCACGGCGGTGGAAAACTGCTCGGATGTCATTTTTTGAACAGACCTTTAAGGGCGTTTTTCAACTCGGGGCTGACCTTGTCGCCGAGTTTCTCTTCCAGTTTTTCGCTGAGCTTGTTGCCTGCCAGCTTGGTTGCGACCTGGCCGAGGCCGTCCTTGTCCAGGCGGCAGGCCTTGGCGCCCAGCTCCAGCGGGCCGCGGCAGCGCAATGGCCACTCGATGCCTTCGTAGCGTGGGTTCACGGCGCAGGCCGGGTCGGGCATGTCGCGCTTGTCGCCTTCGATGATGATGCCCACGCGGTAGTCCATGCCCAGCACGCGCAGGTCGACGTCGCCGTTGCCGTTGACGGTCAGGCCGGGGATGCGCACTTTCAGGTCCGGGTTGCTGGCCACGCCGTTGCGCAGGGTCAGGTTGCCTTTGAGTTCCTGGAAGGGCGTGTCCTTGCCGCGCGGAGTGCCGCTCAGGGTCTTGCGGTTGAGCAGGGCGATGCCTTGGCACAGTTGCTGCTCAAGGTTGGCGTTGACCAGCACACCGTTGTTGATGGCGAAGCCGACGTTGCCATTGAGGCTGTCCACCAGGGCTTTCTGGCTGTTGCCGCTGCCGTTCAGGTTGCTGTCGAGGTTGACCAGGCCTTTGACCTGGGGCACTTGGCCCTGGCTTTCGAGGATGCGTTCGACCGGCACTTTGTTGAGGCGCGTGCGCAGGCTCAGCAGCGGCGCAGCGGGGCGTACGTCGAGGTTGCCGCTGGCCTCGAACGTGCCGTTGTAGAGCTCGCCGCGCAGGTTTTCCAGCTTGAGCACGCCGCCCTGGCCGGAGGCCTTGAGCGCGGCGTTGTGGATCGGCAGTTTGTCGAGGGTCAGTTGGCCGAAGTTGAGGTCGGCGGCGATGTCCAGTTTGCCCAGGCGTTCCACCGGCAGCAGGCGTTCGGTGCTCCAGGCGCCCTTGGTCGGCGCGTCCGGCAACGGCGTGGTGCCCGCGCCGGCGCTGGCCATGGCGTCCGCCTCGCTGCTCTTGACTTCGGCCTGGCGCGCCACGGCGGCGCTGTTGGCTTGGGCGGATTTGGGCGGCAGGTAGCGGTCGACGTCGAGGGTGTCGCCCTTGAGCTGCACGCGCAGGGATTGCTTGGCGAAGTCGTCGACGGCGATGCGCCCGGTGAAGGTGCTGGCGTCGAGCTTCAGGTTGAGGTCTTCCAGGGCCAGGCTGGTGGGCGTGCCCTTGAGGCGGCTGACCAGTTCGACCTTGCTCAGGCTGCCTTCGCCCATGGCGGGCAGGGTCTGGCCGATGCTGTCGACGAATTTCGTCAGGTCGAACTGGGCAATCGACAGGCCACCGCTGATCTGCGGGGTCTTGTCCAGGTCGTTGACCTTCAGTTCGCCCAGGGCGCGCAACTGGTTGGCGGAGATTTTCAGGCCGTTCCACTCGGCAATGTTGGCGGCCATGTCCACCAGCAACTGGCCTTGGGCGGCGAAGGTCATGGTCTTGCCTTGCAGCGGTTCACCGGAAACTTCGCCGGACAGTTTCATGTCCTCGAACTGATAGCGCTGGAGGGCGCGGTCAAAACGCAGCTCGCCGGCCAGCTCCGAACGTACCCGCACCACGGGTTGGTTGCTGCTCAGGAATGCAGTGAGCTTGAGCGGGATATTGCTGCCTTCGTGGATGGCCCCGGTGCTCAACTGGATGCTCTCGGCGCTCAGTTGCTGGCCGCTTTGTTCGTCGAAGTATTCAACCCGGGCGTTGTTCACGGTCAGGCTGTCGATGTCCAGGCGGATCGGTTGCGCGGGTTTTTCCGGCGCCGGGGCAGGCGTGGCGGGGGTGGTGCTGGCGTCTACTTTCGGCGTGGCGGCGGTGTCGGGCGCCTTGGCCTTGCCGATGTCCTGCCAGTTGCCGTGGCCGTGCTTGTCGCGGTTCAGGCGCAGGTTCAGGCCTTCGACCCGCACGTCGCTCATCTGCACTTCGCGGCGCAGCAGGGGCAGTACGCGCACGGAGAGGCCGAGCATTTGCAGGTCGGCGAACGGCTTGTCGGGGTTGGTCAGGGTGGCGATGCCGGCGTCATGCAGCTCCAGGCCCAGCCAAGGGAAGAGGCTCCAGCCGATGTCGCCATTGAGTGTCAGCTCGATGTGGGCCTTGTCGCGGGCGATCTGGCGGATCTCGTCTTTGTAGTCGTTGGGGTCGAACAGGTGGGTCAGGGCAAAGCCCAGGGCCACGATGACCAGCAACAGCCCGAGAATGACCAGCCCCAGGATTTTGCCAAACGCTTTCATGGGCGCGTCCTTTCAGTGTGTCGAGTGCGGAATTAGCCGGGGAGTATAGCGCCGCCAACCCGGTGCCTGACTACCGGGTACGGTTACAGCAGGTCCAGCGGCAGGTGCAGTTTGGCGGCCAGGGCCTGGGCCTCCAGGTGGCCGGCGGGGGCTTGCAGGCGCAGCTGCGCGCCTTGTTGCGCGGCCATACGCTGGGCTTCGCACACCAGGCGTTCCGCTACTCCACGTCGTCGGGTGATTTTTCGTACGCATAGTTGGGAAAGATGCCAGACCTGCCCCTGGCGTTGCAGGCGCGCCGCACCCAGCAGGCGATCGTTGAAGCGCCCGGCGATCAGGCTAGCGTCGGCCAGGGCGCTTTCGATCAGCTGCAGGTCGTCGGCAAACGGCGCGAATAGCCAGGGCGGCGCGTCGTGGTAGATCTTGCGCAAGTCTTGCTGGTCCTGGTAGGTCGCTTCGTGCAGCGTCTGGACAACGATGGGCATGGGGGTTCCTTGTGCGGGGCAAGTACAGATGGCGCATAAAACGCCGGATCAGCAGGGTTTATCCGCCAGACGCAAATGGTAACCTCTGCCGGTTCGCCCGTCCTTCTGCGGCTTAACGTCGCGTTCTTGGAGCTTCACCCGATAAAACAGCCATGCCTGCGTGCACCAAGGCTGGGGCGAAGTGCGGCCGGCGAACGCTACTCAACATTGGGGGATACAACAAGATGAGCATCAGCACCGAGGCTGGCAGCATCGCTGCGCAGCCCGCGTTCCTGGCCAAGGAGCGCATTATTGCCAAGCCCGGGTTCAACCGTTGGCTGGTTCCGCCGGCCGCGTTGGCCATTCATTTGTGCATCGGCATGGCCTATGGCTTTTCGGTGTTCTGGATTCCGCTGTCCAAGGCGTGGGGCGTGACCACGGCCGTGGCCTGCGCGCCGGGCACCGGGTTTATCGAGCAGGTTTTTTCGGCGCAGTGCGACTGGCCGATCTCCATGTTGGGCTGGATCTACACCCTGTTCTTCATTTTCCTGGGCTGCTCGGCGGCTGTCTGGGGCGGTTGGCTGGAGCACGCCGGGCCGCGCAAGGCCGGTGTGGTATCGGCGTTGTGCTGGTGCGGTGGCTTGCTGATTTCCGCGCTGGGGGTCTACACCCACCAGATCTGGCTGATGTGGCTCGGCTCCGGGGTGATCGGCGGTATCGGCCTGGGCCTGGGTTATATCTCGCCAGTCTCGACCCTTATCAAGTGGTTCCCCGACAAACGCGGCATGGCCACCGGCATGGCGATCATGGGCTTTGGCGGCGGGGCGATGGTCGGTGCGCCGCTGGCGGCGTTGCTGATGGGCCATTTCGCCTCGTCCACCAGCGTCGGCGTGTGGCAGAGCTTTGTGGTGATGGCGGCGATTTACTTCGTGTTCATGATCGGCGGTGCGCTGGCCTACCGCGTGCCGCCCACCGGTTGGAAGCCTGAAGGCTGGAGCCCACCGGCGAAAAAAACCGCCAACGCGATGATTACCCACCGCCATGTGCATGTGAGCGTGGCCTGGAAAACCCCGCAGTTTGCTTTGGTGTGGCTGGTGCTGTGCCTGAACGTCTCGGCGGGCATCGGCATCCTGGGCATGGCCTCGCCGCTGTTGCAGGAGGTGTTTGCCGGCAAACTGCTGGGCAACGACCTGACCTTCAGCCAACTGGATGCCGCGCAATTGGCGCAGGTCGCCGCCATTGCTGCCTGCTTCACCGGTTTGCTCAGCCTGTTCAACATTGGCGGGCGGTTTTTCTGGGCGTCGTTTTCCGACTACCTGGGGCGCAAGAACACTTATTTCGTGTTCTTTGCCCTGGGTTTTGCGCTGTATGCGCTGATCCCCAACCTCGGCCACCTGGGTAACGTGGCGCTGTTCGTGGCGGCGTTCTGCATCATCCTGTCGATGTACGGCGGCGGTTTCGCCACGGTGCCGGCCTACCTGGCGGACCTGTTCGGCACACAGATGGTCGGCGCCATCCATGGGCGCCTGCTCACCGCGTGGGCGGCGGCCGGGGTGTTGGGGCCGGTGCTGGTGAACTACCTGCGCGAATATCAGTTGAGCATCGGCGTCGAGCGCGCGGCGGCCTATGACATCACCCTGTACATCCTCGCCGGCCTGCTGGTGCTGGGGTTCCTCTGCAACCTGCTGGTGCGGCCGGTGGCGGACAAATACTTCATGACCGACGCCCAACTCGCCGCCGAACAGGCCCTGGGCCACGACAAAGGCGCCGACAGCAGCACGGTGCTGCAATGGCAGGCCAGCGAAAGCAGCCGGCCCTGGGTGGTTGCGGCCTGGCTGGCGGTGGGCGTCCCGTTGGCGTGGGGGGTGTGGGTGACGTTGCAGAAGACGGCGGTGTTGTTTCACTAACCTCCTTTGTGGGAGCGGGCTTGCCCGCGACGGCGGCGTGTCAGAAAAGGTGATGTTGATCGACATTCTGCAAGCGCGGGCAGGCCCGCTCCCACACAAGCCCGCATTCCTCCATCTCGCACGGCAAACCCGGTCCGCTAAAACCAGCTTGTACGCACATGTACACCCCTGACGGCGCGGCCTCCAGCCCATCGGGGATGTGCTCATGAGGTTTCTGTTTGGCGCCCGGGCACCCTATAATGGCCACCTTTTTCGCCCAATGATTTTGCGGAGCTGGTGATGGCCGAACGTAAGGCATCCGTCGAGCGCGACACTCTGGAAACCCAGATCAAAGCCTCGATCAACCTGGATGGCACTGGAAAGGCCCGATTCGATATCGGCGTTCCCTTTCTTGAGCACATGCTGGATCAAATCGCCCGTCATGGGCTGATCGACCTGGATATCGAAAGCAAGGGCGACCTGCATATCGACGACCACCACACGGTGGAAGACGTCGGCATCACCCTGGGCCAGGCGTTCAGCAAGGCCATTGGCGACAAGAAAGGCATCCGCCGCTACGGCCATGCCTACGTGCCGCTGGACGAAGCGCTGTCGCGCGTGGTGATCGACTTCTCTGGCCGCCCCGGCCTGCAAATGCACGTGCCCTACACCCGCGCCACCGTGGGCGGCTTTGATGTGGACCTGTTCCAGGAGTTCTTCCAGGGCTTCGTCAACCACGCCAACGTCACCCTGCACATCGACAACCTGCGGGGCAGCAACACCCACCACCAGATCGAAACCGTGTTCAAGGCCTTCGGCCGTGCGCTGCGCATGGCTGTGGAGCTCGATGACCGCATGGCCGGGCAAATGCCATCGACCAAAGGCGTTCTGTAATGCAGACCGTCGCCGTCATCGACTACGGCATGGGCAACCTGCATTCGGTGGCCAAGGCCTTGGAGCACGTGGGCGCGGGCAAGGTGCTGATTACCAGTGACGCCAACGTGATCCGCGAAGCCGATCGCGTGGTGTTCCCCGGTGTCGGCGCGATCCGCGACTGCATGGCCGAGATTCGTCGCCTGGGCTTCGATGCCCTGGTGCGCGAAGTCAGCCAGGATCGCCCGTTCCTGGGCATTTGCGTGGGCATGCAGGCGTTGCTCGACCACAGCGAAGAAAACGCCGGGGTGGATTGCATCGGCTTGTTCCCCGGCAACGTGAAGTTCTTCGGCAAGGGCCTGCACGAAGACGGCGAACACCTGAAAGTGCCGCATATGGGCTGGAACGAAGTGCGCCAGTCGGTGCCGCACCCGCTGTGGCACGACATCCCGGACCTGGCGCGTTTTTACTTCGTGCACAGCTACTACATCGCCGCCGCCAATGCGCAGCAGGTGGTGGGCAGCGGCCATTACGGCGTCGACTTCGCCGCGGCCCTGGCCGATGGCTCGCGGTTCGCGGTGCAGTTCCACCCGGAGAAGAGCCACACCCATGGCCTGCAATTGCTGCAGAACTTCGCCACTTGGGACGGGCGCTGGTAATGGCCGCGAAAAAAAAGCCGCCGATCCTGACCCTCACCGCCGAGCAGGAAAGCGAGGCCAACCACAAGATCAAGCGCTTCATGCAGGACCGTTTCGAGCTCGACCTGGGCTCGTTCGAGGCCGCGGAAATCCTTGAGCTATTCACCCGCGAAATCGCCCCGCACTACTACAACCGGGCGATTTTCGACGTGCAAGCGCACCTCAAAGAGCGCTTTGAAAGCATCGAAAGCGACTTATGGGCGCTTGAGAAAAACTAGAGCAGCGGCAAGCTTCGCGCTTCACGCTGCAAGAATTGATACGCATGCCTGCTTGCAGCTTAAAGCTTGCAGCTCGCAGCTCTTTTGACGAAGGAAAAAGCATGCTCATTATTCCCGCTATCGATCTCAAGGACGGCGCTTGCGTGCGTCTGCGCCAGGGCCGCATGGAAGATTCCACGGTGTTTTCCGACGACCCGGTGAGCATGGCTGCCAAATGGGTGGACGGCGGTTGCCGGCGCCTGCACCTGGTGGACCTCAACGGCGCCTTTGAAGGCCAACCGGTCAACGGTGAAGTGGTTACCGCCATCGCCAAGCGCTACCCGAACCTGCCGATCCAGATCGGCGGCGGTATTCGCTCCTTGGACACCATCGAACACTACGTCAAGGCCGGTGTGAGCTACGTCATCATCGGCACCAAAGCCGTCAAGGACCCGGCCTTCGTGGCCGAGGCCTGCCGCGCCTTCCCGGGCAAGATTATCGTTGGCCTGGACGCCAAGGACGGTTTCGTCGCCACCGACGGCTGGGCCGAAATCAGCACCGTGCAGGTGATCGACCTGGCCAAGCAGTTTGAAAGCGACGGCGTGTCGGCCATCGTTTATACCGACATCGCCAAAGACGGCATGATGCAGGGCTGCAACGTCTCCTACACCGCGGCCCTGGCCGCCGCGACCCGGATCCCGGTGATCGCCTCCGGCGGCATCCACAACCTGGGCGACATCCAGGCCCTGCTGGACGCCAAGGCCCCTGGCATCATCGGCGCCATCACTGGCCGTGCGATCTACGAAGGCACGCTGGACGTGGCCGAGGCGCAAGCGCTCTGCGATGCGGCAAGCAGCACGTTTTAAGCGGCAAGTTTCCAGCTACAAGCGGCAAGCAAAAGCCAACCGCTTCTACTTGCCGCTTGTAGCTGGCCGCTAATAACTCTTATCGGAGATGAGCCCCCATGGCATTGGCCAAACGCATCATCCCTTGCCTGGACGTGGATAACGGCCGTGTGGTCAAGGGCGTCAAGTTCGAGAACATCCGCGACGCGGGCGACCCGGTGGAAATCGCCCGGCGCTACGACGAGCAGGGTGCGGACGAGATCACCTTCCTGGATATCACCGCCAGCGTCGATGGCCGCGACACCACGCTGCACACCGTCGAGCGCATGGCCAGCCAGGTGTTTATCCCGCTGACCGTGGGCGGCGGCGTGCGCACCGTGCAAGACATCCGCAACCTGCTCAATGCCGGGGCGGACAAGGTGTCCATCAACACCGCGGCGGTGTTCAACCCCGAGTTCGTCGGCGAGGCCGCGCAGCATTTCGGCTCGCAGTGCATCGTGGTCGCCATTGACGCCAAGAAGGTTTCGCTGCCGGGCCAAACCCCGCGCTGGGAAATCTTCACCCACGGCGGGCGCAAGCCCACCGGCCTGGACGCGGTGGAGTGGGCGGTGAAGATGGAAGGCCTGGGCGCCGGCGAAATATTGCTGACCAGCATGGACCAGGACGGCATGAAAAACGGCTTCGACCTGGGCGTGACCCGCGCCATCAGCGATGCCCTGGGCATCCCAGTGATCGCCTCTGGCGGTGTCGGCAACCTCCAGCACCTGGCCGACGGCATCCTCGAAGGCCACGCCAGCGCGGTGTTGGCGGCGAGTATTTTCCACTTCGGCGAATACACCGTCCCCGAAGCCAAGGCCTACATGGCGGCCCGCGGGATTACCGTGCGCTAGCACCACTGGCTACTGGACAGCATGGCGGGCTCACGGCACTCTGGGCCACGCCATGGATTTGGGTAACCGTCATGCTCAAACGCTTTCTTCCTGTATTGGCCAGCGCCGCGTTGCTCCTCGCTGGCGCGGCGTGGGCGGCTGAGCCTCACCGCCCCAGCGTGGTGCTGCTGACGGAAAACTTTCCGCCCTACAACATGGCAAAAAACGGTAAGAACTTCGCCCAGGACGAGAATATCGACGGCATCGCCGTGGATATCGTGCGGGAAATGTTCAAACGTGCCGGCATTAACTACAGCCTGACCCTGCGCTTCCCGTGGGAACGTATCTACAAACTGGCCCTGGAAAAACCCGGCTACGGCGTGTTCGTCATGGCGCGACTGCCCGACCGCGAAGCGTTGTTCAAATGGGTCGGCCCCATCGGCCCGGACGACTGGATCATGCTCGCCCGCGCCGATAGCAAAATCACCCTGCAAACCCTGGAGCAGGCGCGCAAATACAAGATCGGCGCCTACAAGGGCGATGCCATTGCCGAGACGCTGACCAAGCAGGGCCTGGCGCCCATCGTGGCGCTACGGGACCAGGACAATGCGCGCAAACTGGTCAGCGGCCAGATCGACCTGTGGGCCACCGGCGACCCGGCCGGCCGTTACCTTGCCCGGCAGGAGGGGGTCACCGGTCTCAAAACGGTGCTGCGTTTCCACAGCGCCGAGTTGTACCTGGCGTTGAACAAGGATGTGCCGGACGAGATCGTCAGCAAACTACAACTCGCCCTCGATCAACTGCGCAAAGAAGGCGAGGTGGAGCGGATCATGGCGCGCTATCTCTGATCGGCCCTGCTGGCACTTGAGTTGAGTTTTATGCCCACCTTGCAGGCGTTGCCCTGTGGATATTCGGTCCAGTAACTGGCCTGGTCATCCTTGTACAACAAGGTTTCCCCTATTTGGCTCCCGTCCTTGCGAAGCAACCTGTAACGGCTCTCGACCAAGTAAAAGGCCAGGGCCGTATTGGGCGCAATATCACTCCAGATGTTCAGGGTTTTTGCTTCTGACCAGCCTTGGGGTGTGGTTATTGCACTCAACTTTGCCGATGCCTTGAAGTGCGTTGCGACTGCCCACGGCGCCCTGATGTCAATTGAGGTTGTTGCGCTAAAGGTATTGGCGGCGGCGCTGTTGATGCCCGTCGTCGTAGACCAGTTATAGCGTTGGGGCGATTCAGCAGTGTTATGCCCGTGGCCGATCAGGATGTAGCGGTCGGTTCTTTCCACTTTATAAGTTGGCGATTGCGATACTTGTTCAAAGGCACTCAGTTGCGGGTCTTTTATCGTGAACCAGGGAAGTTCAGTGAAGCCCGTGCGTGTATTGCTGTCGAGACTTGAAGGTTCGGCATGGCTTGTAAGCTGCGGAGCATCGGCGGGTATGGTTGCCGTCACGGGCATACTGACTCGCAAGGCGTAAGCCGTGGCCATGGTGTTTGGTTTGGTATAGGCGCCAATACCCGCGAACGTGTTCGCGCAGAAGTAGACTTCGCCTGCCAACGCCGCTGGAGGGGTGATGTCCCAGGCACTGAAGTCCTTATCTGCCTGGGAGCCACGGTTGCTCCAGATGAGGTCGCCGATGGATGACTCAATAACCAGGTCTTCGCGCAGGCAGCGCACGGCATCCGTACGGGGCTGCTCCAGCCCATTGCCCACCACCAGGCCCATCGCGACGTAACCGGGTGGCGGTATCGGGCGCCATAGGGACGTGTTCCAACTGCCTTTATGGTTTTGCGTATTGAATCCTTCGCTGTCCCATACCTGCTCATACGAGAGCGGTTCACGTAGCGCGGTGCCTTGAGCACCCTCTATGTCACGCACGATGGGGACCATGTGTTTGTAATTGATGTCATCGAAGTGTGGGTAAATACAGTCTCCGACGGGATGATAGCCGAACAGTTGCTGAGAAATTCTAGGGCGCCAGAAAGTGGCTTTCTGGCTGCCGATTGTTCCTGCCATCGGGTGCCGGTTATTCCATAGGTAAATAAAGTGCTCGGTAAATCCTATTTGCAGATCTTTATATCTAAAGGGGTCCATGGGTTTCGACTCCTGTCATTGCCTTGGATGAGATGTGGCCGGTTAGCGCGGCTTGAGAATATCCACACGTAACGTCGAAGGCTGGTCGGCCTGGTCGTAGGCATAGGTGCAGATTTTGATCGGGTGGGTGTTGGTGCTGACTATCTGGATGAAGTCATCATCGGCGGGAGTGATGGCTTGGTCTTCCAACGGGTGGTGATAAATATCTTCACCCTCATCGTCGTCTTCCGGCTCTGGTCGCGGCAGGGGGATGGCCAGGTAGCCTACAGGGCGTAGGCAGTCAGTGCTGTGGGCTGGGCCCATTTTGTAGGTGTAGCGGCTCATGAAGGGCGGGGCCATTTTCCATTTCACGGTGTAAGCCTGCAGCCCTTCCTTATCGAGGCTGATGCTCACGTCCGGGGTGCGCGCCGGGCCCGGTTCAGCCAGTTCCACTGCCAGGGTCAGGGCATTTTTCATCATGCCGGGGGTGACGGGCTGCTCGGCCGATTCGACGCCGACCACGCACAGCATGTGCATGCCAGTCTGCGGGCCGATGGGGTCGTTGATGTAGGCGTTTTCGGCGGCTACGGGGGCGCTGTAGAGGGCCGGGTTTTCGCAGTCGATGGCGCGGCGCGTGGTTTTGTAGCGGTAGAACGGGGTGTTGATGGTGAACCTCAGGTCCCAGGTGGGGATGATGCTTTTGGAGCCTTTGTTGGCCGTGACGTAGTACTGCTTGATCGGCTGCGGGTTCTTGAAGCCGATGACGGTGGTGGGGTAGAGGTCGCAGGTGTCGCTATTGCTGTGCAGCACACCTTCGACAAAACAACTGCGCAGGAAGGTGACCGGGCTGCCGTAGTTGCTGTCGGCGTGGCGAGTGGCGATACCGTTCTTGACCTCGCAGGGGGCGTCGCGTTGGCATTTCTTATCGGCATTGGAACCGCGGGTGCTGGTGCCGAGGATGCCGAAGATCTCGTTGGAGTGGCGGTTGAGCAGGGGCCCACCGAAGCTGCCCGGGGCGATGCCTTGGCATTGGTTTTTCATCGTTACGCGCCAGACGTAGGGCTGCTCGACGATTTCCGCCGAGGCCTGCTGGGTGCAGGCGGATAGGCGCAGGGTGTCCCAGGCCGGGGCGCTCAGGGCCAGGATGTCGCTGCCGTCTGCGGGTGCCTCTTCAGCCAGTTTCAGCAGGGTGATGCCGTTGTCGATCAGCGTGGCCAGGGCGCTGTCGAGTTCGATGATCGCCAGGTCCACGCCCTGGCTGCTGCTCCACTTCAGGGTTTTGAGGGGATAGGTCTTGAGGGTGGCAAGGGTGTCGTCGAAGTAGTTGAACGAGATGCTGCCCTTGAGCGGCATGTCCTTGTGCACGAACTCGTTGGTGCGGTGGATGCAATGGCTGCTGGTGATGATATAGGCCGGGCCCGTGGCGTTGCCTTCGCCGTTACGGGTGTCGAGCAGGCTGGCGGTGCACAGGGTGTTGGTTTCGTTGCGCACGCGGCCTACGCCGGACCAGTGGCGGTTTTGGCCGCGGTCGTTGGTCAGCAGCCGGGAAGGGGTGAGGTTGGCCAGGTTGGCGCCAAAATCGCTGGGTGAGGCCAGCACGGGGACGCATAGAACGCCTGCGAGCAAGGCGCCGAAAAGTGAAGAGGGTGTGTTCATGTCGCTCCTTATGGGTCAGTGGCACCCCGCCGATTGCGGGGTGGTGCACTACCTAATCAGGAACTGCGGTGCGAAAAGCGGTAGCTATCTATGGGGCCGGCGCTAGCGGTAGGTGCCGTCGTTGCCGTGGGCAGCGCTTGCACGGTTGCTGCGCACGCCGATCATTTGGCGGATGTCGATCCATTCGATACCGCGGGCCTTGAGGCGCGGCAATTCGCGCTGTAAAACCGCCAGGGTCTGCGGGTAAGGGTGGCCGATGATGACCGCCGAACCGTGCTTTTGCGCCAGGACAATGGCGCTTTCAAGCTGCGCGGCGATGGCCGCTTCGGTGCGCTCGTCATCCAGGAACACATCCCGTGAGACGCTGGCCAGGCCGATCTTCTGCGCCTCGGCGGCGGCCACGGTGCTGGCGCTGGTGCGGCTATCGACGAAAAATTTGTGGCGCTGTTGCAGGTCGGCCATCAACCAGGCCATGGCCGGCCGTTGGGCGGTCATGCGGCTGCCCATGTGGTTGTTGATGCCGCTGGTGTAGGGCACGGCCTTGAATGCGGCGTCGAGGCGTTTTTTCAGCTCCTCGATGGGCAGTTCGGGGTGCCAGGCGAACGGCCCGGTGGCCGGGTCCATGGGCATGTGCAGGATGACGATTTTGCCGGCGCGATAGGCTTCGCGGGCGAATTCGGCGGCGTGGGGCGTGTCGGGCATGATCGCCGTGGTGACCGGCCCGGGCAGGGCCAGCACACGCCGATCCCGGGGCAGGTTCTGCCCCAGGTCGTCGATGATAAGGCTCAGGTAGGCCTTGTGGGGCTTGGCTGGGCTGTCGCTCGGCGCCGCCTGGGCGGCGCCGGCCACACAGCCCAGCAGGGCGAGGATCAACCGCAGGCGCATCTCAGTTGCCGCGGGTGATGCTCAGGCCCTTGAGCAGGCTCAGGGCCTGGGCCAATTGGTAGTCGTCGTCCTGGGGCATGGGCTTGGCCTTGGCGCCGGAACCGCTGGGCTTGTCCGCCCCGCCGTTGCCGTTGCCCAGGTGGCCTTGCAGGTCGGCTTCCTTGAAGTATTCGCCGTCCTGCTCGTTGGTGATCTTGGCCTTGCGCACTTCGATGTCGGGCACGATGCCCTGGGCCTGGATCGAGCGGCCGTTGGGGGTGAAATACAGCGCAGTGGTGATCTTCAAGGCGCGGTCGTTGTTCAGTGGCAGCACGGTTTGCACCGAACCCTTGCCGAAACTGGTGGTGCCCATGACCACCGCGCGTTTCTGGTCCTGCAAGGCGCCGGCGACAATCTCCGAGGCCGAGGCGCTGCCGCCGTTGATGAGCACCACCATCGGCACAGCTTCGCTTTCGTCCTTGCCGGTTGCGGAGAAGCGCAACTCGGAGTTGGCGATGCGGCCCTTGGTGTAGACGATCAGGCCCTTGGTGATGAAGTGATCGACCACCTCCACCGCCGATTGCAGCACGCCGCCGGGGTTGTTGCGCAGGTCCAGGATCACGCCGCTGAGCTTTTTGCCGTTGTCCTTGCGCAACTTGGCCAGGGCCTTGGACACCTCGTCGCCGGTCTTGACCTGGAACTGCGTGATGCGGATGTAGCCGTAGCCCGACTCCAGCAACTGCGCCTTGACGCTCTTGACCTGGATGGTGGCGCGGGTCAGCGTCACGTCGAACGGCGTGCCGCCGTCGCGCACCAGGGTCAGGGTGATTTTCTCGCCGATCTTGCCGCGCATCTTGTCGATGGCTTCGGTCATGCTCTGGCCACGGGTCGGTTGGCCGTTGATCTTGACGATAAAGTCGCCGGCCTGGATGCCGGCCTTGGACGCCGGGGTGTCGTCAATGGGCGAGACCACTTTGATAAAGCCGTCTTCGACGCCGACTTCAATGCCCAGGCCGCCGAATTCGCCGCTGGTGCTTTCCTGCAATTCGGCGAAGTCTTCGGGGCCCAGGTAGGCCGAGTGCGGGTCGAGGTTGCTGAGCATGCCCTTGATGGCGTTTTCCAGCAGGGTCTTGTCGTCTACCGGTTCGACGTAGGCGGCCTTGATGCGGTCCATGACCTCGGCAAAGGTGCGCAGCTCATCGAGTGGCAGCGGCGCCTTGGTGGTAGCGGCCGCTGGCAGTGGCGCCGTATCGGCGGCAAACGCCAACGGCGCCCCGATCACAAAGGCGATCGTCAGGGCCAGCGAGGTGAGGCGGGACAAATGCAGCATGTCGAACTCCTGAGTAAGGCAGCGCGCTTATCCTTGTGCGCGGCACCATTGTGCTGGATCACTCGGGTGACCCTGCTGACGAATAGCGAAATACAGTGCTGGCGTGTCCTGTCCGCCACTGCTGCCGACAGTGGAAATGGACTCGCCGGCCTTGACCACATCCCCGGCGGCCTTGAGCAGCGTCTGGTTGTGGCCGTACAAACTCAAATAACCGTTGCCGTGGTCGAGGATCACCAGCAGCCCGGCGCCGCGCAGCCAATCGGCAAACACCACGCGCCCGCCGTGCACGGCCCGCACCTGGCTGCCGGGCGAGGCGCTAATCATCACCCCGTCCCACTTGGTCCGGGCGTCATCGCCGCGGCCTTCGCCAAATCGCGCAAGCAATCGACCATCAACCGGCCATGGAAGTTTTCCCCGGGCTGAAGCAAATGCGCCGCCGAAGGTCGCACCGGTGCTGGAAACCAGCGCGCCAGGCGTAGCCTTGGCCGGTGTGCGCGGGCTTTGGCCAGCGTCGGCCTGGGCTTCACGCAAACGCTTTTTTTCGGCTTCCTGCTGGGCGATCAGCGCTTTTTGCCGCGCCTCTTCTGCCTCGCGAGCCTGGCGCGCCAGGGTTTCTTCGATGGTCTTGAGGACCTTGGACAGGTCGGCCTGGTCCTGCTGGCGGGCCTGGAGCCTGGCGTCGCGAGCCTTGAGGTCGCCGTTGAGCTTGGCCAGCACTTGCTGGCGCTCCTTGCGGACCTTGTCCAGTTCTTCGCGCTGGCTGTCGAGGCTGCTTTTTTGCACCAGCAACTGCGCCTGTTGCAGGGCAATATCCTGCTCGACGTTGGCCAGTTGGCGCAGGGTTTCGTTGAAGTTCTTCAACTGCTCCAGGCGGGCCTGGCTCAGGTAGTCGTAATAGGTGAGGGTGCGGGCGAATTTTTCCGGGTTCTGCTGGTTGAGCAGCAGCTTGAGGTACTCCTGGCGCCCATTCTGGTAGGCGGCCCGGGCCTGGATGGCGATCAGGCGTTGTTGTTCAACGCGCGCGCTCTGGAGTTTTTTTTTCTCCTCATCGAGCCGTTGCAGCTCGGATTCGCTCTTCTTGAGCTCTTTTTGCAGCGTCTCGACCTGCTTTTCCAGGTTGCCCATTTCGGTTTCGGTGCCGCGCAGGTCTTTCTGCACGCCGGTTTTTTCTTCCTGCAACTTGCCCAATAGCTTTTTCAGCTCGGCAATGTCCTGACGCGTGGCGTCCAACTGTTGTTGGGTCTGCGCGCGTTCGTCGGCGAAGGCCGGTTGGAGCAGGCAGGTCAGGGCAAGGGCAATCAGGGCGCGAAGCATAGAGGCGGGCGACACCAGGGAAAGGGACGGCCTAGTATGCCCGCCATGGGCAGCAAAAAAAACGCCCAATTGGGGCTGTGTGATGACTGACCCGAAAAACCCTGGAAACCACGGTAGGAGCGAGCCTGCTTACGATGATGGCGCATCGGGCGACTTGGCCGCTGGATGTGCCGACGTCATCGCGAGCAGGCTCGCTCCCACCGGTTTTTTGGGGGTTAGACGAGGATCGAAGTGCCGGTCATTTCCTTGGGCTGTTCCAGGCCCAGCAGCTTGAGCATGGTCGGCGCGACGTCGGCCAGCACGCCGCCTTCGCGCACCTTGAGGTCGCGCTTGCCGACGTAGATGAACGGCACCGGCTCGGTGGTGTGGGCGGTATGGGCCTGGCCGGTTGACGCGTCGGACATCTGCTCGACGTTGCCGTGGTCGGCGGTAATCAGGGCTTCCCCGCCGACCTTTTCCAGGGCCTGGACGATACGCCCGACGCACAGGTCCAGGCATTCCACAGCCTTGACCGCGGCGTCGAACACACCGCTGTGGCCGACCATGTCGCCGTTGGCGTAGTTGACCACGATCACGTCAAAGCGTTGGTTTTCGATGGCGTCGACTATTTTGTCGGTGACTTCGGGTGCGCTCATTTCCGGTTGCAGGTCGTAGGTGGCCACTTGCGGCGACGGGATCAGGATGCGCTCTTCGCCGGGGAAGGGCTCTTCGCGCCCGCCGGAGAAGAAGAAGGTCACGTGGGCGTACTTCTCGGTTTCGGCGATGCGCAGTTGGGTCTTGCCGTTTTTCGCCAGGTAGTCGCCCAGCACGTTTTCCAGGCTGCCCGGGGCGAAGGCCGAAGGCGCGGGAATGCTGGCCGCGTATTGGGTGAGCATGACGAACCCGGCCAGGGCCGGCTGGCGTGCGCGCTCGAATTCCTTGAAGCCGTCCTCGACGAACACCCGGCTCAGCTCGCGGGCGCGGTCGGCGCGGAAGTTCATGAACACCACGGCGTCGCCGTCTTCGACCCTGACCGGCGCACCGATGGCGGTGGCCTTGACGAACTCGTCGCTCTCGCCGCGCGCGTAGGCCGCTTGCAGGCCTTCCTGGGCGGTGGCGGCGTGGAACTGCGCCTGGCCATCGACAATCAGGTTGTAGGCCTGGGCCACGCGGTCCCAGCGGTTGTCGCGGTCCATGGCGAAATAACGGCCGATCAGGCTGGCGATGCGGCCCTTGCCCAGGGTCTTGAAGGTTTCGTCCAGCAGCTCAATGGACGATTGCGCGCTTTTGGGCGGCGTGTCGCGGCCGTCGAGGAAGGCGTGCAGGTAGATGTGTTCGGCACCGCGCTTGAAGGCCAATTCGGCCATGGCGATCAGGTGATCCTGGTGGCTGTGCACGCCGCCATCGGAGAGCAGGCCCATGAAGTGCACGGCTTTGCCGGCGGCCACGGCTTTGTCCACGGCGGCGCAGAGGGTCGGGTTCTCGAAGAACTCGCCGTCGCGGATCGATTTAGTCACGCGGGTGAAGTCTTGGTACACCACGCGGCCCGCGCCGAGGTTCATGTGGCCGACTTCGGAGTTGCCCATTTGGCCGTCCGGCAGGCCGACATCCATGCCCGAGCCCGAGATCAAGCCGTTGGGCTGCGTGGCGCACAGGTGATCGAGCACCGGTTTTTTCGCGGCGTACACGGCGTTGGATTCGTGGCTGTCACTGTGACCGAAGCCATCGAGAATCATCAGGACCAAAGGTTTGGGCGTGGTAGTCATGGAGTCCACTCGTGGCGAAGTTAAAAGGAGGGCGGTGAAAAAGGGAGTGGCAGTTTAAAGGCAAGTTCAATCCAAGTCACCGCCGGGCGGGGTTTGGTCGGCATTGGCGGCTGTGTATACTGGCCGACATTTTAACGCCCTGGAACCTCCTTCGATGGTTGCTCACCTGATTGAATTTGCCACTAATCACTATCTGCTCGTCGGCGCCTTCGTCGTACTGCTGGGCCTGCTGATCGCTCACCAGATGCAAGGTGGCGGCCGCAGCCTGAGCACGGGCGAGCTGACCGCGCTGGTCAACAAGGACGCCGGCGTGGTGATCGACATCCGCCCAACCAAGGATTTCGCCGCTGGCCACATCGTCGGCGCGCTGAACATCCCCCAGGACAAACTGACCGCGCGCGTGGGCGAGTTGGAAAAGCACAAGGCCAAGACCATCATCCTGGTCGATGCCATGGGCCAGCACGCCGGCACTCACGCCCGCGAACTGGTCAAGGCTGGCTACAACGCCGCCAAGCTGTCGGGCGGCGTGTCGAGCTGGAAAGCCGACAACCTGCCGCTGGTGAAGTGACATGACTGCTGTCGTCGTCTACTCCAGCGATTACTGCCCCTTCTGCTCGCGTGCCAAGCACCTGCTGGCCAGCAAGGGTGTGGCCTTCGACGAGATCAAGGTCGACGGCAAACCCCAGGTGCGCGCCGAAATGGCCCAGAAAGCCGGCCGCACCTCGGTGCCGCAGATCTGGGTCGGCACCACCCACGTGGGCGGCTGTGATGATTTGTTTGCCCTGGACCGCGCCGGCAAGCTCGACGCGCTGCTCCGGGCCTGAGTTCCCAAACCTGAAGACCACGCGATCAAGAAGGATCCGAGATGACTGACGAACAGACTACAGTGGCAAGCGAAGAAGAAACCGCCCCGCAATTTTCCCTGCAGCGCATCTATGTGCGTGACCTGTCCTTTGAAGCGCCAAAAAGCCCGGCGATCTTCCGCCAGGCCTGGGAGCCGAGTGTCGGTCTGGACCTCAACACCCGCCAGAAGGCCCTGGAAGGCGACTTCCACGAAGTCGTGCTGACCCTGTCGGTCACCGTCAAGAACGGCGAAAACGAAGAAGTGGCGTTCATCGCCGAAGTTCAGCAGGCCGGTATCTTCCTGATTAAGAACCTCGACGCCGCGTCCATGAGCCACACCCTGGGCGCGTTCTGCCCCAACATCCTGTTCCCGTATGCGCGTGAAGCGCTGGACAGCCTGGTGACCCGCGGTTCGTTCCCGGCCCTGATGCTGGCGCCGGTGAACTTCGACGCGTTGTACGCGCAAGAACTGCAACGCATGCAGCAGGAAGGCTCGCCGACGGTTCAGTAAGTAGTCCGAACCGCGACGCCGATCCCATGTGGGAGCCGGCCTGTGTGGGAACTGGCACGCCAGCTTCCGCATAGGCCGGCTCCCACATTTGTTATGGGGCCCTTACTTGAAACCCAGTTGTCGCCAGCCCTCATACACCGCCACGGCGACCGTGTTGGACAGGTTTAGGCTGCGGCAGCCTTCGCGCATGGGCAGGCGCAGGCGTTGGCCGTCGGGCAGGGCGTCGAGTACTTCGGCGGGCAGGCCACGGCTTTCCGGGCCGAACAAGAAGGCGTCGCCCTCGGCGAAGCTGGCATCGTGGAAGGGCCGCGAGCCCTTGGTAGTGAAGGCAAACAGGCGCGGCTGGCCCAGGCTTTGAAGGCAACTGGCGAGGTCGGCGTGGCGTTGCAGGGTGGCGTACTCGTGGTAATCGAGCCCGGCGCGGCGCAGGCGCTTGTCGTCCATGTCAAAGCCCAGGGGCTCGATCAAATGCAGGTGGCAGCCACTGTTGGCGCACAGCCTGATAACGTTGCCGGTATTCGGCGGAATTTCTGGTTGAAAAAGGATGACGTGAAACATGCACGGCTCCGAAGGTAATGATGGGCTGCATGATACCCCCCCGGACGACCCGCGGCCGAAGCTATTGCCGCGGGTGTTCGGCTCGCTGGCGATTGTCGGTTTGCTGGTGGGCCTGATGATCGGCCGCCTCACGGCGCCGGAGCCGGTGGAGTTGCAGCAAATCGAGGTGACGGCCGATGGCGTGCAGGTGTGGTTCAACGTCGAGCCCAAGGTGCACGGCGAGCACATCGACGGCACCGTCGCGCTGCTGTTCGACGCTCAGGGCAAGGCGCAGCGCGGGCGGTTGAAGGTCAATGACAAGGACGTGAACTGGCGGGTGCGGGCGGCGGATGCCGGGTTGTTGCTCAACTTCGTCGCGGCGCGGCCCTTGCGGGGCGAGTGGTCCGGCGCCGAGGTCGAGGGGCGCTGGCGCCTGCAAGTGCGCCTGCGGGAGGAATAAAAGAGGGAGTTCCCGGCCTGCCTGTACCAGGGCCCCCAAAAGCATCGGTGCCCGGCGCGTCGTGCGCCCTGGCCCCTATATAAAGAGGGGATTCTTGGCCTGCCTGTACCAAGGTCCCCGAAACTGGGTAGTACCCGTGTTATTGCAGGGGGCGTGCCAGGTCCGTCGTACTGTAGGAAAAAACACTTTTGAATGACCAAAGCCCCGGAATCCGGGGCTTTGGTGTTTTTGCGCAAGGGCGCCGGGGGTAAGACGGCGCACGATGGCGGGGCGAGGCGCTTTGAAATGGTGCGTGGGGGGCAAGAAAACTGTGGGGGTTTTTGTGGGAGCGGGCCTGCCAGCGATAGCGGTAGAGCAGTCGCCATCGCGGGTGCCTGACCCACCGCTATGGTGGGTCAGCCCGCTCCCTTAGAAGGTTGTCTTCGCAGCGCCGTTTTCTAGCTCTCATCCGCCTCGTCATCATCCCCGCCGTCGATTTTCATCCCCAGCTCCTTGATCTTGCGGGTCAGGGTGTTGCGCCCCCAGCCCAGCAGCACGGCGGCGTCGCGGCGCCGGCCAGCGGTGTGCTTGAGCGCGGTTTCGATCATGATCCGCTCGAAGCTCGGCACGGCGCTGTCCAGTAGGCTGGACTGGCCGCGTGCCAGGGCCTGGTCGGCCCATTGGCGCAAGGCTTGCTCCCAGTTGGTGACCGGCGCCGCGTCTTGCGGCAGGTTGAGCAATTCCGGCGGCAGGTCGCCCACATGCACTTCGCGGCCCGAGGCCATGACGGTGATCCAGCGGCAGGTGTTTTCCAGTTGCCGCACGTTGCCCGGCCAGGGCAGGTTTTTCAGGTATTCCTCGGTTTCGCTCTTGAGCAGCTTGGGTTCCACCGCCAGCTCCTGGGCGGCGCGGGCGAGGAAGTGCTTGGCCAGGGTGGGGATGTCTTCACGCCGGTCCGACAGGCGCGGGATGTGGATGCGGATGACGTTGAGGCGGTGGAACAGGTCTTCGCGGAACTTGCCGGCGTGCACCAGGGTTTCCAGGTTCTGGTGCGTGGCGGCGATGATGCGCACGTCCACCTTGACCGGCACATGGCCGCCCACGCGGTAGAACTCGCCGTCCGCCAGTACCCGCAGCAGGCGGGTCTGGGTGTCGGCGGGCATGTCGCCGATTTCGTCGAGGAACAATGTGCCGCCGTCGGCCTGCTCGAAGCGCCCGCGCCGCAGGTTGGCAGCGCCGGTGAAGGCGCCTTTTTCGTGGCCGAACAGTTCCGACTCCATCAAGTCCTTGGGTATCGCGGCCATGTTCAACGCGATGAACGGCGATGCCGCACGCGGGCTGTGGCGGTGCAGGGCGTGGGCTACCAGCTCCTTGCCGGTGCCGGACTCGCCGTTAATCAGCACGGTGATGTTGGAGTGGCTCAAGCGGCCGATGGCGCGGAACACCTCCTGCATCGCCGGCGCTTCGCCGATGATTTCCGGGGTGCGGGCCAGGGTGGGCGGCACTTCCAGGCCTTGCTGTTCCTGGGCGTGCTGGTTGGCGCGCTTGACCAGCGACACCGCTTCATCGACGTCGAAGGGCTTGGGCAGGTACTCGAACGCGCCGCCCTGGTAGGAGGCCACGGCGCTGTCCAGGTCGGAGTGGGCGGTCATGATGATGACCGGCAGGCGCGGGTGCTGTTCGCGGATCCGCGCCAGCAGGTCCAGGCCACTGGCGCCGGGCATGCGGATGTCGGAGATGATGACGTCCGGTTGCTGGCGGGCCAGGCGGCTCATCACCCCATCGGCGCTGTCGAAGCTCTGGGTGGTCATGCCTTCTTGTTGCAGGGCTTTTTCCAGCACCCAACGGATAGAACGGTCGTCATCGACGATCCACACGGTTTCACTACGGCTCATGTCGATGTGGCTCCTTGTTCCAGTGGCAGAAAGATCGAGAACGTGGTGTGGCCTGGATGGCTGTCACATTCGATCAGGCCCTGGTGCTGGCTGATGATGTTCTGGGTGATGGCCAGGCCTAGCCCGGTACCGTCGGGGCGGCCGCTGACCATGGGGAAGAAGAGGGTTTCCTGCAACTCGGCGGGGATGCCCGGGCCGTTGTCGATGATTTCGATCTTGGTCACCAAGCGATGGCGCACATGGCCGATGGTGAACTGGCGCAGCGCCCGGGTGCGCAGGGTGACGCGGCCCAGGCGCAGCTCGTTCTGGCTGCTGATGGCCTGCACCGCGTTGCGCACGATGTTGAGCACGGCCTGGATCATCTGCTCGCGGTCGATCAGCACGTCGGGGATGCTCGGGTCGTAGTCGCGCACCAGGGTGATGCCGCCCTGGGTCTCGGCCTCCACCAGGCTGGCCACGCGTTCGAGCACTTCATGGATGTTGGTCAGGGCCAGGGACGGCAGCTTGTTGGAGCCGAGCATGCGGTCCACCAGGTTTCGCAGGCGATCAGCCTCTTCGATGATGACGTTGGTGTAGTCCTTGAGGCTTTCGTCGGGCAGTTCGCGGGCCAACAACTGCGCCGCGCCGCGAATCCCGCCCAAGGGGTTCTTGATCTCATGGGCGAGGCCGCGCACCAGCATCTTGCTGGTTTCCTGCTTGGACAACTGCGCTTCCTCCTTGGTGATGCGCAGCAAGCGGTCGCGCGGGTGCACCTCCAGCAATAGCAGGGTGGCGCCGTTGCTCAGGATCGGGGTGACGGCGTAATCGACCGTCAGGGTCTGGCCGGTGAGCGCGGTGAGCATGGCTTCGCGCTTGGTGAACGGGTGGGCCTGCTCCACAGCCTGGCGCAACGAACTCAGGGCCTCGGCGGATTCGGTGAACAGCTCGCTGATAAATTGCCCGTGGCTGCGCTGGCCGCTGATGGCCAGCAGCATCTCGGCCGCCGGGTTCATGTACTCAAGGCGCAGGTCGGCGTTGAGCAGGATGGTCGCGGTGGTCAGGTTGTCGAGAAGCAAGCGGTGCAGTGCGTCGCTGATGGTCATTAGGACCTCTTTTGGAGCATGTCGCGCCCGTAGGGCACGCGCTGGTACGAGGAAAATGCAAAAACCAAACCAAGGCTCCGAAAAGAAGCGCCAAAGCCTTGAAACAGGCGTTTGAGGCGCTGTTTAGTGGCGCACGGCCAATATCGGTGGGTGGTTTCGAACCAAAATGGGCTGAGGAGTTACTTTGTTGAGGTGTGTTGCACCAATATAGTGCATAAGTGCGAAGGCTGCTGGGCGGGGACGTGAGCCTTGGAGGATAGAGGGGCTGAGCTATTTGCCAGGGCGCGAGTGAACCTCTGTGGGGGCGGGCCATCAGCCAGCATCTAGGATGTATGGGCTGCTGTCATCGCGGGCAGGCCCGCTCCCACTGAGGGTGTTAGAGGGCGCTGTCCTGACGGGTGGTGGAGGTGCTGCCGGTAGTCAGGTGAGTGCAGCCGAACGAGAGGATGCAAGCGATGGGCAGCATGAGTGCCAGGGCGCGGGCGTGTTTGAGCATGGTGTCTTCCTTGGGCGTTGTCGGTTGGGCCGGCAAGCTTACTCAGGGCGACGGGTGGGGAATGCCGGGCGCGGCGGCGCGCGCCAGGGAAGGGCGGTGGTTTTGATGTCAGAGATTTCAGCCATGAAAAAGGCCTCCCGAAGGAGGCCTCTGTTACGCCGCTTGCGCAAGCGTTACCGGATTAGCAGCTGTAGTACAGCTCGTATTCCAGTGGGTGTACGAAGGTGCGGACCTTGATTTCTTCTTCGCTTTTGAGGGCGATGTAGGCATCGATGAAGTCGTCGCTGAACACGCCGCCCTTGGTCAGGAACGCACGGCCCTTGTCCAGTTCTTCCAGGGCTTCTTTCAGGCTGCCGCACACTTGCGGGATTTCCTTGGCCTCTTCAGGCGGCAGGTCGTACAGGTTTTTGTCGGCAGCGTCGCCTGGGTGGATCTTGTTCTGGATGCCGTCCAGGCCTGCCATCAGCAGGGCGGCGAAGCCCAGGTACGGGTTGGCAGCCGGGTCCGGGAAACGGGCTTCGATACGGCGCGCCTTAGGGCTGGAGACGTAAGGAATGCGGATCGAGGCAGAGCGGTTGCGTGCCGAGTAGGCCAGCATGACCGGCGCTTCAAAGCCTGGGACCAGACGCTTGTAGGAGTTGGTCGAAGGGTTGGTGAAGCCGTTCAGGGCCTTACCGTGCTTGATGATGCCGCCGATGAAGTACAGGGCGGTGTCGGACAGGCCGGCATAGCCTTCGCCGGCGAAGGTGTTTTTGCCATCTTTGCCGATGGACATGTGTACGTGCATACCCGAGCCGTTGTCGCCGTACAGCGGCTTAGGCATGAAGGTCGCGGTGCGGCCATAGGCCACGGCCACGTTGTGCACGCAGTACTTGAGGGTCTGAACTTCGTCAGCTTTCTTCATCAGGGTGTTGAACTGCACACCGATTTCGTTCTGGCCGGCAGTGGCCACTTCGTGGTGGTGCACTTCGATGACCAGGCCCATTTCTTCCATGGCGTTGCACATGGAGGTACGGATTTCGTGGTCATGGTCGAACGGCGGAACTGGGAAATAGCCGCCCTTCACGCCCGGACGATGGCCGTGGTTGCCGCCTTCGATGTCCTGGTCGGTCATCCACGAGCCTTGCTCGGAGTAGATCTTGAACATCGAACCGGAGATGTCGGACTTGAATTTGACTTGGTCGAAGATGAAGAACTCAGGCTCCGGGCCGACGAACACGGTGTCGCCGATGCCGGTGGACTTGAGGTATTCCTCGGCGCGGTGGGCGATGGCGCGAGGGTCGCGGTCGTAGCCTTGCATGGTCGAAGGGTCGATCACGTTGCAGACCAGGATCAGCGTTGGGTCTTCGGTGAACGGGTCGAGCACGGCGGTGGAGTCGTCCGGCAGCAGGATCATGTCGGAGGCTTCGATGCCTTTCCAGCCCGCGATGGAGGAACCATCGAACATCTTGCCTTCTTCGAAGAAGGATTCATCCAGCGCATCACGGGCCGGCATGGTCACGTGGTGCTGCGTGCCTTTGGTGTCAGTGAAGCGCAGATCAATCCACTTGACGTCATGATCTTTGATGAGTTGAACCGACTTCGACATATGTCCTCCGGGGTGGATTCGGGCTGGGTAGTGGAGAGCCCTTGGAATGTGGGTGATGCGGGCGCGAATACTCGGCCATGGCAACCTGCCTCACAAGGGAGCAAATTGCATGCCAGTGCCCCGAGTTGGGTTTTGCGCCCCTTTTACGCGCCTATAAACGTGCAAACCGTATAAAGCGCTTTTTTTACGCACTGCAATGTGGCGGTAAATACCGAAAACGCACCAATAAAGTGCGAGCAAAACCAATTGCAGATTAACTGGTTAAAGCTTGAGCAATTTCCGCTATAATCCGCGCCCCCCTTTTTCGGCTGGCCCTGCGCGCGCTGTTTTCATGAAACTAATCGTAAAAGTCTTTCCCGAGATCACCATCAAGAGCCGCCCGGTACGGATGCGTTTCATCCGCCAATTGGCCAAGAACATCCGCACCGTGCTCCGCGACCTGGATCCGGCCGTGGTGGTGAACGGCGTGTGGGACAACCTCGAGCTGGAAACCCGCGTCACCGAGCCCAAAGCCTTGAAGGACATGACCGAGCGCCTGAGCTGCATGCCCGGCATCGCGCATTTTTTGCAGGTCGACGAGTACCCGTTGGGGGACTTCGACGACATCACCGAAAAGTGCCGTTTGCACTTTGGCAGTGAGCTTGAGGGCAAGATTTTTTCCGTGCGCTGCAAGCGCGCCGGCAAGCACCCGTTCAGCTCCATGGACGTGGAGAAATACGTCGGCAGCAAGCTGCGTCGCGAGTGCGGCGCCGCCGGAATCTCCCTCAAGGCGCCGCAAATCGAAGTGCGCATGGAAATTCGCGACCAACGGTTGTTTGTGATCCATAGCCAGCACAACAGCATTGGCGGTTATCCGTTGGGTGCCCTGGAACAGACCCTGGTGCTGATGTCTGGCGGTTTCGATTCCACGGTGGCGGCCTACCAGATCATGCGCCGTGGCCTGATGAGCCATTTCTGCTTCTTCAACCTGGGCGGGCGTGCCCACGAACTGGGCGTGATGGAAGTCGCGCACTTTATCTGGAAGAAGTACGGCAGCTCCCAGCGCGTGCTGTTTGTGAGCGTGCCGTTCGAGGAAGTGCTGGGGGAAATCCTCGGCAAAGTCGATAACAGTCATATGGGCGTGGTATTGAAGCGTATGATGTTGCGCGCTGCCTCGCGGATTGCCGACCGGCTGGACATCGACGCCCTGGTGACCGGCGAGGCGATTTCCCAGGTGTCCAGCCAGACGCTGCCCAACCTGTCCGTGATCGACTGCGTAACCGACAAACTGGTGCTGCGCCCACTGATCGCCAGCCACAAGCAGGACATCATCGACCTGGCCAACGAAATCGGCACCGCCGACTTCGCCAAGCACATGCCCGAGTACTGCGGGGTCATTTCGGTGAACCCCAAGACCCACGCCAAGCGCCCGCGCGTGGAGCACGAAGAGAAAGAATTCGACATGGCGGTGCTCGAGCGTGCGCTGGAGAACGCCAAACTGGTGCCGATCGATCGGGTGATCGACGAATTGGGCCAGGATTTGCAGATCGAAGAAGTCAGCGAAGCCCTGGCCGGCCAGATCGTCATCGACATCCGTCACCCGGATGCCGTTGAGGACGCGCCGCTGGAGCTTGCCGGCATCGACGTACAAGCGTTGCCGTTCTATGCATTGAACGCTCGTTTCAAGGAACTGGACCCTACTCGCCAGTACCTGCTGTATTGCGACAAAGGCGTGATGAGTCGCCTGCATGCCCACCATTTGCTCAGTGAGGGATATGCCAATGTGCGCGTTTATCGACCGAGCTAAGAGCCCGGGGCTGTACGCCTGTGGCCTGCGTCACCGGCCCCCCGACGCCGCCGTCAAGCTGTAACGGCAAGGCCTGACTCTATTGAAAATCGCTGCCACGACCTGTCAGCACACCGAATCCTCTGATCGAGATACACAAGTGATCGAAAATCTACGCAACATCGCCATCATTGCTCACGTTGACCACGGTAAAACCACCCTGGTAGACAAACTCTTGCGTCAATCCGGCACCCTGGAGCGCAACGAGCTCAACGACGAGCGCGTGATGGACTCCAACGACCAGGAGAAAGAGCGCGGTATTACCATCCTGGCGAAAAACACCGCCATCAACTGGAACGGCTACCACATCAACATCGTGGACACCCCGGGCCACGCCGACTTCGGCGGTGAAGTAGAGCGTGTGATGTCGATGGTCGACTCCGTTCTGCTGCTGGTTGATGCACAAGACGGCCCTATGCCGCAAACCCGTTTCGTGACCAAGAAGGCTTTCGAAGCCGGCCTGCGTCCAATCGTGGTCATCAACAAGGTTGACCGTCCGGGCGCACGTCCGGACTGGGTTCTGGACCAGATCTTCGACCTGTTCGACAACCTGGGCGCCACCGAAGAACAGCTGGACTTCAAAGTCGTCTACGCCTCGGCCCTGAACGGCATTGCCGGTCTGGAACACACCGACATGGCCGAAGACATGACCCCGCTGTACCAGTCGATCGTCGACAACGTACCGGCGCCGACTGTTGACCGTGAGGGCCCGTTCCAGATGCAAATCTCGGCACTGGACTACAACAGCTTCCTGGGTGTTATCGGCGTTGGCCGTATCGCCCGTGGCAGCGTCAAGCCGAACACCCCGGTTGTGGCTATCGGCGCCGACGGCAAGAAGCGTAACGGCCGTATCCTGAAGCTGATGGGTCACCACGGCCTGCACCGCATCGACGTTGAAGAAGCCTTCGCCGGCGACATCGTGTGCGTCAGCGGTATGGACTCGCTGTTCATCTCCGACACCCTGTGCCAGCCGGACAATGTCGAGGCGATGAAGCCTCTGACCGTTGACGAGCCAACCGTTTCCATGACCTTCCAGGTCAACGACTCGCCTTTCTGCGGTAAAGAAGGCAAGTTCGTGACTTCCCGTAACATCAAGGAACGTCTGGACAAAGAGCTGCTGTACAACGTGGCACTGCGCGTTGAAGAAGGCGACTCGGCCGACAAGTTCAAGGTATCCGGCCGTGGTGAGCTGCACCTCTCGGTACTGATCGAAACCATGCGTCGCGAAGGCTTCGAAATGGGCGTTGGTCGTCCAGAAGTCATCATCCGTCAGGTTGACGGCGTGAAGCAGGAACCGTTCGAAAACGTCACCATCGACACCCCTGAAGAATCCCAGGGCAAGGTCATGGAAGAGATGGGCCTGCGTAAGGGCGACCTGACCAACATGGTGCCGGATGGCAAAGGCCGTGTGCGTCTGGAATACAACATCCCTGCTCGTGGTCTGATCGGTTTCCGTAACCAGTTCCTGACCCTGACCAACGGTGCTGGCATCCTGACCTCGATCTTCGATCGCTACGACACCATGAAGTCCGGCGACATGTCCGGCCGTCAGAACGGTGTTCTGGTATCGGTAGAAACCGGCAAGGCACTGACCTACTCCCTGGAAACCCTCCAGGCGCGTGGCAAGCTGTTCGTTGAACACGGTCAAGAGATCTACAACGGTCAGATCGTTGGCTTGAACAGCCGTGACAACGACATGGGCGTCAACCCAACCAAAGGTAAGAAGCTCGACAACATGCGTGCTTCGGGTAAAGACGAAACCATCGCCCTGGTTCCACCTGTTCGCTTCACCCTGGAACAGGCCCTGGAATTCATCCAGGACGACGAACTGTGCGAAGTGACGCCTAAGTCGATCCGCCTGCGTAAGAAGATCCTGGACGAAGGCGAGCGTACCCGCGCTGCCAAGAAAGCCAAGAACTGAGTTAACTCAGGCTGAATGAAAAACGCCCCCGGTCGAAAGGCCGGGGGCGTTTTTTTATGCTTTGGATTTGTAGGCTGGGTTCAGGGCCTTATCGCGGGCAAGCCCGCTCCCACAGGGGCTGCATTTCGATTGTGGGAGCGGGCCGTGCCCGCGATAAGGCCTCTGAGGCGCCTCAGAACCGCTCAATTACCCGCGTGGTGGTCTGGCGCGCCACTTCTTTGGGCTTGTAGGCGCAGTACCCCGGGCGCGGGCCGATTTTCGGGTGGTTGCGGCAGGTGTCCGGGCGCTTGTCATAAATGGTGCACAGGCGGCTCTTACGATCCAAGTACAGGCAGTCGTTGTTGCTCATGCGCTGCAGGGTGAAGATCTCGGACTTCTGGTTGTAGCGCTCCACGATCCCTTCTTTTTGCAGGCGTTTGGCGATGTTCTTCGGCGGGTCGCCGCGCTCGAACTCATCGACTATGCCGATGCGGATCAGATCCTTGATCTTGACCTCCACCGGCAGTGTGCAGCAGCTGGACACGCAGGAGCCGCACATGGGCGCGGAGTATTTGGCCCAGGTATCGAGTCGGTCGATTTCCGCGGCGGCGATCAGGTTGGGCTTCATCATGTGGGGCTTTATACCGGCGTGTGCATCAGGGCGCGCGATCATACCGGGAGTGGTGGATTTTTGAACAACCTTTCGCCGGTTTTTTTCCATGACCGGCCCATTGGCGAGTTATTCGGCACGCGCCCTGCATCCCAGATGCTTATTCGGCCCCCCCTGACAGAAACTGCCGAACCAGAGCGCCCTGTGCCTGTCACACCGTCTAGGCTCAGACAATTTCATGCTCGCCCGAGGTCCTATTGATGACTCAAGAACCACTGGTTGTTCGCGAAGCAGACGTGGCCGCATTTCGCCAGGCTGTCCTGACCAAACTGACGTACGCCGTGGGCAAGGACCCGGATCACGCCTTCGACCACGACTGGTTCGAGGCCATTGCCCTGGCGGCGCGCGACCACATGGTCGAGCACTGGATGGACCACACCCGGCAGATCTACCGCAAGGGCCAGAAGCGCGTTTATTACCTGTCCCTGGAATTCCTCATCGGCCGCCTGCTTTACGACAGCCTGAGCAACCTGGGCCTGTTGGAAGTGGCGCGCGAAGCCCTGGGCGAACTCAACGTCGACCTGGAGCGCATCCGCCTGCTGGAACCGGACGCGGCGCTGGGCAACGGCGGCCTGGGGCGGTTGGCGGCGTGTTTCATGGAAAGCATGTCGACCCTGGGCATTGCCGCCCATGGCTACGGCATCCGTTATGAGCACGGCTTGTTCCGCCAGGCGATTGTCGATGGCTGGCAGCAGGAGCAGACCGAGCACTGGCTGGACTTCGGCAACCCGTGGGAGTTCGAGCGCCCGGAGGTGATCTACCCGATCGGCTTCGGCGGCGCCGTGGAAACGGTCGACGCCGACACCGACGAGCCGCGCCAGGTCTGGTGGCCGGCCGAAACCGTGCGCGCCGTGGCCTACGACACCCCGGTGGTGGGCTGGCGCGGCGCCAGCGTCAATACTTTGCGCCTGTGGCGCGCGCGGGCCATGGAAGACCTGCACCTGGAACGCTTCAATGCCGGCGACCACCTCGGCGCCGTGGCCGAGGTGGCGCGGGCCGAGAGCATCTCCCGGGTGCTTTACCCGGCCGACAGCACCGAAGCGGGGCAGGAACTGCGCCTGCGCCAGGAATACTTCTTCGTTTCGGCCTCGCTCCAGGACCTGCTGCGCCGCCACAAGAACATGCACGGCTCGGTGCTGAGCCTGGGCGAGCATGCCTCGATCCAGCTCAACGACACCCACCCCTCGATTGCCGTGGCCGAGTTGATGCGCCAATTGGTCGACCTGTACGAGATCCCCTGGGACCAGGCCTGGCAGGTCACGGTGCAAACCCTGTCCTACACCAACCACACCCTGCTGCCCGAGGCGCTGGAAACCTGGCCCGTGGGCCTGATGGAACGCATGCTGCCGCGGCACATGCAGATCATCTACCTCATCAACGCCCAGCACATCGACTCGCTGCGCGCCCAGGGCATCCATGACTTCGACCTGCTGCGCGCGGTGTCGCTGATCGAGGAAGACAACGGCCGCCGCGTGCGCATGGGCAACTTGGCGTTCCTCGGCTCCCACAGCGTCAACGGCGTGTCGGGCCTGCATACCCAACTGATGCGCAGCACCGTGTTCGCCCAGTTGCACGGGCTCTACCCGCAACGCATCAACAACAAAACCAATGGCATCACCTTCCGCCGCTGGCTGTACCAGGCCAACCCGCAACTCACCGCGTTGATGGTCCAAGCGCTGGGCCCGGACCTGCTCGACAGCGCCGAGCAGCGCCTGATCGAACTGGAACCGTTCGCCGAAAAAGCCAAATTCCGCAAGCAATTTGCCGAGCAGCGCCTGCACAGCAAGCGCGCCCTGGCGGAAATCGTCCTCGAACGCCTGGGCGTGGCGATCAACCCCGAGGCGCTGTTCGACGTGCAGGTCAAGCGCATCCACGAGTACAAGCGCCAACTGCTCAACCTGCTGCACACCGTGGCCCTGTACCAGGCGATCCGCGCCGAGCCGGGCGTGGACTGGGTGCCACGGGTGAAGATCTTTGCCGGCAAGGCCGCCGCCAGCTACCACCAGGCCAAGTTGATTATCAAACTGACCAACGACATCGCCCGCACCATTAACAACGACCCGACCGTGCGCGGCTTGCTCAAAGTGGTGTTCTTGCCCAACTACAACGTCAGCCTGGCCGAAAGCATCATCCCGGCGGCGGACCTGTCGGAGCAGATCTCCACCGCAGGCTTCGAGGCCTCGGGCACCAGCAACATGAAATTCGGCCTCAACGGCGCGCTGACCATCGGTACCCTGGACGGCGCCAACGTGGAAATGTGCGAGCGCATTGGCGCCGAGCACATGTTCATCTTCGGCCTCAGCGCCCAGCAGGTGGAACAGCGCAAGCGCGACGGCGCGTTCAACGCCGCGCCCGATATCGCCGCGTCCCGGCGCCTGGGCGACGTGCTCCAGGCCATCCGCAGCGGTGTGTTTTCCCACGACGACCCGGCGCGCTACACCGCATTGATCGATGGCCTGATCGATTACGATCGTTTCTTAGTGTGTGCAGATTTCGACGCCTATTGGGATGCCCAGGCGCGCGTCGAGGCCCTGTGGCACGACGCAGACGCCTGGTGGCGCTCGGCGGTGCTCAATAGCGCACGTATGGGGTGGTTTTCGTCCGACCGCACCATTCGCGAATACGCCACCGACATATGGAAAGCCATGGACTAGGCAAGCCCGGCGCGGCCGATATACTCAGCCCCACTGCGCCCCATGCTCCTGTACCCCTGCCCCTGAGTGGGAGCGGGCTCTGCCCGCGATAGCGGTCTGCCGGTCGGTGCAGAACATCGCGAACCACTAGGGATCTCACCATGCAATGGATGTTCATGCTCATCGGCCTGCTGCTGGGCTGGCTGCTCGACGAGGAGCCCGGCGAAGCCCTGGTCGGCGCATTGCTGGGCCTGGGCCTGGGCCAGGCCATCGTCCTCTCGCGCCTGGGCGCGCAAGCGGCAGTGCAGGGCCAGGCCTTGGCCGCGTTGGAGCAACGCCTGGCCCTGGTGGAAAGCCCGGCCGCCGACGTCCAAGCCCCCGCCCCCGCCCCAGTACCGGTAGAGCCTGAACCGGTAGAGCCTGAACCGGTCATGGCCGCTGCGCCCGAACCCACCGCGCCCGCCCAGGAACTGGTCTGGGAACTGCCCGCCGACCTGCCCACCGCCGAGCCAACCCCCGCCGACCCTTGGCAACCCGCGGCGCCACAGCAACCTGCGCCGCCGCGTACACCCAACCTGATCGACCGCGCCATCGCCTCGGCGCGCAACTGGCTGTTGGGCGGCAATACCGTGTTGCGGGTCGGGGTGCTGCTGTTGTTCCTCGGCCTGGCGTTCCTGCTGCGCTACGCCACCGAAGGCGTGGTGGTGCCACTGGAGTTGCGCTACGCCGGGGTGGCTGCCGTCGCCCTCGGCTTGCTGGGCCTGGGCTGGTGGCTGCGCCTGCGCAACCGCCAATACGCCGTGATGCTCCAGGGCGCGGGGATTGGCGTGCTCTATCTCACGGTGTTCGCAGCCATGCGCCTGCACCCGTTGATCGACCCGACCGCAGCCTTGGGCCTGCTGGTGGCGGTGACGGTCTTCTGCGCGATTCTGGCGGTCACCCAGGACGCCCTCGCCCTGGCGGCGGCCGCCGCACTGGGCGGCTTTGCCGCGCCCATCCTTACCTCCACCGGCGCCGGTAGCCACGTGGCGCTGTTCAGCTATTTCGCGTTGCTCAACACCGGCATCCTGGCCATCGCCTGGTTCAAGGCCTGGCGCCTGCTCAATGTGATCGGCTTCGTCGGCACCTTCGGCATCGGCCTGGCGTGGGGCCTGCGCGCCTACACACCGGAACTGCTGTGGAGCACCGAGCCGTTCCTGATTCTGTTCTTCCTGATGTACCTGGCCATTGGCTTGCTATTCACCCGCCGCAGGTTGCTGGAAATGCCCGGTGCCCCGGCCGATGACAGCCGTGCAGCGCTGTTGCAGTGGGCGGCGCGCAAGGGCGATTACGTCGACGGCACGCTGCTATTCGGCCCGCCGCTGGTGGGCTTCGGCTTGCAGTTCGCCTTGGTGCAGCACTTGGAGTTCGCGGCGGCGTTCAGCGCCCTGGCGCTGGGGATCGTCTACATGGCGCTGGCCCGGATGCTGGCGGGCGGGCGCGCCTTGTTGCTGAGCGAAACCTGCCTGGCGCTGGGGGTGATTTTCGCCAGCCTGGCCATCCCGCTGGGTTTGGATGCGCGCTGGACGTCCGCCGCTTGGGCGGTGGAGGGCGCCGGGATCGTCTGGCTCGGCCTGCGCCAACAGCGCGTCATGGCCCGCGCCTTCGCCTTGTTACTGCAAGCGGGCGCGGCGCTGGCGTTTGTCAGCGAACTGCGGGGCGGCCAGACCAGCCTGCTCGACGCCCCGCCGTTGGGCGCGCTGCTGCTGGGGGTGGCGCTGCTGTTCAGCTTCTGGCAACTGCGCCGCGCCGCGCCCCCACAACGGGCCGTGTGGGAAGGCTGGTTGCTGCCGGGGCTGGCCGGCGCGGGGCTAGGCTTTGTGTACCTGTTGGCGCCGCTGTTGTTCCAGGTGCCCGGCACGACGATCGGCTGGGCGCTGCTGGGCCTGTTGAGTTTACTGGCGGGTTTGCGCCTGGCTTCGCGCACCGTTGTGGCGTGCGCGTTGGCGGTGCAGGTGGGCGCCGGGTTGATGTTCTTCGCGGCGTGGCTGGGGCGGGCGGCGGCGGAAGGCGCCACGGCGCTGGCCCACGCCAGTTTCTGGGCGCCGCTGGCCTTGGGCCTGGCGGGGCTGATCGGGGCGTGGCGCCTGCATCGCCAAACCTTGGCCACGGCGTGGCAGCCGCTGGACCTACCGCGTTTGTCTGCCGCGTTGTCGTTGTGGGGCGCGCTTTGGTGGGCCCGGGCCTGGGCCAGCGAAATCCTGCGCTTTGCCCCGACTGACCTGCATACCGCGCTGCTACTGGTGGCGCTGGCCCTGAGCATGGCGCTGTGGGCGTGGCTGGCGCTGCGGTTGCGCTGGCCGATGTTGGCCCTGCTGTGCACCGGGTGGGTGCCGGTGGCGGCAGTGGTGCTGGTCGCGGGCTACTTCGAGGGCTATCACCCAGCGGTGGACTTTGGTTGGCTGGCCTGGCCGCTGCTGTTCGCCGTGCATTTCCTCAGCCTGCGGCGCCTGGCGCCGATGCTGCCTGCCAGGGCCTTGAGCGCGGCCCATGTGCTGGGTTGCTGGCTGCTGATCGGCGTGTTGGCGCTGGAATTGCGCTACGCCATGGTGCTGATGGCCGAGCAGTACAACGCCTGGCGCTGGTTGGGTTGGGCGCTGTTGCCCAGCCTGTACCTGGTGCTGGCGGCGCTGCCCCGGGCCTGGCCGTGGCCGGTGTCGGCCTATGCCCGCGAGTACCGGGTGTACGCTGCGCTGCCGCTGGCGGGGTTGATGCTGGTGTGGTTCTGGCTGGCCAACGCCTTTAGCGCGGGCAACGCCGAGCCGCTGCCTTATGTGCCGCTGCTCAACCCGCTGGAGCTGGGCCTGTTGTTCGCCCTGTTCGGCGTGTACCTGTGGTCGCGCAGCGCGGCGGGCCAGTGGGGCCAGTGGGGCCTGCGCGCCGACCACGCACAGCGCCTGGGGCAATTGTTGGTGGGGGTGTCGCTGTTTGCGTTCTTCACCGCGCTGGTGATGCGCGGCGCCCATCAGTGGAGCGGCGTCCCCTTTGAGTTGGATGCGCTGTTGGCGTCGATGCGGGTGCAGGCCGGGTTGTCCATCGTCTGGACCCTCATGGCCCTGGGCTTGATGATCGGCGGCCATTTGCGCCATCGCCGCGAAGTCTGGCTGGTGGGTGCGGCCTTGATCGCGCTGGTGGTGGCCAAGCTGTTTTTTGTCGAACTGAGCAACCGTGGCGGGTTGGCCCGCATCGTCTCGTTTATCGGCGTCGGTGTGCTGTTGCTGGTGGTGGGCTACTTCGCGCCGCTGCCGCCCAAACGTGTGCAAACGCCCGCCAACGCGGGTAACGAAAAGCAAGGAGTGTCGTCTTGATTGCAACGCTGAACCGCGGATGGCTGGGCGCGCTGGGCCTGTGCCTGGCGCTGGCGGCCCAGGCCCAGGCCCAGGACCAACCCGGCGACTTCGCCACCCAAGTACCCCTGACCCTGAGCGGCGACGGCCCGTGGTACCGCCTCGAGTTGCCGCTGGCCGTGCAGATGCTGGCACGCCACAGCGACCTGGCGGACGTGCGGGTGTTCAACGCCGCCGGTGAGCCGATGGCCTACGCGGTGGCCCGGGAGCCGGCGCAAACCCATGAACAGCGCAACCTGCACGAGGTGAAATGGTTCCCGCTGTACAGCGCCGCCGACGCGGCCGAGGCCAAGCCCAGCGTGCGGGTGCAGTCGAACGCCAGCGGCACCTTGGTGCAAGTGGAGCCGTCCACTGAACTTGAGGCCGGCGAGGAAGTGCTGCGCGGTTGGCTGCTCGATACCAGTGCGGTCAAGGCACCGCTGGAGCAGTTGATCCTCGACTGGACCGATCGCGACGGCTTCCAGCGGTTCAGCATCGAGGCCAGCGACGACTTGCAGCGCTGGCGGGCCTGGGGCGAAGGGCAGGTGGCACGGCTGTCGTTCGCCGACGAGCGGGTCGAACAGCATGAAGTCAGCTTGCCCGGGCAACCGGCGCGCTACCTGCGCCTGCTGTGGAACGCCCCGCAAGCGGCGCCGGCGCTCACCTCGGTGCAAGTGCGCAGCACCAGCAGCACGCGCCTGCCGCAGCCGCTGGTGTGGTCGCAACGCCTGACCGGCAGCAGCGTCAAGGACGGCGAATACACCTGGCAACTGCCGGTGGCGCTGAGTGTCGAGCGCTTGCGCCTGGAAATGGGCGAAGCCAATACCCTGGCCCCGGTGCTGCTTTACGGGCGCCGCGACAGCAGCGCGCCGTGGTACTCGCTGGGGGGCGGTTTGTTGTATCGCCTGAGCCAGAACGGCCAAGACGTGGTGCAGGACCAACTGCAGTTGCCCGGGCAGGCTGTGCAGCAGCTCAAACTCGCGGTGGACGGCCGCGGCGGTGGCCTCGGCCTGGCCGCCCCGGCCCTGTACGTGGCGGTGCGCCCCAGCCAGGTGGTGTTCCTTGCGCGCGGTGCCGGGCCCTACACCCTGGCGCTGGGCAGCCCAACGGCGAAAGCGGCGAGCCTGGGCCTGGAAACCCTGATTCCCGATTACCGCCCCGAACGCCTGGCGACCCTCGGCCAGGCTCGGGTGGACGCCAGCGTGCCGGTCGCCAGCGCCCCGGTCGCCGGGCCACTGACCGAGCCGCTACCGATTGTCGCGGGCACCGACTGGAAAAAACTCAGCCTGTGGGCCGTCCTGCTGCTGGGTGTGCTGGCGCTGGCGGGTATGGCGTTCAGCCTGCTGCGCAAACAATAGGCCCGTGTGGCAGCGGGCCCTGCCCGCGATGGGGCCTGTATAGCCGCTGCCTCTCTATCGGCAGGCATGCCACCATCGCAGGTGTGCCCCGCATTCGGGCAAGTATGGTGGCGGCCGCCCAATCTGAACTCAATCCGCTGAATCTCGTCTGATAAGAGCAATTGCCCCCGCACTCGCGTTAAACTGCGCGGGTTTTTCGCCCCCCATCCTCCGGAGCCTTCCATGTCCCGCGTTACCCTGAGTCGCTATTTGATTGAGCAGACCCGCAGCAACAACACTCCTGCCGATCTGCGCTTCCTGATCGAGGTCGTGGCGCGCGCCTGCAAGGAAATCAGCCACGCCGTTTCCAAAGGCGCACTGGGCGGTGTTCTGGGCAGCATGGGCACCGAAAACGTGCAGGGCGAAGTGCAGAAAAAACTCGACGTGATTTCCAACGAAATCCTCCTCGAAGCCAACGAATGGGGCGGCCACCTCGCCGGCATGGCGTCCGAAGAAATGGACAACGCCTACCAGATCCCCGGCAAATACCCCAAAGGCGCGTACCTGCTGGTGTTCGACCCGCTGGACGGCTCGTCGAACATCGACATCAACGCGCCGGTCGGCACCATTTTCTCGGTGCTGCGTTGCCCCAACGAACACCTGAGCCAGAACGAAGCCCTGAACGAAAAGGCCTTTTTGCAGCCAGGCACCCAGCAGGTCGCCGCCGGTTACGCGATCTACGGCCCGCAGACCATGCTGGTGCTGACCCTGGGCGACGGCGTCAAAGGCTTCACCCTGGACCGCGAAATGGGCAGTTTCGTGCTGACCCACGAAGACATCACCATCCCGGCCGCGACCCAGGAATTTGCCATCAACATGTCCAACCAGCGCCACTGGGAAGCCCCGGTCCAGCGCTACGTCAGTGAACTGCTCGAAGGCGAGAGCGGCCCACTGAAGAAGAACTACAACATGCGTTGGGTTGCCGCGATGGTGGCTGACGTGCACCGCATCCTGACCCGCGGTGGCCTGTTCATGTACCCGCGCGACAGCCGCGAGCCGTCCAAGCCCGGCAAACTGCGCCTGATGTACGAAGCTAACCCGATGTCGTTCCTCGTGGAACAGGCCGGCGGCGTGTCCACCGACGGCCACCAGCGCATCCTCGACATCCAGCCAGAAGGCCTGCACCAGCGGGTGGCGGTGTTCCTCGGTTCCAAAGAAGAAGTCGAGCGCGTGACGGCCTACCACAAGGAATAAACCATGACCGCGCCCTGGCAGCCGTTGCTTGAATGGTGGTTCGGTGAAGCCGAACAGCCCAACGCAGTGGCTGCACAGAAGGGCGAGTTATGGTTCGGCAAGCGTGACAGCCAGGACCTTGAAGCGCGCACGCGTTTCGCGGCCCTGGTGGAGCAGGCCCTGGCCGGCGAATTGACCGGGTGGACGCAATGTCCCGAGGGTTGGCTGGCCCAGGTGCTACTGCTCGATCAACTGCCACGCATGATCTTTCGCGACACCCCCAAAGCATTTTCCGGTGACCTGCGGGCCCAGGCCCTGGTGGCCCAAGGCATTGCCGCGGATTTCGACCGGCAATTGCCGCCGATCCGCCGCGTGTTCATCTACCTGGTGTTCGAACACTGCGAAAACCTGGCGGTGCAGAACGAAGCGGTTTCGCGCTTCAGCCAACTGCACGATCAACAACCGCCGCACGAGCGCGCCGTGTTCGCCAGCAACCTGGACTACGCCCAGCGGCACCAGCAGGTGATCGCTCGGTTCGGGCGCTTCCCCCACCGCAACGACATCCTCGGGCGCGCAAGCACGCCTGAGGAAGTGGCGTTTCTGGCGGGGCCGGGGTCGCGCTTTTAGGCCAGGCTCGCTCCCACAATGGATAGCTTTTGTGTGGGAGCGAGCCTGCTCGCGATAGAGCCCTAACGCTCAGCTCAAATCCTGAAACTGCCCACCAAGTGCTTGAGCCGCGCCGCTTGTTGTTCCAAGTCGGCGCAGGCGCGCAGGGTGGCTTGCAGGTTCTCCACGCCTTCCTGGTTCAGGGTGTTGATTTCAGTGATATCGACGTTGATCGACTCCACCACCGAGGTCTGCTCTTCGGTGGCGGTGGCCACCGACTGGTTCATGCCGTCGATCTCGCCGATGCGCTGAGTCACGCTGACCAACCGCTCGCCGGCCTGGTTGGCGATGCCGACGCTGGTTTCGCTCTGGCGCTGGCTGTCGGTCATGATGCTGACCGCTTCGCGGGCGCCGACTTGCAGTTCCTCGATCATTGTCTGCACTTGCTGCGCCGAGTCCTGGGTGCGGTGCGCGAGGTTGCGCACTTCATCGGCGACTACCGCGAAGCCACGCCCGGCCTCACCGGCGCGGGCCGCCTCGATGGCGGCGTTGAGGGCCAGCAGGTTGGTTTGCTGGGAAATGCTGGTGATGACTTCCAGGATCTGCCCGATGTTCACCGTGTGGCTGTTGAGGGTTTCGATGTTGCCGCACGAATCGCTGATTTTCGCCGACAGTTGCTGCATTGCGCCGATGGTCTTGTCCACCACTTGCTGGCCGTCCTCGGCCAGGCTGCGCGCCTCGCTGGAGTGCTGGGAGGCGAGGGCGGCGTTCTGGGCGATTTCCTGGGCCGCGGCGCCGAGCTGGTTGATGGCCGCCGCGACGCTGCTGGTGCGCGAGGCCTGCTGGTCGGAGTTGAGCATCGACGAGTTGGAGGCGCTGACCACCCGCACTGCCACTTCGTTGACCTGGCCGGTGGCCGAGGCCACTTCGCGGATCGAGCTGTGGATGCGTTCCACGAAGCGGTTGAACGACACCCCCAGCGTGCCGAACTCGTCGTGGCCGTGAATGGTCAGGCGCCGGGTCAGGTCACCTTCGCCTTCGGCAATGTCGTGCATGGCGCGGCCCATGGTCAGCAGCGGCTGCATCAGCAGGCGGATCAGCATGCTCAGCAAAGCGATGATGATGACCACCGCAATCACCATGGCGATGATGGCCGAAGTGCGGAACTCGCCAAGCATGGCGAACGCGGTGTTTTGGTCGAGCACCAGGGCCACGTACCAATCGGCGGACGGCACGCCTTTGACCGGGGTGAGGGCGATGAATTGCGCCTGGCCATCCACCTCGACTTCCTGCAAACCGCTGCGCAGCGCAGGCGTGGCGGCGGGGTAGAGTTCGGCCAAGGTCTTGAGCTGCAACTTGCTGTCCGGGTGGATCAACACTTTGCCTTGGGCGTTGACGATAAAGGCGTGGCCGTGACCGTCGAAGTCCAGGGAGTTGATGATGGCGCTGACGCTGCTCAGGTCGATGTCCGCGCCGCTGACGCCGATGGTTTGGTTCTGGTACTGCACCGGGGTGGCGACGGTGATGACCAGTTTGCCCGAAGAAGCCGAGACGTAGGGTTCGGTGACGATGGTTTGCCCGGCGGCAATGGCGGCTTTGTACCAGCCGCGTACGCGCGGGTCGTAGTCGGCTGGGCGGTTGCCGGTAGGCACCGAGGTCATCGCGCCGTCCTGGCCACCGAAGTAGCTGAGCTGGAAATTGCTGGTGTAGGCGGGCAGGCCGATGCTGCGTGCCAGGTTTTGTGGGGTGGCGCCTTCTACGCCGATCTGCTGGGCCAGGGATTGGGCCAGTTGGATGCGGCCTTCCAGCCAGGTCTGGATATTGCCGGTGGTCAGGCTGCCCAGTTCCTGCATCGAGGTTTCGGTACTGGCGCGCAGGCTCTGGCGCTGGCGGTAATCGTTGAACAGGATGAAGCAGGCGAAGGCCACAGCGACCACCAGGGCGGCGGCCAGGAGGATCTTGTGGCTGAATTTCATGTTTCGGGTCATGGAGGTTTACTACCGCAAAGGCTGGTCGGCGAGAGGGGGGAGGCAATTTGCCACACTGCGGGGGCTTGTGCTGCTTCTATGTCGTCTGGCGTGCGGTAAAGGTGAGGGGTTTTTCGGCAAAACCGACGAAATGTTCGCAGCCCTCAGGAAGTGGCTGATTTATTTGGCAAATGAAGACGTTACCGTTCAAGAAATACCCAGTTACACGGGGAACCAGATGGGGGTTTTCTCTTCTAAGCTTCTGGTTGGCAGCCATGCCTCCCCCTTTCGCCCCAGGAGTTCCACCATGTCGTTGCGATCTATCGCGTTGCTGGCGTTTTGCGTGTTGTTGGCCGCATGCAGCAAGGTCAATCAGGAAAACTACTCGAAACTGTCGGCGGGCATGCCCAAGGCCGAGGTCGAATCCCTGCTGGGCAAACCCACCGACTGTTCCGGCGCCCTGGGCATGTCCAGTTGCACCTGGGGCGACAAAAACAGCTTTATCAGCGTGCAGTACGCCGGTGACAAAGTGTTGATGTTCTCCGGGCAAGGCCTGAAGTAAATCCGGGGCCTGGCGCCCACGGGAGAAGAATAATGATGCGGTTAGTAATAGCTCTTATGGCCGGCCTGGCTTTGGCCGGTTGCGCCACTTCTGGCGATGACGGGTTGGCGCCCAAGACCGTCAACCAGGTTGACCTCAAGCGTTACCAAGGGGCCTGGTATGAACTGGCGCGCCTACCCATGTACTTCCAGCGCAACTGCGCGCAGTCCGAAGCCCATTACAGCCTCAAGCCCGACGGCAACGTCGCGGTGCTCAACCGCTGCCTGACCCAGGACTGGCAATGGGAAGAAGCCCGGGGCACGGCCTCGCCGCAAGTGCCGGGCAAGACCGACAAGCTGTCGGTTGAGTTCGACACCTGGTTCAGCAGGCTGCTGCCGGGTGTGGCCAAGGGCGACTACTGGGTGCTGTACGTCAGCGACGACTACAAGACCGCCATCGTCGGCAGCCCGAGCCGTCGCTACCTGTGGCTGCTGTCGCGGACCCCGGAAATCAACGCGGTCAAGCGTGAAGACCTGCTCAGCCGCGCCCGCCAGCAAGGCTACGACACCACCCGCCTGATCTGGCGCGTCTCGGACCGGCAGATGGCCAAGACCTCGCATTGAGCGAAGAACCCCACCGTCGTAGCAAGCCCGCTTGCTACACAGGGCGTGGGTTCAACCCAGCAACTGCCTTAACACCTGGGTAAAGGCGCGGCGGCTGTCCTCTTCCCCTGCATGATGCCCATCACGGATCACCCACAGCCCATTGACCATCACATCCCGCACCTGGCGGTCGCCGCCGGCGAATAGCCAGCGGTTGAGGATGCCGTCGCCGTCCGCAGTCGCCAGATAGGGGTCGTTGCCGTCCAGCACCAGCCAGTCGGCGCGCTTGCCCACGGCCAGGGCGCCGATGTTCTGCCCCAGGGCCTGGGCGCCGCCGTCCAGGGCCGCGTCGTAGAGGGTGCGCCCGACCATCGGTTGATCGGCGCGATACAGGCGGTTGCGGCGTTGGTCGCGCAGGCGTTGGCCGTACTCCAGCCAGCGCAATTCCTCCACCACGCTCAACGACACATGGCTGTCGGAGCCAATACCCATGCGCCCGCCTTGGGCGAGGAAGTCCACGGCCGGGAAAATCCCGTCGCCCAGGTTGGCCTCGGTGGTCAGGCACAAACCGGCAATGGCCTGGCTCTTGGCCATCAAGCTGACTTCCTGCGGGTTGGCGTGGGTGGCGTGGACCAGGCACCAGCGCCCATCGACCTCAGTGTTTTCGTACAACCATTGCAGCGGGCGCAAGCCGCTCCAGGCCAGGCAATCGTCGACTTCCTTTTGCTGCTCGGCGATGTGGATATGCACCGGGCACTGCTTGTCGCTGGCCGCCAGTACTTCGCTGATTTGCTGCGGCGTGACTGCCCGCAGGGAGTGGAAGCACAGGCCCAGGGCCTGCGCCGGCTTCGCGGCGAGCAGCGGTTGCAGGCTTTGCTGCAACCTGAGGTAGCGCTCGGTGCTGTTGATAAAACGCCGCTGCCCGTCATTCGGCGCCTGGCCGCCAAAGCCTGAGTGGCTGTAGAGCACCGGCAGCAGGGTCAGGCCGATACCGGCGGCGCTGGCGGCCTGGCTGATTTGCAGCGACAGCTCGGCCGGGTTGGCATAGGGCTGGCCATCCTGGTTGTGGTGCACGTAGTGGAACTCGGCCACTGAGGTGTAGCCGGCCTTGAGCATTTCGATGTACAGCTGGCGGGCGATTACCCCCAGTTGCTCGGGGCTGATCTTGCCGACGAGGCGGTACATCAAATCGCGCCAGGTCCAGAAACTGTCGTTGGGGTTACCTGCCACTTCCGCCAGCCCGGCCATGGCGCGCTGGAACGCGTGGGAGTGCAGGTTGGGCATCCCCGGCAGCAGCGGCCCGCGCAGGCGCTCGGCGCCGTCGGCACTGGCCTGGCTCTGGATATGGGTCAGCACGCCGTCGGCGCTGACCTCAAAACGAACATTGTTAGCCCAGCCACTGGGCAGCAGTGCGCGTTCGGCAAAGAAGGCGGACATGGTTCAAAACCCCATCGTGATTATTTGTATATACATATACAGACGTTTGCCTGCCCGGTAAACTCCGGCAAGCTAGCAGCCTTTAATCATTCACAAGGATTTCCTGTGCCGACTCCGCCTGCCGTTTCCCCGCTGGCCGCCCAAATGGGTGACAGTCCGGCGCCCTTGTACGCCCGCGTCAAGCAGATGATTACCCAGCAGATCGAAAGCGGAAACTGGCCGCCCCATTACCGCGTGCCGTCCGAGAGCGAACTGGTCAGCCAACTGGGTTTCAGCCGCATGACCATCAACCGCGCCCTGCGCGAGATGACGGCCGATGGCCTGCTGGTGCGCATGCAAGGGGTCGGTACGTTCGTCGCCGAGCCCAAGAGCCAGTCCGCGTTGTTTGAAGTGCACAACATCGCCGATGAGATCGCCTCGCGCGGCCATCGCCACACCTGCAAGGTCGTCACCCTGGGCGAAGAAGCCGCCGGCTCCGAGCGCGCCGTGGCCCTGGACATGCGTGAAGGGCAGAAGGTGTTCCACTCGCTGATCGTGCATTACGAGAACGACATCCCGGTGCAAATCGAGGACCGTTTCGTCAACGCCCTGGTCGCGCCGGACTACCTCGCCCAGGACTTCACCCTGCAAACCCCCTACGCCTACCTGAATCAGGTCGCGCCACTGACCGAAGGCGAGCACGTGGTCGAAGCCATCCTCGCCGACCCCCAGGAATGTGCGCTGCTGCAAATCGAGCCGGGCGAACCGTGCCTGCTGATCCGCCGCCGCACCTGGTCGGGCCGCCAACCCGTGACGGCGGCGCGCCTGATCCACCCCGGCTCCCGTCATCGCCTGGAAGGGCGTTTTCACAAATAAATGAAAAGAAGAGCACCCCATGAGCCACCTGAAGGTTCTGCGCGCGGCTGACTATCCGCGCATGCCCTGGAAAAACGGCGGTGGCAGCACCGAAGAAATCACCCGCGACGCCGGCACCGGCCTGGACGGCTTCGGCTGGCGCCTATCGATTGCCGACATCGGCGAGTCGGGCGGGTTTTCCACCTTCAACGGTTACCAACGCATCATCACAGTGCTGCAAGGCGCAGGCATGGTCCTCACCGTCGACGGCCAGGCCACCCGGCCACTGCGCCCCCTGGACCCCTTCGCCTTCAGCGGCGCCAGCGAAGTTGCCTGCACCTTGCTTGAGGGGGCGATCCGCGATTTCAACCTGATCTACGCCCCCCAGCGCTACCACGCCCGTTTGCAGTGGCTGAGCGGCGAGCAGCGGTTCTTCAGCTCGGCGGGCACCGTGCTGGTGTTCAGCGTGAGTGAAAACCTGGCACTGACCGTGGTGGGGAACCGCGAGCATCTGGGGCGTCATGACTGCCTACAAGTGGACGGTAATGTTGAGTTGTTGGAGATCGCCAGCGACGGTGCGTGCTGCATCATCGAACTGACCCCAGCCTGATCCGGGTTCAAGCACCCGCCCATGGCAGGTGCAACCTGGCGTAGTCCACTTCCCACCAATCGCGTCCGTTTGGTCTGATTTCGCGCAATAAATTGCCTCGCTAGCATCGCGTTTTGTCCTGCGCGAGTGCGTGCCATGCAGCCATCCTCTCCCCCAGAACCCACTGTCCCCGCCGACAACATGCGCGTCGCCCTGGCGTACATCACCGGCGCCCCGGAAAAACTCTTCGACGCCAGTGTCGATACCGCCCTTTGGGTGTGGGAGGCGATCCAGGGGGATTTCAACCAAGACCGCAGCACCGGGCAAATCGCCTTCGACGCGGCGGTCTCCATGGTGCCCTTGGTAGACCAGGTCTGCGACATGCGCGATTTGGTCGCCAACTGCCGCGAACTGCAAAAAGACCAAAGCAACACCTGGGCCTGGGTCGGCCTGTGCCTGACCCTGATCGGCCTGTTTCCGGTGCTCGGTTCCCTGGTCAAGGGCGTGCTGAAAATCTTCTTCCTGTTCATCCGCCGCTCGGGCGGCCATGCCGTGGAGAAGGCCGTGGACGAGGCGATGACCTGGGTCATCACCCTGCTGCGTAAAAAGGAAGTGGTGAAGTACTGGCGTGGCCTGGAGTGGGGCCAAGTGTTCAAGGAACTGGCTGACGCCATCAAGAAGGTGCGCAACCAGATAGACGTCTTGAGGTTGCTGCACGCCTTCGACCGGGGCATTGCCCTGCTCAACACCCTACTGGGCAAAGTCAAATACGTCCCCGGGGCCGCCGCCAAGGCCGAGCAAACCCTGAACATGGTCAAGGCCGTGCGCCTACAGGCCAATGCCCATATCGGCAAAGCGCTACAACCGATACGCGACGCCCTCGACATCGTGATCCGCCGGCTGGAAATGGAAGACCTGATGCAGCATCGGGCGATCCTGAACACGGTGAATGTGCACTTTCACGGCGGATTGCCCGAGGCGCGGGCGGTGAAATTGATGCGGGATGCGAAGCCGTTGCCGGGGTGGTTGAGTCGGGGGAAGCCGGGGGTGTTTAGTCCCGTCGATCCGAAGGACTACATAGACGAGGTAAACAGAAGAGCCGCCCAAGGATTTCCGCGCCTCGATGATAAGCAGATCCAAACCTTCGCCAAGGGCTTGGAGGCGGATGAACTCAAAGGCCCCCAACGCCTTTACCGCATCTTAGGCCCCGGCAGTGTCGCCAGTGCCCAGGACTGGGTCACGGAAGCCGTGTTCAAACAAATCATGGATTCAGCCAACCCCAAGTCTGCCTGGCGCAAGTACCTGGCGGTGTGGCCGGACTGGAACGTCAATGGCCAGTTCGTGGTGTACGACCTCAAGGCCGGGGAAACCCTCAAGGTCTGGAAAGGCCCCGCGGCGTCCCAGGTCAAGGATGGGGAAGTCGAACTAGGTGACCTTTATCTGGAGGGCGGCTGGGAGCAACTCAAGTTCGATGCCAAGTTCATCCGCAACAGCGCCGGCGAAAGCACCGCTGAAGCCTTCGACACCCTGACCTACTACCGCGTGGATCGCCAGACCGGTCGCATGGAACCTGCCTGCGGATTCCACGACACTTGGACACCCAGTCCACGATCATTTGGACACTCGTTCCACGCTCACTTGGACACCTGATCCACGCCCATTTGGACAGGCAGTCGGAGCGCAGCGACGCAGGTTTGCATT
>NZ_JCBCUY010000031.1:0-75947 GCF_059862705.1 Pseudomonas sp. MF08817
GTTCTGGGGTAGAGGATGGCGGCATGGCACGCACTCGCGCAGGACAAAACGCGATGCTAGCGAGGCAATTTATTGCGCGAAATCAGACCAAACGGACGCGATTGGTGGGAATCGGCCTACGACAATTTATAACCGACGCAGTGAGGGCCGTAGGCGTGGCAGCATGGCCACCACCGAAACAAACCTGGCCCTACTACGCTAAAGCCTGCCCACAATGGGTCGATAACCCGTCAACGATAGTTTTTTGGCGGCATTAAAATGCACGCCACTTTTCACAGAAGGTTCATATGGCCACCACTCATGCCCGCGCAGATTCACTTTCGCTTCTGCTCTTTACCTTGCGCAGTGGCAAGCTGATGGCAATCAACCTGCTCAAGGTCAGCGAAATCATCCCCTGCCCGCCGCTGACCAAGTTGCCCGAATCCCACCCCCACGTAAAAGGCATCGCCACCCTGCGCGGCACTTCGCTGTCGGTGATCGACCTCAGCCGCGCCCTCGGCGAGCGGCCCCTGGTGGACCCGGACGGCGGCTGCCTGATCGTCACCGACATCAGCCGCTCCAAACAAGGCCTGCATGTACAGGCCGTGAGCAAGATCGTGCATTGCCTGACCACCGACATCCGCCCGCCGCCCTATGGCGCCGGCGGCGTGCGCTCGTACATCACCGGGGTGACCCAGGTGGACGGCAACCTGGTGCAGGTGCTGGACATCGAAAAAGTTATCCACAGCATCGCCCCGGCCCAGATCGAAATGGCCCCTACCGAGCTGAGCATGGAAGACGCCGAAGTGCTGGGCAACGCGCGCATCCTGGTGGTGGACGACAGCCAGGTGGCGCTGCAACAGTCGGTGCATACCTTGCGCAACCTCGGCCTGCAATGCCACACCGCCCGCAGCGCCAAAGAGGCCATCGACTGCCTGCTGGAACTGCAAGGCACGGCCGAGCAGATCAACCTGATCGTCTCCGACATCGAAATGTCGGAAATGGACGGCTACGCCTTCACCCGCACCCTGCGTGAAACCCCGGACTTCGCCCACCTCTATGTGCTGCTGCACACCTCCCTCGATAGCGCGATGAACAGCGAAAAGGCCCGGGTGGCCGGGGCCAATGCGGTGCTGACCAAGTTCTCTTCGCCCGAACTGACCCAATGCCTGATTACCGCCGCGAAAACCGTGGCCCAACAAGGCTACTGAGCCTGCCCGCCCTGCTGCTGCGCCGCGACCTGCGCGGGCCGCTGCCGGCGCCGCAGTGGCCGGTGGGCGTGCACCTGCGCACCTACTGCCCGGAACTGGCCGGCGCTGTACACGCACTGCTGCGCCTCAGCCACCAGGGCGACAGCGAGCCGATGCCCGACCTCACCACCTGGCAGGCACGCTTTGCCACCGACGCCGAATATGACCCGCAACTGTGTTTTATCGCCTGCGACGGCCACGGTGTAGTCGGCGTGGCCCACTGCTGGACCAGCGCCTACCTCAAAGACCTCGCCGTGCACCCCCGCGCCCGCCGCCAAGGCCTGGGGCACGCCCTGCTGCTGCACGCCTTCGAGGTCTTGCAGCAACGCCGCGAAGCCTGCCTGGACCTCCAGGTGCTGAGCCACAACCACCCCGCCCAGCGCCTGTACCAACGGGCCGGCATGGCCCCCGTACCCAGCCCCACCCCGGTGCGGCTGTAGGTAGCAAGCGGGCGCGTAGCGGCCGTAAAAGTCTGCTTTCCCCCTGCGCGGGCGAGCCCGCTTTCTACAAAATGCCGTTGAGGCATACTCGGTTTTTTTGCCAAGGAGCCCCGCGCCATGAACATCCGCACCCTGCCTCTGCTCGCCCTTGTGGCGTTCACCTTCCAGGCCCACGCCGCCAGCCCCGACGCCTGGGCCGCCCACAACAAAGCCGTGCTCAGTGCCTGTACCAAGGCCAGCGGCCTGATTAAAACCAGCCCCGTCGGCGCGCCCGCGCAGTTCGACGACCGGGTCGGCTATACCGCGTTGCTATTGCAAGGCCAGTATCCGCAGAAGCATATGAATGGGCGCAAAGGCAGCGAACTGTGCCTCTATCACAAAAAAAGTAAGACAGCCTATGTCACCGAATGGGATTCGATCCGCAAGGCGCAGTGACTGGCGTACTCCTTGCTTGAGCCACTCGCTCTGCAGTGACGGCGACATAATCCCGTCACGGCGCCGCTTTCCGAGAGGCACCCAAGCCAGTCATGAACACTCAGTTTTCCTGCGTCGGCTGCGGCAAATGCTGCACCGACCACCACGTCCCCCTGACCCTGGACGAAGCCCGCCAATGGGCAGCCGATGGTGGCAGCATCATCGTTCTGGTCGAAGGTTTTCTCGGCACCGGCCTGGGCCTGGTGGCGCAACAACGCGAACACGCCCAGCGCCGCTCCTGCCAGGTACCTAGCGGCGCCACCGAGGCCTTTGTCGCCATCACCTTCGCCGCGTTCAATGTCGGCCCGTGCCGCAACCTGGACGAAGACAAGCTATGCCGCATTTACCAGCGCCGCCCGCTGGTGTGCCGTATCTACCCGATGGAAATCAACCCGCACATCGCCCTGGCGCCCAGCGCCAAAGACTGCCCCAGCGAAGCCTGGGAACAAGGCCCGCAACTGATCCTCGGCGGCGAACTGCAAGACCCGGAACTGGCCGCCCTGATCCAACGTTCACGCCAGGCCGACCGCGACGATATCCACAGCAAACAAGCCATCTGCCAGCAACTGGGCATCCACACCACCGCCCTCAAGGGCGACGGTTTCACCGCCTACCTGCCCGACATGGCCGCCTTCGCCAACGCCATGGCCCCGGAACACATCGCCGCGACCACCGCCCAGCCCTGGCAATTCCACGTTTCGGGCGAAGACATCGCCGCGCAAGTCCAAGCCACCGGCGCCCAAGTCACCCGGGAAACCCCGCTCAACTACGCGTTTATTTCCCTGCGCGCGGCGTAACGGCAGCGCGCGCCTCAGTGGCGCTTATGCCAAAACTCCTGCGCCAGCATGCGCAGGTCCCCGGCCAGGCCTGCCACGTCGCCGGAGTTGACGTGGCTTTGCTGGCCGGCGGTGACGGTGACTTCGCAGGCGCTGCGGATGCTGATGATGTTGCGGTTGATGTCTTCGCTGACCGCGCTTTGCTCTTCCACCGCCGAGGCGATTTGCACGCTCATTTCGGTGATCTGTTTGACCCGGCGGCTGATGCCGTCCAACGCCGTCGCCGCGCGTTGGGCTTGGTCGACGCTGTTTTCCACGTGTTGGCTGCTTTGCTGCATCACTACCACGGCATCGCGGGCACCGGTTTGCAAGGTGCTAATCATGCGTTGGATTTCGTTGGTCGATTGCTGGGTGCGCTGGGCGAGGCCGCGCACTTCGTCGGCGACCACGGCGAAGCCGCGGCCCTGTTCCCCGGCGCGGGCGGCCTCGATGGCGGCGTTGAGCGCCAGCAGGTTGGTTTGCTCGGCGATGCTGCGGATCACTTCCAGCACGCCGGAAATCTCGGTGCTGTGGCTTTCCAGTTGGTGGATCACTTCGGTGGCGTTGGCCAGTTCGGTGGCCAGCAACAGCACGGCGCTGCGGCTTTCGCCCACCAGGTGATGGCCTTCAAGGGTTTCGCTGCCCGCCTGGTCGGCGGCCTGGGAGGCGCGTTGGGCGTGGCCGGCGACTTGCGCCACGCTGGCGGCCATTTCGTGGATGGCGGCGGCGACCTGGTCGGTTTCGGCCTGTTGGGCCAGGGTGCTGGTGTGGCTGCTTTGCAGGTGTTCCACCAGCTCCGCGGCGTGCCCAGCCAGGCGCTGCGAGGCGTCGCCGATGCGTCCGACCACCGCGCCGACCTGGGCTTCGAGCATCTGGAAGGCGAATTCGATCTGCCCCAGTTCATCGCTGCGCCCGGCATAGATGCGCTGGCTCAACGGGTTATCGCCAATGCGGCGGGCGCGCTGGGTGATGCGGTCCAGAGGACGCAGCAGCAGGTGCATGCCCACGCCGCCCAGGGCCATGCCCGCGCCCAACGCCAGCAACGCCAGCCACGGCGAGAACGCCGCCAGCCAGGTGCCGGCGCCCAGCACCAGGGTCATCAGCGCGGCCAGCATCAACCACAATTGGGTCTTGAGGCCCAACACCGGGGTCAGCTGGCGCAAGGAGGAACGCGGGTTGCGCATGCGCGTGTAAGCCCGCTCTGCGCGCTCGATCTGGTGGGCTGAGGGCTTGGTGCGGATGGACTGGTATTCCACGGCCTGGCCGTTGCGGGTCACCGGGGTGACGTAGGCGCTGACCCAATAGTGGTCGCCGTTTTTGCAGCGGTTTTTCACCATGCCCATCCACGAGTTGCCGCCCTTGAGGGTGGCCCACAGGTGCTCGAACGCCTCGGGCGGCATGTCGGGGTGGCGCAGCAGGTTGTGCGGCGAGCCCAGCAACTCTTCCCGGCCATAGCCGCTGATGTCGATGAAGTCCTTGTTGGCGTAGGTGATCGCGCCTTTGAGATCGGTGGTCGAAAGGATGTTCGCGTCCGGGGCAAAGTCCACATTGCGCCCGGTCACCGGCAAATTGATCTTCATGGCTTGCGCGCTCGTTTTGTCAGGGGTCGGCAGGGCTGCTGACTCTAAGCGCACTGAGTGCACAAATTTTGATCTGGCTCAGTTTCTGTGCAATTAAATCGCCACTAAAGTCGTATTGCAGACGCCCGCAACGGCGTGAATTTACGAGGGCTTGGGCGAAAGCGAGCCGTGGCAAGGGTTGCGTCGGGCAGGGGCGGTTTTCAGCGGTTCATTGACGCCAAGGTTTCGACTCAAGCGTTGTGCGCCGTGACGACAGCGGAGCAACCCCAGTGCTGCTCCTGTGTGAAGACGGATGGGCGTGGGGCTCAGCGCTTGCCCATCGAGCGGCGGGTGCCGGGAGGCGCGGCGCCGGGGGTTTTGGCGTGGCCGTTCTTGGCGCCGTTCTTGTACCAGGGCTGGTCGGCTTTTTTCGCGCCAGCCAATTCGCCGGGCTTGAACGGGAACTTGAAGGCAGGGATGGACGGTTGGCCGTCGGCGTCGGCCTGGGCCTCGGGGGTCAGGTCAGCCGGTTCGGCGTCCGGGGCGGTGGCCACGGGCGGGGACGTGCGGGAAGTCATGGAAGCTCCGGTGCAGGCAGTGGGTCGGGCCACTGGCGGGCCGCGAAAGGCGCCAGTATACCTGCGTGCCAGGGTTGTTGGACGGGCGCCTTGCACCGATGATCGGCGCGAACCTGTCAGCCCTGTCAGTTGGCGGTCACGGTGCTGACCGGCGCCAGCGGTTATAAGTACGGCACTGCCCCCTCGACCCTTTGCTCTGGCGTTCCATAAGCATGCGTATCCAGAAGAAACCCCTGTTGCTCGCCATCGCCTTGATGGTGCTCGCCGCCCTGGCCTTGTGGCTACTCGACCGCCCGGCGCCGGCCAAGCGCGCCGCCGCCAGTGCGGTGCCGGTGCGGGTGGTGAGCGTGGTGGAGCGCGATGTGCCGCGTTACGTCACGGCCATCGGCTCGGTGCTGTCGCTGCACAGCGTGGTGATCCGCCCGCAGATCGACGGGACCCTCACCCGTTTGCTGGTCAAGGAAGGGCAATGGGTCAAGGCCGGCGACCTGCTGGCGACCCTGGACGACCGCGCCATCCGCGCCAGCCTCGACCAGGCCCGCGCCCAGTTGGGCGAGAGCCAGGCGCAGTTGCAGGTGGCCCAGGTCAACCTCAAGCGCTACAAACTGCTGAGCGTCGACGATGGCGTGTCCAAGCAGACCTACGACCAACAACTGGCTCTGGTCAGCCAGCTCAAGGCCGCCACCCAGGGCAATCAGGCCGCCATCGATGCGGCGCAGGTGCAGCTTTCCTATACGCAGATCCGCTCGCCGGTCACTGGCCGCGTGGGCATTCGCACGGTGGATGAAGGCAACCTGCTGCGCATGAGCGACGCCCAGGGGCTGTTTTCGGTGACGCAGATCGACCCCATTGGCGTCGAGTTTTCCTTACCCCAGCAGCAGTTGCCGACGCTGCAACGGCTGATCGGCGCCCAGGAGCGCGCCACCGTCAGCGCCTTTCTCGGCGCCGATACCGATGACCTCAGTGGCGAGCGTTTGGCGGTGGGCCAACTGAGCCTGATCGACAACCAAATCAACGCCAACACCGGCACCCTGCGGGCCAAGGCGCAATTTGCCAACGACAGCCACCGCCTGTGGCCGGGGCAGTTGGTGACCCTGAAAATCCAGACCGCCGTGGACAAGGCCGCCCTGGTGGTGCCGCCCGGCGTGGTGCAGCGTGGCCTGGAGCGGCACTTTGTGTACCGGGTAACGGGGGATGCGGTGCAAACCGTGCCGGTGCAGGTGCTGTACCAAGACAGCCAGCAGACCGTCCTCCAAGGCGTGAACGCTGGGGATGTGCTGGTCAGCGACGGCCAGTCACGGCTCAAGGTCGGCTCGAAAATCGAGGTGCTCACTGAGCCGCCCCCGGTGATCGAAACCGCCGCCGCGCAGGTGGCGCCATGACGGGCCGGGGTTCGGTGTCGGCCTGGTGCATCGACCACCCAGTAGCCACCCTGCTGCTGACGTTCGCCCTGGTACTGCTGGGCCTGATCGCCTTCCCACGGCTGCCCATCGCGCCGTTGCCCGAGGCGGAATTCCCGACCATCCAGGTCAGCGCCCAGTTGCCCGGCGCCAGCCCGGACACCATGGCCTCCTCCGTGGCCACGCCTTTGGAAGTGCAGTTCAGCGCCATCCCCGGCATCACCCAGATGACTTCCACCAGCGCCCTGGGCTCGACCAACCTGACCCTGCAATTCACCCTGGAAAAGAGCATCGACACCGCCGCGCAAGAGGTGCAAGCGGCGATCAACACCGCCGCCGGCAAACTGCCCGACGACATGCCGAGCCTGCCGACCTGGAAAAAGGTCAACCCGGCCGACAGCCCGGTGCTGATCCTGACCATCAATTCCAGCCAGATGCCCGGCACCGAGTTGAGCGATTACGTCGAAACCCTGCTGGCCCGGCAAATCAGCCAGATCGACGGCGTGGGCCAGATCAACATCACCGGCCAGCAACGCCCGGCGATCCGCGTGCAGGCCTCGGCGGACAAACTGGCGGCCATCGGCCTGACCCTGGCCGATGTGCGCGTGGCGATCCAGCAGGCCAGCCTGAACCTGGCCAAGGGCGCGCTGTACGGCGCGTCGAGCATTTCTACCCTGTCCACCAACGACCAGTTGTTCCACCCCCAGGAGTACGGCGAGTTGATCGTCTCGTACCAGGACGGCGCGCCGGTGCAACTGCGCGACGTGGCGCGGGTGGTTGAGGGCGCCGAGAACGCCTATGTACAGGCCTGGTCCGGGGACACGCCGGGGGTCAACCTGGTGATCTCGCGCCAGCCGGGGGCCAATATTGTCGCCACCGTGGACCGGATCATGGCCGAGCTGCCGCGCCTGCAAAGCATGCTGCCGGCGTCGGTCGAGGTGGCGGTGCTGTCGGACCGCACCAAGACCATCCGCGCTTCCCTGCATGAAGTGGAGCTGACCCTGCTGATCGCCGTGCTGCTGGTTGTGGCGGTGATGGCGCTGTTCTTGCGCCAGTGGTCGGCGACCCTGATCGTCTCCAGCGTGCTGGCCGTGTCGCTGGTGGCCAGTTTTGCCCTGATGTACGTGATGGGGTTCAGCCTGAACAACCTGACCCTGGTGGCCATCGTCATTGCCGTGGGCTTTGTGGTGGACGACGCGATTGTGGTGGTGGAGAACATCCACCGTCACCTGGAGGCGGGCCTGGGCCGGCGCGCGGCGGCGATCAAGGGCTCGGCGGAGATCGGCTTCACCGTGGTGTCCATCAGTTTTTCCCTGGTGGCAGCGTTTATTCCGCTGCTGTTCATGGGCGGCGTGGTGGGGCGGCTGTTCAAGGAATTCGCCCTGACCGCCACCGCGACCCTCCTGATTTCAGTGGTGGTGTCCCTGACCCTGGCGCCGACGTTGGCGGCGCTGTTCATGGGCGCGCCCAAACACCACGCCCACGCCACGCCGGGGTTCGGCGAACGCCTGCTGGCCGGCTACGACCGCTGGCTGCAACAGGCCCTGGCCCATCAGCGGCTGATGTTGGGAATTTTCGGCCTGACCCTGGCCATGGCAGTGGCCGGTTATGTGCTGATCCCCAAGGGCTTTTTTCCGGTGCAGGACACCGGTTTCGTCCTCGGCACCAGCGAGGCGGCGGCCGATGTGTCGTACCCGGACATGGTGGCCAAGCACCGCGAGCTGGCGAAGATCGTCGGCGCCGACCCGGCGGTGCAGTCGTTTTCCCATTCGGTGGGGGTCACCGGTAGCAACCAGACCATCGCCAATGGCCGCTTCTGGATTGCCCTCAAGGAGCGCGGCGCGCGCGACGTGTCCGCCAGCCAGTTCATCGACCGCATCCGCCCGCAACTGGCCAAGGTGCCGGGCATCGTGCTGTACATGCGCGCCGGCCAGGACATCAACCTCAGCTCCGGCCCCAGCCGCAGCCAGTACCAATACGTGCTCAAGAGCAACGACGGGCCGACGCTGAACACCTGGACCCAACGCCTGAGCGAAAAACTGCGGGCCAACCCGGCCTTTCGCGACCTGTCCAACGACCTGCAACTGGGCGCCAGCATCACCCACATCGACATCGACCGCATCGCCGCTGCGCGTTTCGGCCTTACCGCCAGCGATGTCGACCAGGCGTTGTACGACGCCTTCGGCCAGCGCCAGGTCAACGAGTACCAAACCCAAACCAACCAGTACAACGTGATCCTGGAACTGGACGCGCAACAACGGGGCAAGGCCGAAAGCCTGAACTACTTCTACCTGCGCTCGCCCCTTTCCGGCGAGATGGTGCCGCTGTCGGCCCTGGCCACGGTGCAGGCGCCGCGTGTCGGGCCGCTGTCCATTGCCCACGACGGCATGTTCCCGGCCGCCAACCTGTCGTTCAACCTCGCCCCCGGCGTGGCGTTGGGCGATGCGGTGCGCATGCTCGATGCGGCGAAAAATGAGATCGGCATGCCCGCCAGCCTCATCGGCACCTTCCAGGGCGCGGCCCAGGCGTTCCAGAGTTCCCTGGCCAGCCAACCCTGGCTGATCCTCGCTGCGTTGGTGGCGGTGTACATCATCCTCGGCGTGCTTTACGAGAGCTTCGTACACCCGCTGACGATCATCTCCACCCTGCCCTCGGCCGGCCTCGGCGCGCTGTTGATGCTGTGGCTGTGGGGCCAGGATTTTTCCATCATGGCCCTCATCGGTTTGGTGCTGTTGATTGGCATCGTCAAGAAAAACGGCATCCTGATGATCGATTTTGCCCTCGACGCCCAGCGCAACCGGGGCCTGAGCCCGCAAGAAGCGATCTATGAGGCCTGCCTGACGCGGTTCCGGCCGATCATGATGACCACCCTCGCCGCCCTGCTCGGCGCCTTGCCACTGATGATCGGTGCCGGCCCTGGCGCCGAGCTGCGCCAGCCCCTGGGTATTGCGGTGGTCGGCGGCCTGCTGGTGAGCCAGGCGCTGACGCTGTTCACCACGCCGGTCATATACTTGGCCCTCGAACGGCTATTCCATCGGCCTATGCCCGCACCCAACGCGGCCCTGGCGACCACAGACTGAGGCGGGTCATGCGCGTCCTGATTATCGAAGACGAAGAAAAAACCGCCGACTACCTGCACCGCGGCCTCACCGAACAGGGCTACACCGTGGACGTCGCCCGCGACGGCATCGAGGGCCTGCACCTGGCCCTGGGCAGCGACTACGCGGTGATCGTGCTCGACGTCATGCTCCCCGGCCTCGACGGCTTTGGTGTGCTGCGGGCGCTGCGGGCGCGCAAGCAGACGCCGGTCATCATGCTCACCGCCCGCGAGCGCGTCGAAGACCGCATTCGCGGCCTACGCGAGGGCGCAGACGACTACCTGGGTAAACCCTTTTCGTTCCTCGAACTGGTGGCGCGCCTGCAAGCCCTGACGCGGCGCAGCGGCGGCCACGAACCGGTGCAGATCAGCATCGCCGACCTGTGGATCGACCTGCTCAGCCGCAAGGCAACCCGCGCCGGGCAACGCCTGGAACTGACCGCCAAGGAGTTTTCCCTGCTCAGCGTGCTAGCCCGGCGCCAGGGCGAAATCCTCTCCAAGACCGCGATTGCCGAGATGGTCTGGGACATCAATTTCGACAGCGACGCCAACGTGGTGGAAGTGGCGATCAAACGCCTGCGGGCCAAGCTCGACGGGCCCTTCGAGGAGAAGTTGCTGCACACCATCCGCGGCATGGGCTACGTGCTGGAGAGCCGCAGTGTTTGATTCCATCGCCCTGCGCCTCAGTGGCCTGTTCACCCTGGTGGCGCTGCTGGTGTTCCTGCTCATCGGCGGCGCGTTGTACCTGCAAGTAGACAAGGGCCTGGGCCTGTTGCCCGAAGCGGAACTGGACGCGCGCTACAGCGTGCTCGAGTCCACCCTGGGCCGCTACGGCAACGCCGAGCACTGGGGCAAGGTCAGCGCCAAGCTCAAGTTGCTCAGCGAAGAAGACAAGCGCATCCGCTTCTGGGCCGTCAGCGCCGACCCGGCCTACGAATACGGCGCCCCCGACGCCCGCGTGCGCGCCTTCGCCCACGGCCCGCTGGGCATGCGCGACCTCACCCTGCCCGGCCACGCCTACCCGTTCAAAGTGCTGGTCAGCCAGTTGCCGGCCAAAGAGCAACGCCCGCCGCTGCGCTTTTTGATCGCCATCGACACCGAGACCTTTTCCCAGACCCAACACCACTTGCTCGTCGCCCTGGTTAGCCTGGCGATTGTCGGCGTGCTGCTGGCCTCGGCCCTGGGCTACTGGGTAGCGCGCATTGGCCTCAAGCCCCTGATAAAACTCTCCCACGAAGCCCAACGCCTGGCGCCGCCACGCCTGTCCGGGCGCTTGCAACTGTCGCCTTTGCCACCGGAACTCAAGCAGTTCGTCAGCGCCTTCAACGCCACCCTGGAACGGGTCGAGCAGGCCTACTCGCGCCTGGAGTCCTTCAATGCCGACGTCGCCCACGAACTGCGCTCGCCCTTGACCAACCTGATCGGCCAGACCCAAGTGGCGCTCACGCGCGGGCGCTCGGCCGAGCATTACTTCGAGGTGCTGCAATCGAACCTCGAGGAGCTGGAACGCCTGCGCTCGATCGTCAACGACATGCTGTTCCTGGCCAGCGCCGACCAGGGCAGCAAAGCCACCCAGCTCACCACCGCGTCCCTGGCCAGCGAGGTGGCCACCACCCTGGACTACCTGGACTTCATCCTCGAAGACGCCCAGGTGCGGGTGCAGGTGGAGGGCGACGCCCAGGTGCCAATCGAAACCGCCCACTTGCGCCGCGCCCTGATAAACCTGCTCAACAACGCGGTGCAGCACACCGGCGCCGGGCAGGTGATCGAGGTGCGCATCGAGGCCGGCGAACACCAGGTGACCCTCGCCGTGGCCAACCCCGGCCCGGCCATTGCCGGCGAACACCTGCCGCGCTTGTTCGAGCGCTTCTACCGGGTCGATGCCTCGCGCCGCAACAGCGGCGCCAACCATGGCCTGGGGCTGGCCATCGTCAAAGCCATTGCGCTGATGCACGGCGGTGATGTGTTTGTGCGCAGCGAGGGCGGTATCAATACCTTTGGTATTTATCTGCCGGCGTAAGCCTGGCACCCTGCCCGCCACACTGTTGCCGATGACGCAACAGTCCTTTATGCGATCTGCTCTGTTTCCCGGCCGCCAACACCGCTAATTTGCTCACACCAAATAGCACTTGCTCTGCAAGAAGGTCTTCAAGATGTCCAATGTAATGGGTATTGCCAGCGCGTTCGCTCTGTCGTCGTTGTTCCTCTCACCCCTGGTGATGGCCGAAGAGTCGGTCGCCTTTGTTGCGAAAAACGCAGCCCGCGCCGAGGCTTACGAGAAATCCCGGGCCGAACTGACCGCCAAGGCCCGCGACGCCGAACAACCGCAGCACAGCGCCACCGCCCCGGCCCAAGACCCGGCGCACAAAGACAGCTGATCGCCCCACCCGACTGTTTCCCCCGACGCCAGGCAGGGCTCTTCCCCCGCCCGGTTGTCAGCCAAAGCCGCTGCTGTTTAGCGGCTTTTTTTCGTGGGCCAAAAGGTGGGCCGGGGCGCCTCGTATCCAGCCTCTCCAGCGGCTGACACGGCCTCATCGCAGGCAGGCCCGCTCCCACAAGTCATCTGTGGCCCTAAAAAAATAATTACCCAAGGAGTTTTTACCCCTGTGAGCCTCACTCTCAAACTCAGCCCCCTGTGGCTGGCCCTGGCCGCCGCACTGGGCACCTCGGCCCAGGCTGACGACACAACGGGCGATGGCTTCGCCGACGGCGCAAGCCTCACGCTCAATGCGCGCAACTACTACATGCACCGCAATCGCCTGCAGGGCGCCGACGACAATATCGAATGGGGCCAGGGCCTGCTGGGGGTGTTTGAATCCGGCTTCACCCAGGGCCGCGTCGGGTTCGGCCTGGACGCCCACGCCATGCTCGGCCTCAAGCTCGACGGCGGTGGTGGCACCGACGGCTCCAGCATCCTGCCCAGCGGCAGTGGCAACGGCAAAGCCCCGGGCGCGTTCTCTACCGCCGGCGGCGCCCTGAAAGTGCGGGCCCTGGACACCGAACTCAAGGCCGGCGACCTGCTGCTCAGCAACCCGGTCATCGCCGGCGGCGAGACCCGTATGCTGCCCCAGACCTTTCGCGGCTTCAGCCTGCGCAACACCCACCTCGACGGCGTGCTGATCGAAGGCGGCCAGGCCAGTTTCACCAAGCTCTACAACCAGAGCGGCCACGGCCGCATTGGCACGTCCTACGGCACCCTGCCCGACCACCGCGACAGCCAGCACCTGAATTGGGCCGGCGTGGCCTGGAGCGCGGTGCCTAACCTGACCAGCAGCCTCTACGCCGCCGAACTCAAGGACATCTGGAACCAGTACTACTACGACTTGGATTACACCTGGCAGTTGAGCGACGCCGTCAGCCTCAACCCGGGCCTGCACTACTACCACACCCAGGACACCGGCGAGGCGCTGCTGGGCGCCATCGACAACAACACCTACAGCCTGCACTTGGTGCTGGGGGTGGCCGGCCACAGCGTCACGGCGGCGTATCAGCGGGTCAACGGCAACACGCCGTTCGACTACATCAACCAGGGCGACAGCGTGTTCCTCGATAACTCGCAGCAGTATTCAGACTTCAACGGCCCCAACGAGCGCTCGTGGAAACTCAAGTACGCCTATGACTTTGTCGGCGTAGGCGCACCGGGCCTGACGGGGGCCGTGAGCTACTCACGCGGCGAGCTGGACCTGAGCAAAGTCGACCCGCAAAGCGCCGGCTACGGCGCCACTTGGTACAACGCTGACGGCCGCCACGCCAAGCACTGGGAGCGCGACTTCGACGTGCAGTACGTGGTCCAGGGCGGCACCGCCAAGGACCTGGCCGTGCACCTGCAGTGGGCCACCCACCGGGGCGGCAACGGCTACGGCTCGCTGGACCAGGACACGCACGAGTACCGGGTGATTGTCGATTACCCCCTTGATCTGATGTAATCCGCGCCACTGAAAGGCCAGCACGTTTCGCTGGCCTTTTTCATGCCCGGCCTTTATACAGGGCGCACTGTTATCAGGGATTGAACATGCCTGCTCGCCCACTTTCGCCCCTGATCCCCCGCAGCCGCTCGGAATGGTTTCTGGTGCTCGGCAGTTCACTGACGGTGATCGCCATCGTCGGCATCGTCACGTTCCTGCTGATCCGCGAACACGGCAGCGCCGAGGTGGCGGCGACCCGCGCGGCGGCCAATATCGTGCAACTGATCGACGCCGATGTGCTGCGCAATGTGGAGCTGTATGACCTGTCCCTCAAAGGCCTGATCGCTGCGTCCCTGCGCACCGACCTGCAACAGGTTTCGCCGCAGGTCCGCCACCTGGTGCAATTCGACCGTGCCACGGCGGCGCCGTACAAGGGCGCGATCATGCTCCTCGATCGCCAGGGCAAGGTGGTGGCCGACTCGGCCTCGGTGATCCCGCGCAGCACCACCTACGCCCAGCGCGACTTTTTCAGCGCCCATCAAGACAACCCCAACCTGGGCATGTTCATCAGCCGCCCGTTCAAGAGCGCCTTGCCGCCCCACGACTGGCGCATCAGCTTCAGCCGCCGCATCAGCTCCGAGCAGGGCGAGTTCATGGGGGTGGCGGAAGCGGCGATGCGCCTGAACTACTTCAATCAGTTGTTCCGCAGCCTGAGCATCGAACGCGACAGTTCCATCAACCTGCTGAGCACCAGCGGCCTGCTGCTGGCCCAGGAGCCGCCGAATGCCGGGGAAGAACAGATTGGCATCGACTTCAATGCCCGGCCCAACTTCGTGCGCATCCTGCATGAAGGCAATGGCAGTTTCAGCGGCATCTCCAGCATCGACGGGCGCGAGCGGCTGTACACCTTTTCCCAGGTCGGCAACCTGCCGCTGCTGGTGGTCGTGGCCTTGTCCACCGACGAAGTGTTTGCCGCGTGGTGGCGCACGGCATGGGTGGTCACCCTCGCCACCGGGGTGTTGTGCCTGGGCCTGCTGTGGCTGACTCTGTTGCTGTGCCATGAACTGCGCCGGCGCCACAGCGCCGAGCAGGAACTGGCCCACCTCGCCGCCACCGACAGCCTGACCGGGCTGGCCAACCGCCGCACCCTGGACCAGGCGCTGGAGCGCGAATGGGCCCGGGCCCAGCGCTCGGGCCGTGAGCTGTCGCTGCTGATGGTGGACATCGACCACTTCAAGCGCCTCAACGACCAACACGGCCATCAGTTGGGCGACGAGGCGCTGGCCCGGGTGGCAGCGGTGGTCAAGGCCAACATCCGCCGCCCCGGCGACCTGGCGGCGCGTTACGGCGGCGAGGAGTTCGCCGTGGTGCTGCCGGAAACCGACGCCATCGGTGCCCAACGCCTGGCCGAAAACGTGCGCGCCGAAGTGGCACAGCTGGCGCCCATGGCGGGCGAAGACACTTCGATCACCGTGAGCGTCGGCGTCGCCACCTGGCACGGCCAGGCCGAGCATAGCCTCGACACCCTGTTCTACCGCGCCGACAAGGCCCTGTACCGGGCCAAGTACAGCGGCCGCAACCGGGTGGAAGTGGCCGGTTGAAACCCAATGACACGGGCATAAAAAAAGGCCACCCGAAGGCAGCCTTTAAAAACTAAAGAAAGAGAGTATTGCTTACACGGCCGCAACCGGACGCATGTAAGAGATCGGCGCGGTGCTGGCGTCTTCGAAGGTCACGACTTCCCAGGCATCTTTCTGCTCAATGAGTTTGCGCAGGAGCTGGTTGTTCAGTGCATGGCCCGACTTGAAGCCTTTGAACTCACCAATCAGGCTGTTGCCCAGCAGGTAGAGGTCACCGATTGCATCGAGGATCTTGTGTTTGACGAATTCGTCTTCATAGCGAAGGCCGTCTTCGTTCAACACGCCATCCGAATCCACCACGATGGCGTTTTCAACGCTGCCGCCGAGTGCGAGGTTGTGCTTGCGCAGGTACTCGATGTCACTCATGAAACCAAAGGTACGGGCGCGGCTGACTTCTTTTACGAACGAAGTGCTGGAAAAATCCACGCTTGCACTTTGGGTGCGGTCACGGAAAACCGGGTGATCGAAATCGATCTCGAAGCTCACTTTGAAACCCTCGAAAGGGACGAAAGTGGCGCGCTTGTCGCCGTCCTCCACTGTCACTTCACGCAGGATACGGATGAACTTCTTGGCTGCGTCCTGTTCTTCCAGGCCGGCAGATTGAATCAGGAATACGAAGGGTCCAGCGCTACCATCCATGATCGGGACTTCGGACGCGGAGAGCTCGACGTAGGCGTTATCGATGCCCAGGCCAGCCATGGCCGAAAGCAAGTGCTCCACCGTGTCCACTTTGACGTCACCGTTGACCAGCGTGGTCGACATCGTGGTTTCGCCAACGTTTTCTGCGCGAGCAGGAATCTGCACCACAGGGTCCAGGTCGGCACGACAAAACACAATGCCGGTGTCTACAGGCGCAGGCTTGAGGGTCAGGTATACCTTCTCCCCGGAATGCAGGCCTACACCTGTGGCACGGATAATATTCTTCAGGGTGCGTTGTTTAATCATGGCTTGGGCCGCTTCAGCGCAAATTGCGAACTGGTATCAACAAAGGCTGGCGATAATAGCAGACCCGGCCTTTGCTGAACACCAATCACCTTCATCCCCCTGATACATTCCATCAATCGGCCTGACGACGCAGAAACGCCGGGATGTCCAGGTAATCCAGATCATCCTGCGGATTGAGCTTGGCCGCGGTCGCAGCACTGGCCTGGGCCTGGTTGCGCATCACGGTTGGGCGGTCCAGGTCGCGGTAGTTCACCGACGGCAGTTCCTGACGCGAGGCAACAGGTGCCTGGGCAGCCATGGAGGTGTGGACGGTGTTGTCGATGACCTTCACAGGCTTCTCGATTTTCGCGCCCAGACCGGTGGCGACCACGGTGACATGCAGCTCATCGCGCATGTCCGGATCGATCACGGTACCGACCTTGACCATCGCGTGCTCGGAAGCGAACGCCTCGATGATGCTACCCACGTCGGAGTACTCACCCAGGGACAGGTCAGGACCGGCGGTGATGTTCACCAGGATGCCGCGCGCGCCTTCCAGGTTCACGTCTTCAAGCAACGGGTTGCGGATGGCTGCTTCAGTGGCTTCACGCGCACGGTTCGGACCGCTGGCGCAGCCAGTGCCCATCATTGCCATGCCCATTTCGCTCATCACGGTACGCACGTCGGCAAAGTCGACGTTAATCATGCCCGGGCGCTTGATGATGTCGGAGATACCGCGAACGGCACCGGCCAGCACGTCGTCAGCCTTGGCGAACGCCGACAGCAGGCTGGCGTCCTTGCCCAGGATGGTGAGCAGCTTTTCGTTAGGTATGGTAATCAACGAATCGACGCTCTCCGACAGCAGGCGAATGCCTTCATCGGCGATCTGCATGCGTTTGCGGCCTTCGAACGGGAACGGACGGGTCACCACCGCAACGGTGAGGATGCCCATTTCCTTGGCCACTTCGGCGATGATCGGCGCCGCACCGGTACCGGTACCGCCGCCCATGCCGGTGGTGATGAACACCATGTTGGTGCCCTGCAGGACCTCGGCGATACGCTCGCGGTCTTCCAGAGCGGCCTGACGGCCGACTTCAGGATTGGCGCCGGCACCCAGGCCTTTGGTCACGCCAGTGCCCAGTTGCAGGATGGTCCGCGCGCCGATGCTTTTCAGCGCCTGGGCATCAGTGTTGGCGCAGATGAACTCAACGCCTTCAATGTTGCTCTTGACCATGTGATTGACAGCGTTGCCGCCGCCTCCGCCAACACCGATAACCTTGATGACCGGGCTTTGCGGGATGTTGTCTACGAGTTCGAACATTTTCCCTCTCCTTTCATTTCTCTAGTTTTTTCGCCTACTGCGCCTACTGCTTACTACGTCCTGCATGCTGCTTTTTGCCGCGTGTAGCGTGCCACTTGAAGCTTAAAAATTCCCTTTGACCCACGCCTGCAACCGCTCCAGCAACGGCGCCTTGGCCTCATCGCTGTTGTTGTCGCGGCTGCTGCCGATGCCGGAGAACGACACCCCGTCGGACTGCTTCTGCAGGCCATACATCAACAGGCCAACGCCTGTGGAATAAATCGGGTTGCGCACCACGTCATCCAGGCCTTTGACACCATGGGGCACGCCCAGGCGCACCGGCATGTGGAAAATCTCTTCGGCCAGCTCCACCGCGCCTTCCATTTTCGAAGTACCGCCGGTGAGTACGATGCCGGCCGGGATCAGGTCTTCGTAGCCGCTGCGGCGCAGTTCGGCCTGGATCAGGGTGAACAGTTCGTCGTAACGCGGCTCGACCACCTCGGCCAGGGCCTGGCGCGACAGTTCGCGCGGTGGACGGTCGCCCACGCTCGGCACCTTGATGGTTTCGCCGGCGCCGGCCAGTTTGGCCAGGGCGCAGGCGTAGCGGATCTTGATTTCTTCGGCGTACTGGGTCGGGGTGCGCAGGGCCATGGCGATGTCGTTAGTCACCTGGTCACCCGCAATCGGGATCACCGCCGTGTGGCGGATCGCGCCCTCGGTGAAGATTGCGATGTCGGTGGTGCCGCCGCCGATGTCCACCAGGCACACGCCCAGCTCTTTCTCGTCGTCGGTCAACACCGAGTAGGCCGAGGCCAGTTGCTCAAGGATGATGTCGTCGATTTCCAGGCCACAACGGCGCACGCATTTTTCGATGTTCTGTGCCGCGTTCACCGCGCAGGTGACTACGTGGACCTTGGCTTCCAGGCGCACGCCAGACATGCCCAGCGGCTCGCGCACGCCTTCCTGGTTGTCGATCACGTAGTCCTGGGGCAGCGTGTGCAGCACGCGCTGGTCGGCGGGGATGGCCACCGCTTGCGCCGCATCCAGTACCCGCTCCAAGTCCGCGGAGCTGACTTCGCGGTCGCGGATCGCCACGATGCCGTGGGAGTTCAGGCTGCGGATGTGATTGCCCGCAACACCGACGAACGCCGAGTGGATGCGGCAGCCCGCCATCAACTGCGCTTCTTCGATGGCGCGCTGGATCGACTGCACGGTGGACTCGATGTTCACCACCACGCCCTTCTTCAGGCCGCGGGAAGGATGGGTGCCGATGCCGACGATTTCCAGCGTGCCGTCGCCCGCGACCTCGCCCACCAGCGCCACCACCTTGGAGGTGCCGATATCCAGACCGACGATCATTTTGCCGCTTTGCACGTTTGCCATGGTCCTGCCTCTTCTCAATTCTTCGCGACGGCGGGTTGGGCCGCCTCGGGCGTCGCAGGTTCGCGCCAGCCGACGGCGAGGCCGTTGGCGTAGCGCAAATCGATGCGCGCAATGTTCGTAATCTGTTCTTTGAGCGTCTTGTCGTAGATGGCGATAAAGCGGCGCATCTTTTCCACCAAAGCCCCGCGGCCCAGCAACAGCTCGATCCCCGGGCCCGCGCTACCGGCACCGGTGGTCAAAAACCAGCTACCGCGCTCACGCAACTCCAGACGGGCAATGGAAAACCCCATCGGGCGCAGCATCTGGCTGAGCACCTGATACTGCTGCATCACCTGCTGCTGGGCGCGCTGCGGGCCGAACAACTGCGGCAGGTGCTCGTAATTGGCCAGCTCACGCGGCGTGAATGCCTCGCCCTGGTTGTTGAGCAGTGCCTCGTCGCCCCAACGGGCCACGGGCAGTTGCTCTTCGAGGCGGATCACCACCTGGTCCGGCCACACGCGGCGCACTTCGGCGTGGGCAATCCACGGCATGGTCTCAAGTTCGGCGCGCATGCTGGCCAGGTCGATGGTGAAGAAGCTCGCCGCCACATAGGGGGCGATCCGCTGCTGCACCGCTTGCTGGCTGATGTAGCTCAAGTCGCCCTGCACATTGATCTTGGTGATCGGCCGGTCGGCGTAAGGCATCAGGCGCTGCGCGCCTTCATAGGTACCAAAACCCAGCGCCACCAGCAGCACTGGCCAGAACAAGGCCTTGAGGAAGCCGAAATTGGCTTTGGGCAGGCGCACCGACATCGGCTCTTTTGCCACCATACGGCTGGCACCACGCGGCACCGGCTTGCGGCCGGGTGCGGGTTGCTGATGACGTAGGGATGCGCCTTGCATGGGTTTAACCTCTCGCCTCGACACTGGCCGCCAGGATCGACAGCACCAGTTGCTGGAAATCCAGGCCAGCGGCACGGGCCGCCATCGGCACCAGGCTGTGGTCGGTCATGCCCGGCGCGGTGTTGACTTCCAGGAACCAGAACTGCCCGTCGGCGTCTTGCATCACATCGGCCCGGCCCCAGCCGCCAATGCCCAGCGCATCGCAGGCCTTGGCGGTGAGGTCCATGAGCTCCTGTTCTTTCTGCGGCGCCAGACCACACGGGATCCGGTACTGGGTATCGCAAGCCAGGTACTTGGCGTCGTAGTCGTAAAAGGTGTGGGGCGTGCCCAGGGCGATGGGCGGCAAAACCTGGCCACGCAGGGTGGCGATGGTGAACTCCGGACCCTGGATCCATTGCTCGACCAACACTTGCGAATCGTAGGTACTGGCCGCTTTCCACGCCTCGATCAACTCGGGGGCGGAGGTCACCTTGGCCATACCAATACTTGAACCTTCATGGGCCGGTTTGACGATCAAAGGCACGCCCAGTTCCTTGATGGCAGAAATACAGTCCTCTTCGCTGCACAACACGGTGTGGCGCGGCGTCGGAATACCCAGGCTGTGCCACACCTGTTTGGTGCGCAATTTGTCCATGGCCAAGGCCGAGGCGAGGATGCCGCTGCCGGTGTAAGGGATGCCGGCGCATTCGAGCAGGCCCTGCATGCTGCCGTCTTCACCGCCACGGCCGTGGAGGATGATGAAGGCACGGTCGATTTTTTCGCTGAGCAGGCGTTGCAAGAAATCGTCGCCCACGTCGATGCCGAACGCGTCCACCCCACCGCTTTGCAGCGCGCTGAGTACCGCATTGCCGGACTTGAGCGAGACTTCGCGCTCGGCGCTCTTGCCGCCGAACAGCACAGCGACGCGGCCGAAGCTTTTCGGGTCCAGGGTGGAGGCCAGGTTGGCGTAGGCAGCAGTCATTTCGATTTCCCCTGGCCGGCAGCAACGGCCCCCGCGAACAGCGGGCTATTCAAGAGTTTGGGCGCGAGGCCGCCGATATCACCGGCACCCTGGCACAGCAGGATGTCGCCGGCGCGCAGCAGTGGCTTGACCAGCGGCGCGAGGTCGACACCGCGCTCGATGTAGATCGGGTCGAGTTGGCCGCGCTGGCGGATGCTGTGGCACAACTGGCGGCTGTCGGCCCCCGGGATCGGCTCCTCGCCGGCCGGGTAGACCTCCATCAGCAGCAGCACGTTGGCGTCGGCCAGCACCTGCACGAAATCGTCGTACAGATCGCGAGTGCGGCTGTAGCGGTGCGGCTGGTAGACCATCACCAGGCGCCGCTCCGGCCAACCGCCGCGCACCGCTTTGATGACGGCCGCGACTTCGGTCGGGTGGTGGCCGTAATCGTCCACCAGCATCACGTTGCCGCCTTCGACCGGCAGTTCGCCGTAGACCTGGAAGCGTCGGCCCACACCCTGGAAGCCCGATAGGCCCTGGACGATGGCCTCATCGCTGACGCCTTCGTCGGTGGCGATGCAAATGGTCGCCAGGGAGTTGAGCACATTGTGGTTGCCCGGCATGTTCACCGAAACGTCCAGCGGCTCGCGGTCGGGGCGCAGAACGGTGAAGAAGGTCTGCATGCCTTGCTGGCGAACATTGATCGCACGCACGTCCGCTTCTTCGCTGAAGCCGTAGGTCACGGTCGGGCGCTTGACCAGCGGCAGAATTTCGCGCACCACCGGGTCGTCCAGGCACAGCACCGCCAGCCCGTAGAACGGCAGGTTGTGCAGGAACTCGACGAAGGTTTTCTTCAGTTTGTTGAAGTCGCCGTCGTAGGTCGCCATGTGGTCAGCGTCGATGTTGGTGACCACGGCCACCAGCGGCTGCAAGTGCAGGAAACTGGCGTCGCTTTCGTCGGCTTCGGCGATCAGGTAACGGCTGGTGCCCAGTTGTGCATTGGTGCCTGCTGCATTCAGCCGGCCACCGATGACGAAGGTCGGGTCCAGGCCACCGGCGGCGAACACCGAAGCAATCAGGCTGGTGGTGGTGGTTTTGCCGTGGGTGCCGGCGACGGCGATGCCGTGGCGGTAACGCATCAGCTCGGCCAGCATCTCGGCGCGCGGCACCACCGGGATACGGCGTTCCAGGGCGGTGGCGACTTCCGGGTTGGAGGTGTTCACGGCACTGGAAACCACCAATACATCGGCGCTCGCGGCGTTCTCGGCGCGGTGGCCGATGAAGATCTGAGCGCCAAAGGATTCCAGGCGTTCAGTGACGGGCGATGCCTTGAGGTCGGAACCGGAGACGTTGTAGCCCAGGTTCAACAACACTTCGGCGATCCCGCACATGCCCACGCCGCCGATACCGACGAAGTGGATGCGGCGGATACGGCGCATTTCCGGTTGCGGCATGGCTTTTTGATTCTCAACCATGAACCACCTCCAGGCAGGTATCGACCACGTTACGGGTGGCATCGGGTTTGGCCAGGCGGCGAGCAGCCTGGGCCATGGTGTCGAGTCGTTCTGGTTGCATCAAAACCTCTGTCAGGCGAGCGGCAAGGTCCGCTGCACCAGTCGTTCTCTGCGGCATCAGGAAGGCAGCGCCTTCACGGGCCAAATAGTCGGCGTTGCGGGTCTGGTGATCGTCGATGGCATGGGGCAACGGCACCAGCATCGAGGGCAGCCCGGCAGCGGCCAGTTCACTGACGGTCAGCGCGCCTGCGCGGCAGACCACCAGGTCGGCCCAGCCATAGGCTTGGGCCATGTCTTTGATGAAGGGTTGCACCTGGGCATCGACACCCGCGGCGCGATAGCGCTGGGCGGTGACTTCATCGTGATGCTTGCCTGCCTGGTGGAACACCTCGGGGCGCAGCTGCGCGGCGACCAGGGCCAGGGCTTCGGGCAGCAGTTTGTTCAGCGGTTCGGCGCCCAGGCTTCCGCCCAGGATCAGCAAGCGCGCGCGGCGCTCGGCCAGGGCCGGGCGCGGGGTATTGAGGAACAGTTCACCGCGCACCGGGTTGCCGGTGGTACGGCGCGAGGCCGAGGCGGCGAAGGTATCCGGGAAGGCTTCGCAGACCCGCGCCGCCAAGGGCACCAGCAAGCGGTTGGCGGTGCCGGCCACGGCGTTCTGCTCGTGGACGATCACCGGCACGCCGGCCAACTTGGCGGCAACGCCGCCGGGGCCGGTGACATAGCCACCAAAACCGACCACGCACACCGGACGCAACTGGCGGATCACCTTACGCGCCTGGCAGATCGACTTGAGCAACATGAACGGCGCCTTGAGCAACGACAACTTGCCCTTACCCCGCAGGCCACTGGCGTCGATCAGATGCAACTGCAGGCCGGCGCCGGGCACCAATTCATTCTCGATCCCGCGCGGGGTGCCGAGCCAGTGCACGGTGTAGCCACGCGCCTGGAATTCACGGGCGCAGGCCAGGGCCGGGAACACGTGGCCGCCGGTGCCGCCGGCCATAATCAGCACGTTAGCGCCCATGGGTCGGCTCCTCGGCGAAGTCGCTCTCTTTGAACTCCATCTCCTCGCTGCCCAGGTGGGTACGGCTCTCCCACTCGATGCGCAACAACAGGCCCAGGCACGCGCAGCAGATCACCAACGAACTGCCGCCGTAGCTGAGGAAAGGCAAGGTCAGGCCTTTGGTTGGCAGCAGCCCGGTGTTCACGCCGATGTTAATCAGGAACTGGCCGATCCACAGGAACGCCAAGCCGTAGGCCACGTAGGCGGCAAAGAACTGCTTGGCCTTCTCTGCCCACAAACCGATGTACATGGCCCGCACGCAGACGAAGGTAAACAACGCCAGCGTCACCAACGAGCCCACGACGCCCAGTTCTTCGGCCAACACGGAAAACACGAAGTCGGTATGGGCTTCAGGCAGGTAGAACTGCTTCTGCACACTGTTGCCCAGGCCCACGCCCAGCCATTCGCCACGACCGAAGGCGATCAACGCCTGGGTCAACTGGTAGCCGGAGCCGAACTGGTCGGCCCAGGGGTCGGTAAAGGTAATCAAGCGGGCCATCCGGTAAGGCTGCGCCTGCACCAGGACGAACACCGCGCCGACAGCCAGCGCCACCATCAAGGCAAAGCGGAACAAGCCGACGCCGCCGAGGAACAGCATGGCCGCCGCCGCGCCCATCATCACCACGGTGGCGCCGAAGTCCGGTTCCATCAGCAACAGGCCGGCCATGGGCAGCAGCACGATGAACGGCTTGAAGAAACCCATCCAGCTCTCGCGCACCTCTTTTTGGCGGCGCACCAGGTAACCGGCGAGGTAGATGACCACAAAGACCTTGGCGATTTCCGAAGGCTGCACGTTGAAGAAACTGAAGCCGATCCAGCGCATAGAACCGTTCACTTCACGGCCGATGCCCGGTATCAGCACCATCACCAACAGGCCGAAGGCACCGACCAGCATCAGCCAGCCCAGGCGTTGCCAGGTGGCGATAGGGATCATCATGGTGACCAAGCAAGCCCCCAGGCCGATCAGCAGGTACACCAGGTGGCGGATCATGTGATAAAGCGTGTTGCCGGACTGCACCGCCGCCACTTCCGACGACGCCGAGGTAATCATCACCAACCCCAGGCCCAGCAGCGCCAGGCAACCGGCGAGCATCGGGAAGTCGAGGTCGATGCCGCGCCCGGTAATCAACGGCGAAGGGTACGGTTTGATGATGTTGCTCAGGGCCGCGATCATGCCAAGCCCTCCACGGCGCGGGCGAACAATTGCCCACGGTCTTCGTAGTTCTTGAACATGTCGAAACTGGCGCAGGCCGGCGACAGCAGCACCGCATCGCCCGGCTGGGCCAGTGCACGGCACTGGGCCACGGCCTCATCCAGCGAGTCGACGCGGATCAGCGGCACCGCATCGCCCAAAGCCTGGGCGATCAGTTCGCGGTCGCGGCCCATCAGCACCACGGCGCGGCAGTTGGCCGCCACCGGGTTGTGCAGGTCCTTGAATTCGGCCCCCTTGCCATCGCCCCCGGCAATCAGCACCAGTTTGCCGCTGATGTCCGCGCCCAGGCCTTCGATGGCCGCCAGCGCCGCGCCGACGTTGGTGGCTTTGGAGTCGTTGTAGTAGCTCACGCCGTCCAAGTCGCGCAGCCATTGGCAGCGATGCTCCAGGCCGGCGAAGGTGCGCAGGGTCGCCAACATGGCGTCGAACGGCAGGCCGACCGCATGGCCCAGCGCCAGGGCCGCGAGGGCATTGGACTGGTTGTGGGAGCCGCGGATTTTCAGCTCGCGCACCGGCATCAGGTTTTGGAACTCGAACGCCAGGTACTTCTCGCCGTTTTCTTCGCGCAGGCCAAAAGCCTTGAAATCGGGCTGGCTCAAGCCGAAGGTCCAGCACGGCAGGCCCTCACCCATCAGCGGACGGCTCAGGGCATCCTGGCGGTTGACCACCACTTGTCGCGCACCCCGGAAGATCCGGTGCTTGGCCAGGTGATACGCCGGCAGGCCGCTGTAGCGGTCCATGTGGTCTTCGCTGATGTTCAGCACGGTGGCCACTTCGGCGCCCAGTTGATCGGTGGTTTCGAGTTGGAAACTCGACAACTCCATCACGTACAACTCGACGTCGTCGCTGAGCAGGTCCAGCGCCGGCGTACCGAGGTTGCCGCCCACGGCGACACGCTTGCCCGCCGCTGCGGCCATCTCGCCCACCAGGGTGGTCACGGTGCTTTTCGCGTTGGAACCGCTGATGGCGACGATCGGCGCCTTGGCGTTGCGCGCAAACAGCTCGATGTCACCGGACAACTTCACGCCACGGGCCGCGGCGGCTTGCAGGGCTGGGGTGGCCAGGGCCAGGCCGGGGCTCACGTAGAGCTCGTCGGCACGGCACAGAAATTCCACATCCAACTCGCCACAACGCACTTCCACGTGCGGATAGTCACGGCGCAGCGTGACCAGCTCCGGTGGATTTTCCCGCGTGTCGGCCACGGCAAACGACGTGCCCCGGTTCGCCAGGAAGCGAACCAGGGACATGCCGCTCTTGCCGAGGCCGACAACGATGCGGAAGTGGTCAGAAGCGATCAAGGACACTCGTTTCTACCTCAGTTTCAGGGTGGCAAGGCCGAACAGCACCAGAATCACGGTGATGATCCAGAAACGGACGATCACACGCGGCTCGGGCCAGCCCTTGAGTTCAAAGTGGTGGTGGATCGGCGCCATGCGAAACACCCGGCGGCCGGTCAATTTGAAGGAGGCGACCTGAATCACCACCGACAGGGTTTCCATCACGAACACGCCGCCCATGATGAACAGCACGATTTCCTGGCGCACGATCACCGCGATGGTGCCCAGGGCCGCGCCCAGCGCCAGCGCGCCGACGTCACCCATGAACACTTGCGCCGGGTAGGTGTTGAACCACAAAAAGCCCAGGCCGGCGCCGATCAGCGCGCCGCAGAACACGATCAGCTCGCCGGCGCCCGGCACGTAGGGGATCAACAGGTATTCAGCGAATTTCACGTTGCCCGACAGGTAGCAAAAAATCCCCAGCGCGCCGCCCACCATCACGGTCGGCATGATCGCCAGGCCATCGAGGCCGTCGGTCAGGTTGACCGCGTTGCTCGAGCCGACGATCACGAAGTAGGTCAGCACGACGAAGCCCGCGCCCAGGGGGATGCTGATGTCTTTGAGCATCGGCAGGATCAGGGTGGTTTCCACCGCGCTTGGCGCAGTCATATAAAGGAAGACCGCAGCGCCCAGGCCGAACACCGATTGCCAGAAGTACTTCCAGCGGCTCGGCAGGCCTTTGGAGTTCTTCTCGATCACCTTGCGGTAGTCATCCACCCAACCGATGGCGCCGAACAACAGTGTCACCAAGAGCACAACCCACACGTAGCGGTTGCTCAGATCGGCCCACAACAGGGTGCTGATGCCGATGGAAGACAGGATCAATGCGCCGCCCATGGTCGGCGTACCGGATTTGGACAGGTGCGACTGCGGCCCGTCGTTACGCACCGACTGGCCAATTTGCAGGTTTTGCAGGGTACGGATCATCCACGGGCCCAGGCACAACGACAAGGACAGCGCGGTCAGTACCCCGAGAATCCCGCGCAGGGTCAGATACTGGAAGACCGCGAAGCCTTTGTGGAACTGTTGCAGATACTCCGCTAGCAGCAGCAGCATTAATGTTTCTCCCCGCTCGGGCCACACAAAGCCGCAACGATGTTTTCCATCGCCGCGCTGCGCGATCCCTTAATCAAAATGGTGGTGTTTGGGTCCTGCTCGGCGCCCAGGGCGGCAATCAACTCAGCCTGGGTGGCGAAATGACGGGCCTGCGGGCCAAAAGCCTGTACCACGTGAGCCATCAGCGGGCCCACGGCGTATAGGGTCGAAACCTTGCCGGCGGCATAGGCGCCCACGTCGTGGTGGCCCTGCTGCGCCCAGTCACCCAATTCGCCGATATCGCCGAGCACCAGGACGGTGCGCCCGGAAAAGCCGGCGAGTATATCAATGGCGGCGCACATTGAGGTGGGGTTGGCGTTGTAAGTGTCATCGATCACACGCATGCCGTTGCGCGCCAGTTGCGCAACCGTGCGGCCCTTGACCGGTTGCACCGCGCCCAGGCCGGTGGCGATGCCAAACAGCGACACACCCAAGGCATGGGCGGCAGCGGCGGCGGCCAAGGCATTGGCGATGTTATGGGTGCCGAGCAGGTTCAGTTGCACCCGCTCGCTGCCATCGGGCGCGTGCAGGGTGAACGCCGGGCAGCCACGAGCATCGAGGCTCATGTCGCTGGCATGGAAATCGGCGGCGCTGTTGCTCAGGGCAAAACTCAGCACCCGGCGTGCGCCGGCGCGGGCCTGCCAAATGGCGAAGGCTTTGTCGTCGCGGTTGAGCACGGCGATACCGTCGGCCTGCAGGCCTTCGATGATCTCGCCTTTGGCCTCGACGATTTTTTCCGGGCCGCCAAACTCGCCGACGTGGGCTGTGCCGGCATTGTTGAGCACGGCAACGTGGGGCCGGGTCATGGCCACGGTGTAGGCGATCTCGCCGAGGCGCGAAGCGCCCAGTTCGATGACGGCCGCGGTGTGTTGCGGGGCCAGTTCGAGCAGGGTCAATGGCACGCCCAGGTCGTTATTCAGATTGCCGCGGGTCGCGTGCACGGGCCCGCGGGTGCGCAGGATGCTGGCGAGCATTTCCTTGACCGTGGTCTTGCCGCTGGAGCCGGTGATGGCCACTACCGGGTGGGTGTACGCCGCACGGTTCAGGGCACCCAGTTGGCCCAGGGCCACGCGGGCGTTGGCCACCAGCAACTGCGGGATCGCGCTGTTGGCCACTTCCCGCTCCACCAAGGCTGCGACCGCGCCTTTGGCGGCCACTTGATTGAGGTAATCGTGGCCGTCGAAACGCGGCCCGATCAGGGCGACGAACAACTGGCCCGCAGCGATGGCACGGCTGTCGATGCTCACACCGTCAAAGCGTGCATCGGCGCCCAGCAGGCGGCCGCCCAGCACCGCGGCGACTTCGCTCAGCAACAAGGCTTTAAGCATGGGCCACCTCCCACGCGGCCAAGGCGCGTTCGGCCTCCACTAGGTCGGAGAAGGGCTGGCGTTCGCCGTTGATTTCCTGATAGTCCTCGTGACCTTTGCCGGCCAAAACAATCACGTCATCGGCGCTGGCACCGGCGATCAACTGGGCAATGGCCACACCACGACCGGCGACAAAGGTGACGTTATCCACCGCCGTGAAACCGGCGCGGATGTCCGCGAAAATCTGCGCGGGGTCTTCGCTGCGTGGGTTGTCGTCGGTGACGAGCACGCCGTCGGCCAAGCGTTCGACGGTGGCCGCCATCAACGGCCGTTTGCCGCGATCACGGTCACCGCCACAGCCGAACAGGCACAGCAACTGGCCCTTGGCGTGGGGGCGCAGGGCCATCAATACTTTTTCCAAGGCGTCCGGGGTGTGGGCGTAGTCAACCACCACCAGCGGCCGCGCCCCGCCACCCAGGCGCTGCATGCGCCCAACCGGGCCTTCGAGCTTGGGCAGAACCCGCAGGATTTCATCCAGTGGGTAATCCAGGCCGAGTAAGGCGCCAATCGCCGCCAGCACGTTGCTCAGGTTGAAACGCCCCAGCAGGGTGCTGCGCAAATGGTGCTCGCCCTGGGGCGTGACCAGGGTGGCGCGCACGCCTTCATCGTCGAAGTGGGCTTCGCGGCAATAAAGGTAGGCGCTCGAATCTTCCAGGCTGTAGCCGATCAGGCGCGAATCCTGCGGTTGCGCCGCCAGTTGCCGGCCGAATGCGTCGTCCAGGTTGATGACCCGGCAGCGCAAGTCGTTCCAGGCGAACAGCTTGGCCTTGGCTTGGCCATAAGCCTGCATGGTGCCGTGGTAATCCAGGTGATCGCGGGACAGGTTGGTCAACACTGCCACGTCGAACGCCAGGGCGCTGACCCGGCCCTGATCCAACCCGTGGGAAGACACTTCCATGGCCACAGCCTTGGCCCCGGCCTTTTTCAGGTCCGCCAGGGTGGCTTGCACGGCAATCGGGTTGGGCGTGGTGTGCAGGCCGCTTTGCAGCGCGCCGTAGAAACCGGTGCCCAGGGTGCCGACGATGCCACAGTGCTGGCCCAACAGGTCCAGGGCCTGGGCCACCAATTGGGTCACGCTGGTTTTGCCGTTGGTGCCGGTGACGCCCACCAGGTTCAGGTGGCGGCTCGGCTCGCCGTAGAAACGCCCGGCGATATCGGAAAGCTGCGCCGCCAAGCCCTTGACCGGGATCAGCGGGACATCGGTGATCGGCAACACGGTGGCGCCTTCGACCTCATAGGCCACCGCCGCCGCACCGCGTTGCAAGGCATCGGCGATGTGGGCACGGCCGTCGAGCTTGCCGCCCGGCACCGCGAGGAACAGGTCGCCGGCGCGCACGTGGCGGCTGTCGAGGGTCAGTTCACGAATCAGCAGATCATGGCCGGCATGGGCGAAAATCTTGTTTAGGCTAAGAGACATCAGCCGCGCCCTCCATTGGCTTGTACAGGTACTACCGGTGCCGTGGCCGCTTGCTGCGTGGCCGGCAGGTTATCCGGGGTGATGTTCATCAGGCGCAGGGTGCCGGACATCACTTTGCTGAACACCGGCGCCGAAACCAGGCCACCGAAGTAGCCGGCCTTGCTCGGTTCGTCGATGACGACAACGATGGCGTAGCGCGGGTCACTCATGGGGCCGAAACCGGCGAACAGCGAACGGTAGGAATTCTCGGCGTAGCCCTTGGTGCCCACGGAGGTCTTGCGCGCGGTACCGGACTTGCCCGCCACGTGATAGGCCGGCACTTGCGCACGGAACACGCCGCGCGGGGCCTCGATCACCTGCTGCAACATGCCCTGGATGGTCTTGGCGACGTGCTCCGGGATCACCTGGGCGGTGTCTGGGGCCTTGTCGGTCTTAATCAGGGTCAGCGGCGCCATGCGACCGTTGTTGGCCAGGACCGAGAAGGCGTGAACCAGTTGGATCGCGGTCACCGACAAGCCGTAGCCGTAAGACAGCGTGGCCGTTTCGGCCTTGCGCCATTCGCGGTAGTTGGGCAGGTTGCCGACACGCTCACCCGGGAAACCCAGGCCGGTGTCCTGGCCCAGGCCGATTTTTTGTGCCAGGCGGAAAATGCTCTCGCCGCCGATATCGAAGGCAATCTTGCTCATGCCCACGTTACTGGAGTTAATCAGGATGCCTGTGAGGTCAAGCACCGGGCCTTCGGTCCTGGACACGTCACGGATGGTGTATTTGCCCAGTTGCAGCGTGCCCGGATACACCTCGACTTTGTCGCTGGGCTTCCAGCGCCCACTTTCCAGGGCCGCGCTCATGGAGATCGCTTTCATGGTCGAACCCGGCTCGAACACGTCGATCATGGCGCGGTTGCGCATCATCGCCGGTTGCAGGTTGCGACGGTTGTTGGGGTTGTAGGTCGGCTGGTTGACCATGGCCAGGATCTCGCCGGTCTTGACGTCCATAATCACCAGGCTACCGGCCTTGGCGCCGTTATCGACGATGGCGTTGCGCAGCTCGCGGTTGGCCAGGTATTGCAGGCGCAGGTCAATCGACAACGCCAAGGGCTTACCGGCCTTGGCGTTTTTGGTGACCTGGACATCCTTGATTAACCTGCCGCGCCGATCCTTGATGACTTGGCGCTTGCCGGCGACACCGGCCAGCCATTCGTCATAGGCCAACTCCACGCCTTCGCGCCCGCGATCATCGATGTCGGTAAAGCCGACCATATGGGCGGTGACTTCTCCGGCAGGGTAAAAGCGGCGGAACTCTTCGATGCCATACACGCCCGGCACTTTCAGATCGAGCACGCTCTGGCCCTGCTCGGGGGTAAGGCCGCGCACCAGATAGATGAATTCTTTATTGGCCTGGGCTTGCAGGCGCTCGGACAACACCTTCGGGTCCTGCCCCAATGCCGCCGCGAGGGACGGCCACTGGGCCTTGGCCTGCTGCATTTCCTTGGCGTTGGCCCACAGGGTGGTCACCGGAGTGCTGACGGCCAGGGGCTCGCCATTGCGGTCTGTAATCAGCCCGCGGTGCGCCGGGATAGGGATGTGCCGCACGCTGCGCGCATCGCCCTGACCCTTGAGGAACGCACGGTCGACCACTTGCAGGTCGACGATACGCCAGGCGATCGCGCCCACCATCAGTGCCAGCAACCCCAGCACCACGCGGAAACGCCACGGATAGAGCGCGCCCTCGAGTTTCATCATGGCGCCACCATGCGCACTTCTGCCGCGCCGGGAATGCGCATTTTCAGTTGCTCGGTGGCCAGCACTTCAATACGGCTGTGGGCGGTCCAAGTGCTTTGCTCGAGGATCAAACGCCCCCATTCGGCCTGAGCTTTGTCGCGTACGCTCAACTCTCCGTACAGGGTGTTGAGCAACTGGCGATTCCAGTGGGCGCTGTAAGACACAGCAATCGCCGAGACGAGCACGCCAATGAACAGCAGCAGCATGAAAAAGCTTCCGCCGGGCAGGGGCTTGGCGAAAAGCCTGCTCACCGCAGCTTCTCCGCGACGCGCATGACCGCGCTACGGGCGCGCGGGTTGGCCTTGAGTTCGGCTTCACCCGCGAACTGCGCCTTGCCATGGACTTTGATTTTTGGCACGAACGCTTCAAAGCGTACAGGCAGGTTACGCGGCAGGTTGTCCGATTCGCCCTTGACCAGTTTGCGCATGAACAGTTTGACGATGCGGTCTTCCAGGGAGTGGAAGCTGATAACGACCAGGCGCCCGCCCACCTCCAGGGACTCCAATGCGGCTTCCAGGCCGGTCTCCAGGTCGCCCAACTCGTTGTTGACGTGGATGCGCAGGCCCTGAAACGCGCGGGTAGCGGGGTTCTTGCCCTTTTCCCAGGCAGGGTTGGCGACTTTCAGTACTTCGGCCAGGTCGGCAGTGCGTTCGAACGGCGTGATATCGCGGCGCTCGGCCACGGCACGAGCCATACGCCCGGAAAAGCGCTCTTCGCCGTATTCCTTGAAGACACGGGCGATTTCTTCCACGGGTGCGGTATTGACGAACTCGGCAGCACTGACCCCGCGCGACGGGTCCATGCGCATGTCGAGGGGGCCATCGTTCATGAAGCTGAAGCCGCGCTCCGGGTCGTCCAGCTGCGGCGACGACACGCCAAGGTCCAGCAGCACGCCGCTGACCTTGCCGGCCATGCCGCGCTCGGCCACTTCGGCACCCAACTCGGCAAAACTGCGCTGCACAATGACAAAGCGGCCGTCTTCGGCCGCTAGCGCTTGCCCTGTGGCAATCGCTTGAGGGTCCTTGTCGAACCCCAGCAGCCGTCCCTCTGGCCCAAGGTGGCTGAGGATCAAGCGGCTGTGCCCACCGCGCCCGAACGTGCCATCCAAATAGCAGCCATCAGCACGTACGGCGAGAGCCTCGACGGCTTCGTCAAGCAGTACGGTGATGTGGTTAAAGCCGCTATCAATAGTCACAGGATCAAATCACGCAGTTCATCAGGCATGGCGCCCGGTTGTTGAATGGCAGCCAGGTCAGCGGCAGAAACCGCATCCCAGGCATCTTCGTCCCATAACTGGAACTTGTTCAGTTGGCCCACCAGCATGGCGCGCTTATCGAGCTTGGCGTATTCGCGCAAACGGGGCGGAACCAGGAAACGGCCACTGCCATCGAGCTCCAGATCCACGGCATTGCCAATCAGCAAGCGTTGCAGGCGGCGGTTCTCTTCGCGCAGAGAAGGCAGTGCGCGCAGTTTGGTTTCGATCAGCTCCCACTCATCGAGCGGGTAAACACATAAACAAGGATCAACGGCGTCGATCGTGACGATTAACTGACCGGAACTTCGCGAAACGAGCTCGTCACGGTACCGGCTCGGCATGGCGAGACGGCCCTTTGCATCGAGACTGATAGCGTTAGCTCCGCGAAACACGTCTGCGCTTCTCCAAATATTAGCGTTTTGCGCTCAAAAAACCCACTTCATGCCACTTTCCGCCACTTGCGCACACTATAGGAATGCGCCCACCACACCGTCAAGGCGCGGACTAAAGGAAAAGTCTTACAGAACGGATATTTAGGAGCGTAAAAGAAGGGGCAGCAGTAATTTGGCGGCGAATTACACCCATTAACTTCCATCAGCTCAAAAAGCTACGACCGGAAGTTAAAGTGATTTATTAAGAGTAAGATTTTTTCGGTATTACAAATGCGCTTCTGCTAGTGATTCCAGCAGGGAGGGAAAGAGGTGGAGAGTCGATCTGTAAGCCGGGTTCTGTCTTGAACAGTCATTCGTCTACGGTGGCCATCACTGGACACCTTTAGCAACCTACCCGGTTCCAGCGCGGGCCACGCCTTGGAACCCTATTTGGTCTTGCTCCGAGTGGGGTTTACCTAGCCACGAACTGTTGCCAGACGTGCGGTGCGCTCTTACCGCACCTTTTCACCCTTACCGGCACCGAAGTGCTTAGGCGGTTATTTTCTGTGGCACTTTCCGTAGGCTCACGCCCCCCAGGCATTACCTGGCACTCCGCCCTATGGAGCCCGGACTTTCCTCCCCCCCCTAATTTTCATAGAGGGCAGCGACTGTCCGATCGACTCTCCGCCGCGCAGGTTAACGGCACATCGCCCCAAGAACAAGGGCCAAGCACCTTTTTGCCTGACGCACCGCCCGGTTATTCTGCCTGCTGTTTGCTCAACGCCACCTGATACAGCATGTTCTTGCGCTCACCGGTGATTTCCGCCGCCAGGGCTGCGGCGCGTTTCAAGGGCATTTCCTTGAGCAGCAAGTCCAGGATGCGCATGGCTTCGCCGCTGATCGCCTCGTCGCTTTGCGGCGCGGTCCAGCCTGCCACCAGCACCACACACTCACCGCGCTGCTGGTTGCTATCGCCCTCGACAAACTCGCGCAACTGCGCCAGCGGCAAGCCCTTGAGCGTCTCGAAGGTTTTGGTCAGCTCCCGCGCCAGCAAGGCCGGGCGCTCGCCGCCAAACACCAGTTCCATGTCTTGCAGGCATTCGAGAATGCGGTGCGGCGCCTCGTAGAAGATCAGCGTGCGTGGCTCTTCCTTTAATAGCTCCAGGCGCGCGCGGCGGCCAACAGCCTTGGCGGGCAAAAAGCCCTCGAAGATGAACCGGTCCGAAGGCAGCCCCGCGGCAGACAGCGCCGCGATCAACGCACAGGCGCCCGGCACTGGGACCACATTGATGCCTGCTGCGCGCGCCTGGCGCACCAAGTGATAACCAGGGTCGGAAATCAGCGGCGTGCCCGCGTCGGAGATCAACGCCACGTCATCCCCTGCCAACAAGCGGGTGATGAACCGACTGCCCTCGTCGCGCTCGTTGTGCTCATGGCAAGCGGCCAGCGGCGTAGGGATACCGAAATGCTGCAACAGGCGCAACGAGTGGCGCGTGTCCTCGGCGGCGATCAGCGCGACGTCACGGAGGATTTTCAGCGCCCGCGCACTGATGTCGTCCAGGTTACCGATGGGCGTCGCCACCACATAAAGCGAGCCAGCAGCGGAATTCAAAGCACCTGGAGCAGTCAAAGCGCACACCTCTTGATCGACAAAAGCGCCATTGTAGCGCGTAGAGGTGATGAAAACGTGCCCCTGCAAAGGCTCGCGCAATGCGGTCGATTGTCATTTATGTGCCTATAACAGCCATGCACGACCTAAATTGACAGTTTGACGCCAGTAACATCGCGCCCCGGCCAGTGCTTGGGTACAATTCCACGCTAATTTGATCGAGTATCAGGAACACTTACATGATCGCTTGCCTGCGGCTGTTCTCTGCCCTCTGCCTTGCCGCCCTATTGGCCGCTTGCGCCAGCTCGCCCTCGTCCAGCCTTGGCGAACTCCCACGAACCCCGGATGCCAGCATCGAGCAACTGCTCGAACAGGCCGCCACCAGCAAAAACCCGGAAAAAGCCGCCCTATTGCGCCTCAGCGCCGCAGACCTGGCCTATCGCCAGGGCAATGCCGGTCAATCGGCGCAGATTCTGGCGCAAGTACCGTTGGACTCACTCAAACCCGGCCAACAGGTATTCGCCAGCACCCTTTCAGCTGAACTGGCCATGACTCGCAACCAACCCAAGGCCGCCCTCACCGCCCTGAGCCATCCGAGCCTGCAACGTCTGGGCGAAATGCCCACCGAGCAGCGGGTGCGCACTGGCAGCGTGCATGCTCGCGCATTGGAAGCCGACGGCCAGACCCTCGCTGCAGCACGGGAACGCATTACGGTTGCACCCATGCTCAGCGGCGAAGCAGCCGGCAAAAACCACGAAGCCATCTGGACCCTGATCGCCTCGTTGCCCACCGACCAATTACAGCCTGCCAGCCCCGACGATCTGGGCGGCTGGCTCAGCCTGGCCCTGGCGGTTAAGACTGCTGGCACGCTTGAGCAGCAACAAGCCGCGATCGATAGCTGGCGCGCCCAGAATCCAAAGCACCCAGCCGCCCTGCAACTGCCCACGCCACTGGTCAAGCTCAAGGAACTGGCTAGCCAGCCTCTGAACAAAATCGCCCTGCTGTTACCTCAGGATGGCCCCCTGGCGTCCGTGGCCAAGGCATTGCGCGAAGGTTTCATGGCGGCGCACTACCAAGCCCTGCAAGCCGGCCAGAAGCCACCTAGCGTTCAGTTCTATGACAGCTCGCGCCTGACCTCCCTGGACGAGTTTTACCGCAAGGCCCAGGCCGACGGCGTGCAACTGGTGATCGGCCCGCTGGAAAAACCACTGGTCAAACAGCTCAGCGCTCGCCCGCAACTGCCTATCACCACCCTCGCCCTGAACTACAGCGAAGGCGATCAAGGCCCGGCGCAACTGTTCCAGTTTGGCCTCGCCGCTGAAGACGAGGCGCGCGAAGTTTCGCAACGCGCCCGTGCTGATGGCTTGCAGCGTGCCGCCGTGATGGTGCCTAAAGGCGAATGGGGCGACCGTGTGCTCAAGGCGTTCCGCCAGGATTGGGAAGGCAATGGCGGCTCCGTGCTCGGCGTCGTGCGTGTCGACCAACCGGTGGCCCTGGCCCAGCAAATCGCCGACCTGTTCCAGTTGCGTCAGAGCGAAGGCCGGGCCAAGAGCCTGCAGAGCACCGTTGGCTCGCAAGTCGCGGCGCAACCGGCACGCCGCCAGGACATCGAGTTCATCTTCCTGGCCGCCACGCCGCAACAAGCCCAGCAGATCAAACCGACCCTGAACTTCCAGTACGCTGGCGATGTGCCTGTGTACGCCACGTCCCATGTGTTCAGCGCCAGCGGCGATCAAAACCAATACAACGACATGAATGGCGTGCGCTTCTGCGAAACGCCATGGCTGCTCGACGCCAACGACCCCCTGCGTCGCCAAGTCGCCGCGCAATGGCCACAAGCCGGCGGTAGCCTGGGTCGCCTGTACGCCATGGGCGTAGATGCCTACCGTTTGGCACCACGTCTGGGCCAGCTCAAGGCACTGCCTGACAGCCGCATCGAAGGCGCTTCCGGCAGCCTGACCATGACCCCTTCGCAGCGGGTTCAGCGCCAGTTGCCCTGGGCTCAGTTTGTCAGCGGCCAGGTCCAGCGCCTGCCCGACACGCCGCGCTGATGCCCGAGCGCTCACACCAGCAAGATGGAAGAGATGCCGAGAACCACGCGCTCCGGCATCTCCAGCAACAGGGCCTGCGCCTGCTGGCGCAGAACTGGCTGTGCAAGCGCGGTGAGCTTGATCTGGTCATGCTTGATGGCGATACAGTAGTATTCGTCGAAGTTCGCTACAGAAAGAACACCCAATGGGGTGGTGCGCTTGGCAGTATCGATGAGCGCAAGCGTCAGAAACTGATCCTCGCCGCGCAGTACTTTTTACAAAGCGAGTCACGCTGGGCAGATCACCCCTGCCGCTTCGACGTGGTCGCGATAGACAGCACCACCGGCTCGGCACCAGCCTTGAACTGGCTGCAAAACGCCTTTGACAGCTGACCCGGGCACCCAGGCCAAGCCGACAATCTTCACTCGACACTTTTGCTCTTTGCTTTGCGGGCTGCACATTCATGTGCTGAAAAGCCGCGCTACTTAAGGTCACACAGATGGACATGCAATCGCGAATTCGCCAGCTTTTTCAGGCCAGTATCGATACCAAGCAACAGGCGATGGAAGTCCTTGCACCGCACATCGAGCTGGCCAGCCAGGTCATGGTCAACACTCTGCTCAATGAAGGCAAAATGCTTTCTTGCGGCAACGGCGGCTCCGCTGGCGATGCCCAACACTTCTCCTCCGAGCTGCTCAACCGCTTCGAGCGCGAACGCCCGAGCCTGCCAGCCATTGCGCTGACCACCGACAGCTCGACGATCACCTCGATCGCCAACGACTACAGCTACAACGAGATTTTTTCCAAGCAGATCCGCGCCCTGGGCCAACCGGGCGATGTGCTCCTGGCGATTTCCACCAGCGGCAACTCGGCCAACATTATTCAGGCGATCCAGGCCGCACATGATCGCGACATGATTGTCGTAGCATTGACCGGGCGCGATGGTGGCGGCATGGCTTCGCTGCTGCTGCCGGAAGATGTCGAGATACGCGTACCGGCCACCGTCACCGCACGCATTCAGGAAGTCCACCTGCTGGCGATCCATTGCCTTTGCGACTTGATCGACAGCCAATTGTTCGGGAGTGAAGAATGACCCCTTATCGCCTTGGCCTCGCGGCCTTGACCCTATGCCTGAGCATCAGCGGCTGCACCTCCGTGGTGAGCGCCAGCCGTGAAAAGCCCATCGAAGACGACCGTGGCACCCGCACCTTTGGCAGTAAGATCGACGACTCGCTGATCGAAACCAAAGTCGGTGTGAACGTGGCCAAGGCCAACCCGGACTTGGATAAGAACTCCCACATCGTCGTCACCAGCTTCAACGGCGTCGTACTGCTCGCCGGACAGACACCGCGCGCCGACCTCAAGGCCCAGGCCGAACAGGCCGCCAGCAGCGTTCAGCGAGTCAAGCGCGTGCACAACGAACTGCAAGTGATCGCGCCCTCTTCCCTTCTGGCTCGCCAGAATGACGCCTGGCTGACCACCAAAATCAAAACCCAGATGCTGGCCGATGCCAACATTCCCGGCTCGCGCATCAAGGTGGTGACCGAGAACGGCATCGTCTACCTGCTCGGCCTGCTGACCAAACAGGAAGCGGCCCAGGCCACCAACCTGGTGCAAGGCGTTTCCGGCGTGCAGAAGATCGTCAAGCTGTTCGAGTACATCGACTGACACCTGCAAACCTGGCGGCATTAAAAAAGGCGATCCATTTCTGGATCGCCTTTTTTGTTACTTGACCACTTTCAAGCTTGGCCGGCCACTGGGGCGCGGCGGTTCGCTATCGGGTGGCGGACCGTCATCATCCGGCTCCACGTCGTCATCTTCGTCCATGGACGAATCCAGGTCAAAAACCATGCCCTGGCCATTCTCCCGGGCATAGATACCCAGGATCGCCCCGACGGGCACGAACAGCGTGTGTGGCACACCGCCGAAACGCCCCTCAAAGCTGACCGCGTCGTTATCCATGTGCAGATGCCGCACAGCACTGGGCGACACGTTCAGGACAATCTGCCCGTCACTGGCAAAGCCTTGTGGTACTTGCACCGAGGGGTACTCGGAATTGACCAGCATGTGCGGGGTGCAATCGTTATCCACAATCCACTCATAGAGCGCACGGACCAGATAAGGTCGACTGGAGTTCATAGCGGCTCCTTAAGCCTTAGCGCATGTCGCGTTCAGCACCAGACAGGCTCGCCTGGAAAGCCTCACGCGCAAACTGGCGCTCCATATAATCAAGCAGCGGCTTGGCAGGCCGCGGCAACTCAATACCAAGAATCGGCAGGCGCCAGAGTATCGGCAAGAGGCAGCAGTCCACCAGACTTTGTTCCTCACTGAGAAAAAACGGCTTGTCCGCGAACAATGGCGAGACACCCGTCAGGCTTTCGCGCAATTCCTTGCGGGCCTGCACACGCGCCGCTTCTTTGCTGCGCGGATCCAGAATCAAATCCACCAGGCCACACCAGTCACGCTGGATGCGGTGAATCAGTAGGCGGCTGTTGGCACGCGCCACCGGATAGACCGGCAGCAAGGGTGGATGGGGGTAACGCTCATCCAGATATTCCATCACCACGGTTGACTCCCACAACGCCAGGTCACGATCGACCAGGGTGGGCAAGCTGCCGTAAGGGTTCACTTCGATCAGTTTCGGCGGATGACGTCCCACCTCCACACTGATGATCTCGGCGCTGACACCCTTCTCTGCGAGCACGATGCGTACTCGGTGGGAATAGTGGTCGGCGGGGTCGGAGTAACAGGCCAACCGATTGGTCACGCCCATGGCGGTCCTCCTCGCTTGTTGAAATTATCGAAAGCGGAAAAACGCGCGCGCCCAGAGGGCGCCTCCCATAGAGAGGCCGGACGATGCCGGCTTCCCTAATTTTGCGGAGGCGCCCCTGGGCGCGCGCGATTAACAGCAATGGTTTACAGCTTTATCAATGAATGTCCTTCCAGTATTCGCGCTTGAGCAGGTAAGCGAATACGAAGAAGAAAGCCAGGTAGAGCAACACGTAAGTACCAATACGTTGGTGCTCCAGCTTGACCGGGTTGGCCGAGTAGGCCAGGAAGGTCACCAGGTTCTTGACCTTCTCATCGAACTGCTCTTCAGTCAGCGCGCCGGTTTTCGGCAAGATGGTCAGTTGGTCACACGCTTCGTGAGTCAGAGGCGTGCCAGTCAACGGATCATATTGCTTCTTACCGTCTTCGACGACTTGAACCTGTTTGCAACCCACGACCTGGCGACCTTGCAGGCCGGCCAGGACGTTAGGCATACCGACGTTCGGGAAGACCTTGTTGTTCGCCCCGAAAGGACGCGATGGATCTTCGTAGAACGATTTCAGGTAACCGTAGAGCCAATCGGTACCGCGAACACGGGCCACCAGAGTCAGATCCGGCGGTGCCGCGCCGAACCAAGTCTTGGCGTCAGCAGGCTGCATGCCGATCTTCATGTGGTCGCCGATCTTGGCGCCAGTGAACACCAGATTGTTGAGCATCAGATCATGAGGAATCCCCAGGTCATCAGCTACACGTTCATAGCGCTGGAACTTGGCGCTGTGGCAGCCCATGCAGTAGTTGGCGAACGTACGCGCGCCATCTTGCAATGCGGCTTTATCAGCGAGGTCGATATCGATCTTTTCCAGCTCTGGACCACCGTGTTCGGCCGCAAAGGAGAACACAGGCAAAGCAGCGAGGATCAGTACAGCGAATAACTTTTTCATCAGCCAGTCACCCTTTCCGGAACCGGTTTGGTCTTCTCAAGCCTGGTGTAGAACGGCATCAGAATGAAGTAGGCGAAGTACAGGAAGGTACATACCTGCGACAGCAACGTACGACCCGGAGTCGGCGCCAGCACACCCAGCACACCCAGGATCACGAACGAAATGCAGAACACCCAGAGCCAGATCTTGCTCATCCAGCCCTTGTAGCGCATGGATTTGACCGGACTGCGGTCAAGCCAAGGCAGGACGAACAGCACAGCGATGGCGCCGCCCATGGCGATAACGCCCATGAGCTTGTCCGGAACCGCCCGCAAAATTGCGTAGAACGGCGTGAAATACCAGACCGGTGCGATGTGTTCAGGGGTCTTGAACGGGTTCGCCTGCTCGAAGTTAGGCTTCTCCAGGAAGTAGCCGCCCATTTCCGGGAAGAAGAACACGATGGAGCAGAACACGAACAGGAACACTACGACGCCAACGATATCTTTCACGGTGTAGTACGGATGGAAGGGAATACCATCGAGCGGTACGCCGTTCTCGTCCTTGTGCTTCTTGATATCCACGCCATCGGGGTTGTTCGAGCCGACTTCATGCAGCGCCAGGATGTGCAGCACTACCAGACCGAGGATTACGATCGGCAGGGCTACAACATGCAGCGCAAAGAAGCGGTTCAAGGTGATGCCGGAAATCAGGTAGTCACCACGGATCCACTGAGTCAGGTCGTCACCGATAACCGGGATCGCACCGAACAGCGAGATGATGACCTGCGCGCCCCAGTAGGACATCTGGCCCCAAGGCAGCAGGTAGCCCATGAAGGCTTCCGCCATCAGCGCCAGGTAGATCAGCATGCCGAAGACCCACACCAGCTCACGCGGCTTCTGGTAAGAACCGTAGAGCAAGCCACGGAACATATGCAGGTAGACCACGATGAAGAACGCCGAAGCGCCGGTGGAGTGCAACAGACGCAGGATCGAGCCGTACTCGACGTCACGCATGATGTACTCGACGGAAGCGAACGCCTCTTCCGCCGACGGGGTGTAGCTCATGGTCAGCCAGACACCGGTAACGATCTGGTTCACCAGAACCAGCAGGGCCAGGGAGCCAAAGAAGTAGAAGAAGTTGAAGTTCTTTGGAGCGTAATACTTGCTGAGATGGTCTTCCCACATCTTGGTCGCGGGAAAGCGCGCATCAACCCAATCCATGAACTTGCTCATCACGCGTTCTCCGTATCGATACCGATGGTTATGACATCGTCCGAATCATAGGAATGTGGTGGCACAGGCAGATTCAGCGGCGCAGGTTGCGACTTGTAGACGCGGCCAGCCAGATCGTAGTGAGAACCGTGGCAAGGGCAGAAGTAACCGCCCACCCAATCCTTGCCCAGGTCGGCAGGCGCCACCTCTGGACGGAAGGTCGGGGCACAACCCAAGTGCGTACAGATCCCGATCAGCAGCAGAATCTCTGGCTTGATCGAACGCAACTCCGGGTTGACGTAGGTCGGTTGTACCGAATTCTTGGAGTCAGGGTCAGATAGCTGGCCCTCGATCTTCTTCAGATTCCCCAGGATTTCCTCAGTCCGGCGGACAATGAATACCGGCTGACCGCGCCACTCAGCAACCATCTGCTGGCCTGGCTCAATCTTGCTGACATTCACCTTCACCGGTGCACCTGCGGCTTTCGCCTTGGCACTGGGAAACCATGACCCCACGAACGGGACCGCAGCCCCCACCGCTCCTGCAGCACCCACCACGGATGTGGCTGCTACCAAGAAGCGACGCCGGCCTGCATTCACGCCGTCATTGCTCATTCAGTCCTCTCCCATCAGCTTTGTGGCCTGTTAAATCAGGCATCTACTAAGTAAAAATCTGAACTTATAAAAATTTTGCAGAATGGTAATGAAAAGCCCCTATTCTGACAAGGTAATTACCACCCATGGATAGCCAGAAGCCTTGTAGTATAGGGGTTTTACGGCTGTGGCAAGTTGTCACACCAAAAACGAACGCCCATAAAAAACGCCCAGCTCCGTGAGGAAACTGGGCGCTTTTGAACGCAAAAGCGAATTAACGCTTCGAGTACTGCGGACGCTTACGCGCTTTACGCAGGCCAACTTTCTTACGTTCAACTTCACGAGCATCGCGAGTTACGAAGCCAGCTTTGCGCAGAGCGCCACGCAGGGTTTCGTCGTACTGCATCAGAGCGCGAGTGATACCGTGGCGGATTGCGCCAGCCTGACCACTTACACCGCCACCGATAACAGTGACGTAGATGTCGAACTTTTCAACGGTCTCGGTCAACTCCAGCGGCTGACGAACTACCATGCGGGCAGTTTCGCGGCCGAAGAAGTTGTCCAGGGTGCGGTTGTTGATCGAGATGTTACCAGTGCCCGGACGCAGGAAAACGCGTGCGGTTGCGGTCTTGCGACGGCCAGTGCCGTAATTTTGAGTCGCCGACATAATGAACTATTCCGTTAAAACTTCAGTTCTTGGGGCTGCTGAGCAGTATGAGGGTGAGCAGCGCCCGCATAGACTTTCAGCTTACGATACATGTCGCGACCCAGCGGGTTCTTAGGCAGCATGCCTTTGACCGCAGTCTCGATCACGCGCTCAGGGGCCTTGGCAATCAACTTTTCAAAGTTGATCGACTTGATGCCGCCCGGGAAACCGGAGTGGGAGTAGTACATTTTGTCAGTGGTTTTAGCGCCGGTTACACGGATTTGCTCGGCGTTGATGACGACGATGTAATCGCCGGTGTCAACGTGAGGAGTGTACTCAGGCTTGTGCTTGCCACGCAGACGGCTCGCGATCTCGGTGGCCAGACGACCCAGGGTCTGACCAGCAGCGTCGACGACAAACCAGTCGCGCTTTACTGTTTCCGGTTTAGCAGTAAAAGTTTTCATTCTTTATAGCCTCAGGGGCCGCCCTGTAAATTAGACGGCGGATCTTACTGAATAGTGCGTACTTTGACAAGTCAAAGGCAGCCGGATACAGACGCTATCGGGGGCTCGGGTCAGCGCGTCCGTTCAACGGCAAGATTCTTCGGCAGGCGGTGCATCACTTCCACTGCAGAAAGAGGGGCGTAATTATGCAGATTGCGAAAAAATTTTCAACCTGCTTTTATGAATGTTTTGCCGAAGGAGCATCCGATGGACTATCGCAAGCTGGGCCGAACCGAACTGAATGTAAGCGCCCTCTGCCTAGGGACCATGACCTGGGGCGAGCAAAACACTCAGGCTGAAGCCTTCGCCCAAATTGAAATGGCCAAGCAGGCCGGGGTCAATTTCATCGATACCGCCGAGATGTACCCCGTGCCGCCCAAGGCACAAACCTACGCCGATACAGAGCGTTATATCGGCAATTGGTTCAAGGCCAGCGGCGACCGGACGGACTGGGTCCTGGCCAGCAAAATCGGCGGCCCCGGCAACGGCATCGATTACATCCGCGACGGCCAGCTCAAGCACAACCGCACCCATATCGTCCAAGCCCTGGACGCCAGCCTCAAGCGCCTGCAGACCGACTGGATCGACCTCTACCAACTGCACTGGCCGGAACGCAGCACCAATTTCTTCGGCCAACTGGGCTACACCCACAAGGCCGACGAAGACTTCACGCCCCTTGAAGAAACCCTTGAAGCCCTCGACGAGCAGGTCAAGGCCGGTAAGATCCGCCATATCGGCCTGTCGAACGAGACGCCGTGGGGCACCATGAAATTCCTTGCCCTGGCCGAAACCCGCGGCTGGCCGCGGGCCGTATCGATCCAAAATCCGTACAACCTGCTCAACCGCACCTTTGAAGTGGGCCTTGCGGAAATCGCCCTGCGCGAACAGTGCGGGCTGCTCGCCTACTCGCCGCTGGCGTTCGGCATGCTGTCCGGCAAGTACGAGGACGGGGCCCGGCCACCCAAGGGGCGTCTGAGCCTCTACAGCCGTTTCAGCCGGTATTTCAACCCGCAGTCGGAAGCCGCGTGCAGCCGCTACGTGGCCTTGGCCCGCGAACATGGCCTGGACCCGGCACAAATGGCCCTGGCATTCGTCACCCAACAGCCGTTCGTGACCAGCAACATCATTGGCGCGACCACTCTGGAGCAACTGCAAAGCAACCTGGCGAGCGCCGAGCTGGTGTTGTCGCAGGAAGTTGTGGCGGGTATCGAGGCGATCCACAAGGCACTGCCGAACCCGGCCCCTTGATCGAACCGTAGACCTGCTCCCACAGGGAACACTCCGTGGGAGCAGGCACTCTTTTACAGGGAGCGCGCGATGATTTCTTTCATGATTTCGTTGGTCCCGGCATAGATCCGTTGCACCCGGGCATCCGCCCAGGCCCGTGCAACCGGGTATTCCCACATGAAACCGTAACCGCCATGCAACTGCACACACTCGTCGAGCACTTTGCATTGCAGGTCAGTGCCCCAGTACTTGGCCATCGCAGCGGTCGGCACATCCAGTTTCCCTTGTAGGTGCAGCTCCAGGCAGCGGTCGACGAACACGCGGCCGATCTGGATTTCAGTGGCCATTTCCGCGAGCTTGAAGCGAGTGTTCTGAAACTCCGCAATCGCCTTGCCAAATGCCTTGCGCTCGCGGGTGTACTCCAGCGTCCATTGCAGCGCCGCCTCGGCCGAAGCCAGGCCGCCCACCGCCACGGTCAGTCGCTCCTGTGGCAGTTCCTGCATCAAATACGCAAAGCCCATTCCGGCCTGGCCCAGCAGGTTTTCCTTGGGGATGCGCACATCCTGGAAAAACAACTCGGAGGTGTCCTGCGCCTTCATCCCGACCTTCTCCAGGCGTTTTCCCTTGGCGAACCCCGGCGTGTTCGCCTCCACCAGGAACAGGCTCGTGCCCTTGGCGCCAGCCTTCGGGTCAGTCTTGGCCACGACAATCACCAGGTCGGCGAGAAAGCCATTGGTGATGAAGGTTTTCGAGCCGTTAATCACGTACTCGTCGCCATCCAGCACGGCCGTGGTTTTCACCCCTTGCAGATCGGAACCTGCCCCCGGCTCGGTCATGGCAATGGCCGTAACCATCTCGCCCGAAACCAGTTTGGGCAGGTATTTGTGCTTCAAGGCTTCGCTGCCGTAATGCAGGATATAGGGCGCGACGATGTCCGAGTGCAGCGAAAAACCAATGCCGGTCAACCCTAGGCGCCCCACCTCTTCGATCACTACGGCGCTGTAGAGAAAGTCCGCACCCAACCCGCCATATTCCTCGGGTAAATGGGAGCAAAGCATCCCCGCTTCCCCTGCCTTGTTCCATAACTGGCGGTCGATGTAGCCTTGTTTTTCCCATTGGCTGTGGAACGGCACGGCTTCTTTTTCGAGGAAGGTACGAACACTGTCACGAAAGAGCTCGTGCTCGGGGCTGAACAAGGTTCTGGGGATCATGCAGGGCACCTGTAATTATTGTTGGAAGAAATTGCGCTCTTGAGCCTAAGCCTCCCACTCGCGACAGGACACTGGACACATCCGACAAAAAATAAGACGATCCAGCCGTCTGGTGACCACTTTCCCCTATAAGAATAAATTGAATTATGTCTATCCAACTCTCCACGCCCCTGCGGCGCGTCAGCATCCTGGCGATCGACCGGGTTTTCGCCTCCACCCTCATGCAAGCCAAGGATTTTTTCCACCTGGCCAGCCTGCGTTACGGTAAACAATTGGGCCAGGGCCTCACGCCCGCCTTCGAGACTCGCCTGGTTAGCCCTGACGGCCAACCGGTGTGCAGCTTCAGCGATGTGATCCTGCCGGTGGACGGCGGCCTGGCCGATACCGACGTGATTATCCTGCCGGCCTTCTGGGACGATTTCGAAACCCTGTGCAAACGTTACCCACAGGTGATTCCATGGCTGCGGGCCCAGCACGCGCGTGGCGCGGTGCTCTGCGGCGAGGCCACGGGAGTGTTCTGGCTCGCCGAGGCGGGGTTGCTCAATGGCAAGGAAGCGACCACCTACTGGCGCTTCTTCAACGCTTTCGAAGAGCGCTTCCCTCAAGTCCAGCTCAATCAAGATAAACACCTGACCGACGCAGACAACCTGTACTGCGCCGGCGGCACCACTTCGGCCTGCGACCTGTATATCTACCTGATCGAACGCTTCTGCGGCGCCAACGTCGCCCAAGCCGTGGCCCGCGACATCCTCTACGAAGTGCAACGCAGCTACTCCCCCGGCCGCATCGGTTTCGGCGGGCAGAAGCTGCACCAGGACGTCATCATCCTGCAGATCCAGCACTGGCTCGAAGAACACTTCGCCGACAAGTTCCGCTTTGAAGATGTGGCCCGCGAACACGGCATGAGCATTCGCAACTTCATGCGCCGCTTCCAGACCGCCACCGGCGACAAGCCGCTGCATTACCTGCAACGCCTACGCATCGAGACCGCCAAGGGCCTGCTCTCGGCCAGCCGCAAGAGCATCAAGACCATCAGCTACGAAGTCGGCTACGACGACGCAAGCTTCTTCGCACGGCTGTTCCGCCAGCACACCGAGCTGTCACCGAACCAGTACCGCCAGCAGTTCCAGCAGGCAGCCTAAATCAACCTCGCGCCCACAAGCATTTGGGCACAAAAAAAGGCCTGCATCGCTGCAGGCCTTCTTACTTTTCAGAATTGCCCTACGGCTTGTGCGCCCGCGACAGGAATTCGTGAGACTGCATTTCCAACAATCGGCTAAGGGTGCGCTGGAACTCGAAATTCAGGCGCCCGCCCGTGTAGAGATCTTTGAGCTCGACTTCGGCAGAGATAATCAGCTTCACGTTACGGTCGTAGAACTCATCGACCATGTTGATGAAACGGCGCGCGATGTCGTCAGTGGTGACGCTCATCTGCTCCACATCGCTAATCAGCACGGCATGGAAGATCTTGCCCAACTCGATGTAGTCGTTCTGGCTACGCGGCCCGTCGCAAAGCTGACGGAAGTCGAACCAGGCCACATCGTCACAGGTACGCAGGGCACGGATTTCGCGATTCTCAATCATCAACACATCGTTTTCGACAGCCTGGGTGCATTCCGGCGTCAGGGCGCGGAAGCTCTTGCGCAGGCTTTCGCGGGCTGCTTCGTCCAGCGGGAAGTGGAACAGCTCGGCCTGCTCCAGGTGACGCAAGCGGTAGTCCACGCCGCTATCGACGTTGACGATGTCGGTGTTCTGCTTAATCAGCGCAATAGCCGGCAAGAAGCGCGCACGTTGTAGGCCATCTTTGTACAAACCGTCGGGGACGATGTTGGATGTCGCCACCAGAGTGACACCGTTTTTGAACAATTCTTCCATCAGCGTGCCGAGGATCATGGCGTCGGTGATGTCGGAAACGAAGAATTCATCGAAGCAGATCACCCGCGCTTCGTCAGCGAAACGCTTGGCGATGATAGTCAGCGGATTCTTTTCCCCCGGCAGGGTCTTCATTTCTTCGTGAACGCGCTTCATAAAGCGGTGAAAGTGCGTGCGGGATTTTTCCTTGAACGGCAAGGCTTCAAAGAAAGTGTCGACCAAGTAAGTCTTGCCCCGGCCCACACCGCCCCAGAAGTACAACCCCTTGACCGGCACCTGATCCTTCTTGCCAAACAGTTTGCCCAACAGACCCGGCTTGTTCTGCGAGGCCGCGATCAGGTCATCGTACAGGCGCTGCAAATGGCGCACCGCCGTTTCCTGGGCTGCGTCATGAAAGAATTCCGGGCGTTTCAGATCAGCTTGATATCGTTCTAGGGGCGTCATAATTCGTTAGCAAGGCAACAAAAACGGGCCGTCACTGTAACGACGGCCCTGGAGAATGGCAATCAGCCCTTGGTCGGGCCGCCACCACATTAGTCCTGTTGGGGCGCCAGGGCAGCGCGCAGAGCGGCAATAGCGCTGTCGCGGGCCGCGCTGTCGGCGAACTCGGGGCCGTCGGCCACGCACTCCCCCTGCAACCACAGGCTGAAGGTATTGGCGGCGGTGCGCAGGTCCAGTTCTTCATCGCCCTGCAAGTGCTTGGTCACGGCACCGGCAGCCTTGCCATCGGCAAACGTGCGCGACAGCAGCAGTTGTTCACCATCCGCCGCCAGCAGTCGAAAACGGAAGCTGCCATCGTCTTCGCGGAAGCTGACAAAACGCGCGGTTTTCGCAGCTTTCTTTTTCGGCGCGGCGGCGACCTGCACTTGGTTGACAAACGAGCGCAGGCCCACGGCTTCGCGCAGCTGTGCAAGGAAAGGCGTAGCGACGGCCCGCGCCTTGCTCGCACCCAATTGCAGGATGTCTTCGAGGTCGGCCGGGCGTGCAATCAACTGGTGATAATGCTCGCGGGCCCCGCCCAACTCGGCATCGAGCAATTGGAACAGGCGGTTTTTTGCCTCGCCCCAACCCAGGCCTTGCAATAGCTCGCTGCGCAACTCCTCGGCCTGGGCCGGCGTCGAGAAGGCCTGGTAGAGGGTGAACAGGTGCGAGTTGCCCGGGTCCTTGGCTTCGCCGGGCGCGCGCGAATCGGTGACGATCCGCGAAATGGCGTCCTTCATCTCTTTGGCGCTGCTGAACAGCGGGATGGTGTTGTCGTAGCTCTTGGACATCTTGCGGCCGTCCAAGCCCGGCAACGTGGCGACGCTTTCTTCGATCAGCGCTTCGGGCATGGCGAAAAACTCCTTGCCCTGGCCGAACAGGTGATTGAAGCGCTGGCCGATGTCGCGCGCCATCTCGACGTGTTGGATCTGGTCGCGGCCGACCGGCACCTTATGGGCATTGAACATCAGGATGTCGGCTGCCATCAGCACCGGGTAGCTGTACAGGCCCATGGTGATACCGGCATCCGGGTCTTCACCGGTTTCCAGGTTCTTGTCCACAGAGGCCTTGTAGGCGTGGGCGCGGTTGAGCAGGCCTTTGGCCGCCACGCAGGTCAGCAGCCAGGTCAGCTCGGGGATTTCCGGGATATCGGACTGGCGGTAGAAGGTTACGCGATCCACGTCCAGGCCACCGGCCAGCCAAGTCGCGGCGATTTCCAGGCGCGAGCGCTGGATACGCTGCGGATCATCGCACTTGATGAGGGCGTGGTAGTCGGCGAGGAAATAGAAAGAATCGGCATTGCTGTCGCGGCTGGCCAGGATCGCCGGGCGAATGGCCCCAGCGTAGTTGCCCAGGTGCGGCGTGCCAGTGGTGGTGATGCCAGTGAGGATTCGCGTACGAGTGGTCATGGGTAATCGCTTATCAGGCTGCAATCAATTCGAGAGGCGCGGCAGGATCAGATCCTTGAGATCGGTCAACTTGCCGTGAAAAAAGTGCCCGCATTCTGCCACTTTCACAAGGGAATGGGGGCGCTGCAGGGCGGCGGACCAGTCATAGACCAACTGCGGCTCGACGACTTCATCGGCGTCGGGCTGGATCAGGGTCAGCTCACCCTTGAGCGGCAACGGGTCGTTGGGGCCCAGGCGCATGACTGCGGGAGCGATCATGAACAAGTGCTTGAGCGTCTCGCCCGCGGCCTCCAGGCGCCCGCCGAGGCTGGCCGCGACAAAGCCGCCGAACGAGAAACCCATCAAAGTCAGGGGCAGTTCGGGGTGCTTGGCCCGCAGCCACTGGACGGCGGCCCAGGCGTCATCGACTTCGCCGCTGCCCATGTCGTGGCTGCCTTCGCTGCCGCCCACGCCTCGGTAGTTGAAGCGCAGGGTAATCAAACCGCCGTCGCGGGCGGTGCGCTGCAAGGTCGATACGACCTTATTGAGCATGGTGCCGCCCTGCACCGGGTTGGGATGGCAAATCAGGGCCAGGCCTCGGGGGGCCTCGTTGTCCAGGTACAAGGCTTCCAGACGACCCACGGGGCCATCAATCACTACGGGGGTTTCACGCATCAGCAAGGAAGGAACTCCGTGACCTCGAATCGGGTCGACTCGTCTAGCAAATTGTCTGTGCCAATCTATTGCGAGCTAATCGCGGTATACAGCGCAGGTTCGAGCCGTTAACGTAAAGCAAAGCCGTTTATAGAGGAAGGACTCGTGGAACACTCGCTCTTAGTTTGGTTGTTGCCGACTCTTGCCCTGGTTGCCGGTGTCGCTATTGGATTTCTGGTCGCTCGCCTGCTGCCCAATGCGGCGCCTAACCGCACGCAGCGTCAGCTGGACGACATCCAGGAACGTTTTGACAGTTATCAGAATGAAGTGGTGACCCACTTCAACAGCACCGCGACCCTGGTCAAGAAACTCACTCAGAGTTACCAGGAGGTGCAAGACCACCTCGCCGAGGGCGCCAACCGCCTGGCCCTGGACGAACTGACCCGCCAACGCCTGCTGGCTGCCCTGCACGCCGACGCGAGCCAGGCACCGCGAGAGCGCCTGACGCCGCCACGGGACCAGGAACCACCACGGGACTACGCCCCGAAAACCCCCAACGCACCGGGGATGCTGGACGAGCACTACGGCCTGAAAAAATAATCAGGTCCCAAGCGACATAAAAAAGCCCGCCCGATCAATGATCGGGCGGGCTTTTTCGTAGCAGCCGTTTATTTAGTACTGCTGATATTGCTGGCCCTGAGGTTGCTGGTACTGCTGGCCTGGGATCGCCTTGAGATTGACCTCGACCCGTCGGTTCTGCGCACGGCCATTCACATCGCCATTGCTCGCAATCGGATTATCCGGGCCAGCACCGCGCGCCGACAGGTTGGCACCGCTGACACCTTGCGATGTCAGGTAAGTCGCCACGCTCTGCGCCCGGCGCTGGGACAGGTCCATGTTGTGCTGACGGCTACCGGTGCTGTCGGTGTAGCCCACGATCTCGATCTGGTTCTGGCTGAATTCCTTGAGCGAGTTCGCCAGATTATTCAGAGGTTGGTAGAAGCTGGGGGCGATGTTCGCCGAATCGGTCGCGAACGTGATGTTGCCCGGCATAATCAGCTTGATTTGATCGCCTTGGCGCTGCACTTCCACACCGGTGTTGGCCATGCTGGCGCGCAGCTTCTTCTCCTGCTGGTCGGCATAGTAGCCGTAGCCCGCGGCCGAAGCCCCGACCACCGCAGCGCCAATCAATGCGCCCTTGCCACGGTTGTTGTGGTCGATTGCCGCGCCCGCCAGGGCACCGGCCAATGCACCGAGGCCACCGTACTTGGCAGTCTTGCTCATACCCGTGGAACCGTCGGCCTGCCCCTGGCCACCATCATAGGGATTGGGTGAGGCGCAGCCGGACAACAAGGCCACAGCCGTTGCGACAATAATCAAACGACGCGAGGTCAACATGGAAAGCTCCTACTTTTTTTCATTCTGTGGTGCAACGGACCTTGGCATGGACCTGTGCAGGCGTTGGAACACGGCAATCGGCAAAAATTCCGCGCCACCCCAGCACTCAGGCTCGTACGAAAGGGTTTTCACGCATTTCATCGCCCAGGTGAGTGTCAGGGCCATGCCCGGTGACCACCGTCGCCTCCTCGTCCAGAGTGTATAGGCGCTGCTTGATCGAGCGCACGAGGGTGGCTTGGTCACCGCCCCACAGGTCCGTCCGCCCGACGCCACGACGAAACAGGGTGTCACCGGCAATCAACAGCTTAGCCTCAGAAAACCAAAAGCTCATGGAACCGGGCGTATGTCCCGGCGTATGCAACGCCACGCCGCAGCCGCAAGCCAATTCTTCGTCATCGGCCAACCAGCAGTCCGGCGACGGTACCGGCACGTAAGGCACGCCAAACATCCCACACTGCATCTCCAGGTTGTCCCAGAGGAACTGGTCTTGCTTATGTAGGTGCAACGTCGCGCCGGTCTTCTCCTTCAACTGGCCAGAGGCCAGGAAGTGGTCGAGGTGGGCATGGGTGTGAATGATGCTGACGACCTTGAGCCCCAGTGCATCGAGCCGCGCCAGAATCAACTCGTGATTACCCCCCGGATCGACGACTATCGCTTTCTTGGTCACGGGGTCGCCAATGATCGTGCAGTTGCACTGCAACGGGCCGACAGGAAAGGTTTCGCGGATGAGTTGGGGCTTTGCTGCGTGCATGGGGACTCCTGTAAGATTCGCGGCACATTCTAGACACCCTCCGGTAGCCAATGACAATCACTAATGATGCAACGCGAAGTCATGGCTACACTGCCGGCCCACGCTGGAATGGTCGGTCCCATTGATTGAAACATCCGCGCCAAACAGATGTTCGTACCTGGCGTCATTGCAAGGAATGCAAAAGCCGCGTGCCCGCTCGCATCATAACGGCTTATCAAAGTCCTGCTGCGTTGCACTGGCAGTAAGTAATGGACCTAACCAGATAATGGATTTTGCATGATTCTTACAGGTAACTTTTTCCTGCGCTTCGCATTGATGATATTGACACTGGGATTCATTACCCACATCGTCGGAATCCCCCTGATTACGGATGGCAGTAAACATACGACACTGTCCAATGCCGGGCTTTTTATTCCCGCATTGATTCTGTGCCTGTTCGACGTTCAGCTACGCAAGAAAATCTTCAGCACGGCCTACTTGCCTGTCATTTCAATGCTGCTGTTTACAATCGTCATTGCAGGCATAAACAGCCATTCGGAAAACTCGGCTTTCTCCCAATTCAAGACCTCCCTCTATGTGCTCTTGTACCTGGCAACTGCCGCCATCTTGGCCAGGGAGAACCGGCTGACGATGTGTTTGAACGTATCGTTCTTCATTGCTGGCATTCTTGCAATCGCCAGCCTGGTGGTGCAATCGATCGCACAAGAAAAAAACATCTTCCTGGGCAATTACCGTTTATTCAGCCTGGGATATGAAAAGTATGCCGACTTCCAGAACCCGATCATCGCCGCCCTGTATTACGGTTTTTTCGGGGTATATGGTTTTCATCAATTAATGACAGGTAAGCACAGCCGAGTAACGTCTACCCTGATCGCTGTCTGCCTATGTGGCTTATCGCTCTACCTGTATTGCACCCTTTCTCGTGGCGTCTGGCTGGGTTATGGCCTGGCCATCCTGACGACGGCGCTGCTTCATCACAACAGGCACTCTAGAAAATGGCTGCTCCTGGCAGCAGGGCTGGCGGGTTTACTTGCCATCTGGCTGTGGCCTGTTTTGTTCAGCCGTGGCCTGAGCCTCAGGGACATCATTTGGGGGCAGTGGTTTGACCGTATCAAAGAGTTCTGGCTGATCGGTGCAGGGGCGGGCCGCAAGTTTGAGATCTGCATCGCGCAAAATCATTGTTTCAATCAGGCTCACAACCTGTTCCTGCAGTTCTTCTATGAGTACGGAATCATCGGTTTAACCTTGCTACTGAGCATGCTCATACTTGCATTCAAACGTTCACTGATTCGCTCTTATTGGTCAACGCCACTAGGGGGTGTGGGTTTGCCTCTTTTGATATTTGCCACCACCACTGCACTGTTCGACTATCACACCGTCATGAACAGGCCAGGTGTTTACTGGCTGGTATTCTGGTTACCTATAGGCCTGGTTCTTTCACAACCCAGCCCTACCCCTGCACAACCCCAAGGAAAAATTCATGCTGGCTGATATTTTCCGGGTAGCCAAACGTTATTGGCATATCGAAATCATTGGCAGCCTGGACAAACCGTTCAAGTGGAAGCGAATTATCCAGAAGTGCCGCAGAAACAATAGATATCGCTATATCTTCTGGTATCGCCTGGCCTACGCCATGAATCAGAGCGACAGTAAGTTCTGGCGACGCCGCGCCAAGTTGCTCAATGAAAAAACCAGCCGCATGTTCAATGTGGAAATCATGATGGGCGCCGAAGTGGGTGAAGGGCTGTGGATCGCCCACCCCACTGGCATTGTCATCACCTCCCACGCGAAGATCGGGAAGAACTTCAAGATCTGGCAGAACTGCACCATTGGCATCAAGGGGCAACAGGACGATATCAGGCTCGTTATCGGTGACGGCGTCAGGGTGCATGCCCACACGTGCATTATTTCCGACGACCTGGAACTTGGTGATAACGCGGTAGTAGGCGCCGGCACCTTCCTCAACAAAAGCGTGCCGGCCGGGCATGTCGTGTTCAATCCTGCCCCGCAGGTTATCCGCGAATACGACGCTGCGGCGATGGGGCGGTTGCAGCAGTAGTTTGCTACCCCAGCACCCCTAACTCCTTGGCCCGGGCCACTGCCTGGGTGCGGCGTTCGACCCCTAGCTTGCTGTTGATGTGGCTGGCATGGGTTTTCACCGTGTGCAGGGAGATGAACAGTTGGTCGCTGATTTCCTGGTTCGAGCAACCCTGGGCGATCAGTTGCAGCACCGCCAGTTCGCGGGTGCTCAGGTGTTCGGCCTGGTAGCTCGGCTCCGGGTCGCGCGCCTCAGGTGCGGGCAGGCGCTCGGCCAGGCTGTGGAACAGCGGGCCTTGGCCACAGGATTGCAATTGTGCCCGCAGCCAGTCTGGATGCTCGGCGATCAGCCATTGGAAAGGTTGCAAGGCCCCGCCGGACGCCATCTCAAAAGCCTCGATCAGCGCCTCGCTAGCCTGGGCTTCGCGGTTACTCCCCAATAGCAGCGCGACTTTCTGGTTCAACGCCATCACGCACAGCATCTGCCGCCCGCTCTGCTGGCCGTGCTCGATCAATTTATCCAGGCGTTGCAGCGCTGCCGCCTCACGCCCCAGGATGACATCAAGCAATGCCTGCTCAAGTTCGATATGCAGCGGCAGTTGCGGGTGGAACTCGGGCGGCGCCGCAGCGTTGACGCCGTTATAGGTTTGCCCCAGGCGAGCCAGCCAGGCTTCGGCCAGGTCCGTACGGCCCTGGGCCAGCCACAGTTCGCATTTGACTAGGGTAATCATCGCCAGGTAGTAGATGGGCGGTACATCCCAGATGTGCATCAACCGCTCCGCCTCCGCCAACTCGGCAAAAGCCTTGGCGAAGTCACCCTGTTGGCCTTCGAGGCGGGCGATGGAGCAGTGGCCAATCAACACGCTGATATCGCGGCACGCCCGTGCTTCGACCAACCCAGCCTGCAACCTTGCCAATCCAGCCTCGGGTTGCAGGCGCAGGGTCAACAGAAAACCTTCGTACAGCGTCAAACGGGCACGCACGGCGTACAAGCGTTGAGGCGAGAGCCCTTGTAAACGCTGCAAGCCCTCATGCACTTCATCGAGAGAACGCAGAATTTCCCCGCGCGCCTGCAGGACTCGCGCACGGTCGTAATGGGCCAAAGCTTCAAACAGCGGATTTCCTACGCGCTGGGCCAGCTCCAGGGACTCGCGGTTCAACCGGCGGGCACGCCACAGGTCGGCGTCGGTGATCGCCAGGTTCGACAGGGTGGAAAGGCACATCAGCCGCTGCCCATAGCGCTTTTGCGGCAAGCTTTCCAGGGCTTCGGTGCAATAGAGCTGAGTCAACTCCCGGTTACCGCGCCCTCGGGCGATGATCCCACTCAGGGCCAGCCATTGCGCCAGCATGGATTTCTGCGCAGTAGCCGAGGGTGCGGGCAGGAAACGGCTCAAGTGGCTGGCCAACTCCTCGGCGGCATCGAGCTGGCAAGCCAGCCCCAGCGCCCAGCTGTAGAGCACGATCAAGCGTGGCGTGCTGATGAGCAGGCTGTCGGGCAAGTCCATTTTCCAGCGCAGGAGCATGCCGACGTTCTGTTCGGCCAGCAGTTGCTCTTCGGACAAGTTTTGTACCAGGTTCGCCGCCACATCCAGGTGCCCGGCGCGCAACGCCTGCTCCACGGCCTCGTCCAGTAAGCCCTGGGCATTGAACCAACGGCAAGCGCGCAAGTGCAGGCTGGCCGCTGGCAGCACGGCATTGGCCGTGGGGCGGCTGCGCAGCAGATCGGAAAACAAGTGGTGATAACGGTACCAGTGCCCCTGCTCGTCCAGCGGCACGAGGAATACCTGGTGCGCTTGCAGGTAACGCAGGATCTCGGCGCTGTCGTGGGCCTCGCGGATCGCGTCGCACAGCTCGCTGCAAAAACGCTCCTGGGGCGCCGTGTCGTAAAGGAAGGACTGCACTTCCGGGGGCAGGCAATCGATCACTTCTTCGAGTAAATAGTCGCGAATCAGCCCCTCGCCACCGTGCAAGGCCTGGGGCAACGCACCGTCGTTACCGGCCTCGGAAACGGCCAGCAACCAGAAGCGCAAACCGGCCACCCAGCCTTCACTGCGCAGGATCAGGCTTTCCAGGGCCTCGCCACACAGGGAACTGCTGTGGCGATCAAGCAAGGCCAGGGATTCGTCGTGGGTCAGGCGCAGGTCCTGCTCGCTGAGTTCCAAGAGCTGGCGCGAGAGGCGCAACCGCGCCAGATGCCAATCCGGGCGCTGGCGGCTGGTCACCAGCACTCGCATGCCTTCGGGCAGGTGGTTGAAGAAAAACTGCAAGCAGCGGTCGAGCACCGGGCCTTGGGCCAGGTGATAGTCGTCGAGCACCAGCAACAGGGGGTTGCCGGGCGAGAGGTGGTCACTCAGTTCATCCAGCAGGCCGTCGAGCCATTCTTCAAAAGCGAAGGGTTGATGGCGCTGGCGCATTTTCAGCAGGCCCAGGGCCTGGCGCCCCATGTGCGGAAAATACTGCTGCAAGCCATCGAGCAAGCGTTCGAGAAAGCGCCCGGGGTCGCTGTCCCGCGGGCTCAGCCCCAGCCACAGGCTCCGCCAGTTCTGCGCCAGGCTCTGGCAGAACTCGACGGCCAGGGAGCTTTTACCGAACCCGGCCGGCGCGCTGACCAACAGCAAACGCCCGCTCAAGCCGGCACTCAGGCGCTCGCACAAACGAGGCCGAAGCACGTAGCCGTCGGGCAAAGGTGGTCGGTAAAAGCGCCCTTCCATGGCGGGAACCGCAGCACTGGAAGGCCCGGGTATGCGGGACAGGTCAGTCATAGCCAACTCTTATTAATGTGCTGTTGTCGGCATTGCAGATGTCCGCAGACTAGCGGTAAAGACCGTAGGTTTGAAGATGTTTGCTACAAATGAATACAAAAAGCCCGAAACACAAATTCTCTTGATAGCGCTCAAAAGCTGATATTGCCGCTCAGGACTTTTATCGCGCCCATAAAAAACGCCCCGAACCAGTCGGGGCGTGCAGAGGATGCGGCCTCTGTTTACACGGGTCTAGCGAACACCGGCCTGACGCAATGCGGCAGGGGTGAAGTCGTTCTTGGTGGCCGTGAAACCGAAGTCGTAAGCCTTTTTCTCTTCGTTTTTCATGCCCAGCGCCATGTAGCGACCCGATTGCAGGTCATACAGGGTTTCCACTGCGTACCAAGGCACTTGCACGTTGTAGTAGCTCTCGGCATGGGCTTCACCCACACGCCACAGTTGGCCACGGCCATCGTAGTGATCGATGACGGCTGCTTGCCAGGTGTCTTCGTCGATGTAGAAGTCACGCTTGGCGTAGATATGGCGCATGCCGGACTTCAAAGTGCCGACCACGTGCCATACACGGCGCAGTTCATAACGGGTCAGGTCCTGGTTGATGTGCCCGGCCTTGACGATGTCGCTGTACTTGAGGCTCGGCGAATCCAGCTTGTAGCTGTTGGCCGCGATGTACATCTCTTTCTTGCCTTCGAGCTTCCAGTCGTAACGGTCCGGTGCACCGTTGAACATGTCCAGGTTGTCGGAGGTACGCAGGCCGTCGGCGGCGGTACCCGGGCCGTCATAGGACACTTGCGGGGCACGGCGCACGCGGCGCTGGCCGGCGTTGTAGACCCACGCCGAACGCGGTTCCTTAACCTGGTCGAGGGTCTCGTGCACCAGCAGCACACCACCGGCCAGACGTGCCGGAGCGGCGACTTCCTGCTTGAAGTAGAACAGGATGTTGCCAGGGTTGGCCGGATCGAAATCCTTCATTTTTTCACGGAACACGAACTGTTCCTTGAGTTGCACCAGGCTGTAGGAACCGTTCGCCTGGGGGGTGGCCTGGTTCACGGTACGCGCCACGCTGCCGCCGCGATAACGGGTGATGTGGTTCCAGATCACTTCCACGCCGCTTTTCGGAATCGGGAATGGAATGGCGTTTTCGAAATTTTCCAGGCCGTTGCCGCCCGCCACTAGGTTGGTGTTGGTGGCGTTCTTCTTGATGGACGCGAAGATCTCATCCGGCACTGTGGCCCCGCGATGGGTCGGGTAGACCGGCAGGCGGTAGGTTTCCGGGTAGCGCTTAATCATCGCGTACTGGCCCGGGGCGAGTTTGTCTTTGTACTGCTCGACGTTCTTGGCATCGATGGTAAACAGCGGCTTGTCGGAGCCGAACGGGTCGGCCAGGAAGCCGCCGCCGTCAACTGCACCGGCGTTCTTGGCCAGGGGTTTCCAGGCTGGAATCGAGCCATCGGCGTTGCCGCCCATTTCGGCGCCCATCGGCGTCAGGCTTTTGCCCAACTTGTCCGCTTCGGCTGCCGGGACCGCTGCCATCACGCTGGTGGCCAGCATCGTCAGCCCCAGTACACCGACATGCAACAGACTTTTGGTTATTTTCATAAGTGCGTTCGTCCTGAAAATGCAGTGCTTAGAAGTTCATGCCAAAGCTGAGTGCCACGAAGTCGCGGTCATCAACGGTGGTGTACTTGCCATCAAAGAAGTTGGTGTAACCCAGGCTCGCGGTGTAGGTGTTCTGGTACTCGGCATCCACGCCGAGGCTAACAGCCTTGCGGCCTTCCTCGAAGTTGCCGCCAGGGCCAGGGGAGTAACCGCTGACGTCATGGGACCAAGCCACGTTTGGCTTGAGGTTCACACCGGCGAACACGTCGTTGTATTCCCAGATGGCACGACCGCGGTAACCCCAGGAGGTCGACGTGGTGAAGCCGTCGTCGTTGCAGTTGCGGGTGGCGTTGTTGTTCGCGGTGCCTGGGCCTGCACCGGCGATGGTGCGCCCGTTGAGGTACTCGCACGTGCCATTGGGCAGTTCGCCCGGGCCGTAGACCGGATCACGCCCGTAACGCACTTTGGAGGTGCTTTCCAGCCCGCCCACGTAGGTCACGCCGACTTCGCCCACCAATGTCAGACGGCTCGCGCCCATGACCTGGTCGAAGAAGTGGGTGAAGGTGGTTTGCAGTTGGGTGATTTCCTTGCGGCGGTAGCCGTGCAGGTCCTGGCCAGGCTGGCCGTTGAGCAGCGAGGCATGCTCGAGCGGGCCGCCCAAGGGACGCACGCCGTTGAACAGGATGTCGTTGGAGTTCAACTGCACCGGCGCGTTGGGACGGTAGCTGATCTCACCCTGCCACGCCGTGCCGGTAGGCAGGGTGGTGGAGAAGCTCAAGCCGTAGAGGCGGATGTCTTCTGGGTACTCGACGAAGTACTTGGAGTTACCCGCAACCAACAATGGCGCCAATGCCGCAAATGGGCCTGGCAGGCCTTGGGCCAGGGTGTAGATCGACTGCGGCGCCGCGGTGGCGCTGAAGATCGGCGCACGGCTGTGGTAGTTCATCGCGTAGAAACCGAACTCGGTGTCCAGCGGTGCGTAGTTGTACTTGAACGACACGCCCCACTGGCCGCTGTCGCGGGCATCGCGGTCGCCGCCACGGGCCACCAGCACGCCTTCTTCGTTGACGTCCACGCCAAACTGGGCCAATGGCCCCAGGGCGATGGCCGGGATCTGCGAACGCTTGTTCAACACCCGCAGGTTGTCGCCGCAACCGTCGGCGATGATGTCGGGCTGGGAGAAGAAGGTGCCGCAGTTATCGACGACGGTCTGGTCCCATTCGAGTTGGTAGAAGGCTTCGGCCGAGAGGTTCTCGGTCAGGCTCTGGGAGACGTAGAACATGTTGACCGGGATCAGGCCTTCCTTGACCTCGGCACCCGGGCGACGGAATGCGGACACATCGATCGGGTTGATGGAGTTGATGCCGCCGCCGATGAAGGTACTTTCACCCCAGCTCACCACCTGCTTGCCCAAGCGCACGGAACCCGGCTGATCGGCAATGGCGTAGTTGTGGTAGATGAAGGCGTCGAGGATCTGCCCGCCGGAGGACTTGGCGCCTTCCTTGCGGTTTTCGTCGCTGATGTCCTTGAACAGACGGCTTTCGTCCTTGAGTTCGAAGTCGTACCAGTACTTGCCCCGCACAAACACACCGGTGTCGCCGTACTTCAGTTCAAGGTCGTGAATGCCTTTGAAGATTTTCGAGAAGGTCTCGCCACTCTTGAAGTTGGCGTGGCCGTCATCGGAGGTCTGGGACAGGCCATGGCCGCCGTTGTTGACACCAATCAGGTTCTTGTTCGGACTCTGGGTTGACCAACTGGCCCCCACCGACAGGGACGAATCGAACTGACCTTCGATTTCACCGATGTTGAAACTGACGCCGAATGCAGGCCCGGCGAGCGTAGAGGCGAGACTGACCGCCAGGGGCAATTTCGCCCGGCGCCAGAACTGGTTTGCTGATGTCATCGACGCTACTCCATGTGCTTTATTGTTATGGCAGTGAGCACTTTTAAAAACGCTCTGAGTGACGGGAGCCAGGTCGTCCCGTAGTCAATCAGAGTTGCGCCGCCCCCAATGGTGTGCGGTTGCTGCGTCCTTAAAAATCCTTGAGCGGACTATAGCCAGCAGGTAGTACTGCTTGATCCCTCTAAAGTGTGATTTGCAGTTGCCAACCACTCTGGAACAGTCCTTTGCCGGGTGCGGCCCCTGCCGACCGGGGAAGAATGGCTGAAAAATCCGATTTGACAAGCCAAGCGCTTGCTTGGTGGGGCTGCCGTGCCCGCCCGGGCACGGCAAACAGGCTCAAAGCGTGGACAAAAAGGTCGCGTTGTTGGCCTGCCACTCGGTGATGTAGAGGCGGATGCGCTTCTTGTCGAGTTTGCCGACACTGGTCTTGGGAATTTCGGTAACAAGGGCGATCTGGCTGGGGATCGCCCACTTGCTCAGGTGCCCCAGTTCAACAAACGGCTTGAGGTGCTCTTTGAGCTCGCGCGCCCCGATCACGTGCCCTTCGCGGATCACCAGCAAGGCAAACGGGCGCTCGCCCCACTGCGGGTCGGGAATGCCCACCACTGCTACTTCGCGTACCGCCGGGTGGCGGCTGACCAGGTCTTCCAGGGCCAGGGACGACACCCACTCGCCGCCGGTCTTGATAACGTCTTTGATCCGGTCGCGGATGTCGATCACCCCCATGTGGTCAAGGGTCGCCACGTCGCCGGTGTGCAGCCAGCCGCCGGCCCACAACTGCGCACCTTTTTGCGGTTCGCGGAAGTAGCCTTCGGTCAGCCATGGCGAGCGCAGCACCAGTTCGCCCTGGGACTCACCGTCCGCGGGCAGGAAGTTGCCGTCGTCGTCGATGATTGCCGCTTCCACCAACGGCACCGGCACCCCGGCCTTGATCCGGTAGGTGATGCGCTCATCGTCGGTGCCGGCCATCAACTCGTCATTGAGGTGCGCACACGACACCAGCGGCCCCGTCTCGGACATGCCGTAGGCGGCGGTCAACTGGATGTTCTTGGCCTTGCAGGCTTCGTACAGCGCGCGGTTGAGGGAGCTGCCGCCGATGACGATCTTCCAACCGGCAAAGTCGATGTCCTGGGCCGCCTTGGCGTTGAGCACCATTTGCATGATGGTCGGCACGCAGTGGGAGAAAGTCACCTTCTCGCGGCGCCACAGCTCCACCAGGTATTCAGGGTCGTAGCGCCCCGGGTAGACCTGCTTGAGGCCCAGCATGGTGGCCACGTACGGCAAGCCCCAAGCGTGCACATGGAACATCGGGGTGATGGGCATGTACACATCATTGGTGCCCAGCAGCCGCACGCTGTCGACGCTGCCCATGACCGTCGCCACGCCCAGGGTGTGCAGCACCAGTTGGCGGTGGGTGAAATACACCCCTTTGGGGTTACCGGTGGTACCAGTGGTGTAGAAGGTGGTCGCCACCGAGTTCTCGTCGAAGTCGACGAAGTTGTACTGGGGGCTGGCGGCGGCCAGCAATTGCTCGTATTCGCCCACCAGGTTCGGCAGGTCGGCGGTTTTCTGCTCCACATCACTGAGCAACAGGGTGGCCTGCACGGTGGTCAATTGCCCGGCAATGCCCTGGTAGAGGCCCACGAATTCATGGTTGACCAACACCAACTTATCGTCGGCGTGGTTCATGGTGTAGAGAATCTGCTCAGGTGACAGGCGCACGTTGATGGTGTGGATCACTGCGCCGATCATCGGGATGGCAAACATACATTCCAGGTAGCGATGGCTGTCCCAGTCCATCACGGCCACGGTGTCACCGGCCTTGACGCCAGCGGCGGTGAGCACGTTGGCCAGCCGTGCGACGCGCTCAAGGAGGGTCGGATAGCTGTAGCGCACCTGGTCGCGGTAAACGATCTCGCGGGTCTTCTCGTAACGGCTGCCGGACATCAGCAGCCGCTTAATCAGCAGCGGATATTGGTAGGCGCCTTCTGCGGGCGGGATAACGCGAGTCTGCAACATAAGAATCCCTTTTCTGACTGCACGGTCTTGGCTGAAAGCCAGCACTCTAGAGACCCTTGCAGCCCGCTAAATCAGCCAAAGGAATGATTTGCCACAGCGTCAAATACTAGCTTTAAGCCACCACCCACAGAAAACGCCGCGCCCGTCGTCAGGCCATTTGCCCCACAGCCGCTTCAGACGGCGTACGTGGGAATGCCAGCGCGGCCAGGAAGGTCAACGCCGCAAAAGCCGCAAGAATCAGGTAAAGCCCTACAAAGCCATGGCGCGGTTCGACAAAAGAAATCAGCGGAATCGCCGTCGCACTGGCGCCGAACGAAAGGCAGTAACGCAACGCGAACACCCGCGACTGCCACTGCGGTGCCACGAAGTTGGCCACCATCGCGTCATTCACCGTGACCTGGCCGAACACCACGAACATCAGCGCCCCGCCCAGGACGATCACCGCCCAGCCATCGACATAGCCCAAGGCGAACAACAGCGGCGCCTGGAGCAGGGTCAGGAGGACAAAGGGCCACTTCAGGCTCAAACGATGCAGCACCCGGCCGATGCTCAGCTGCGCCACCGCGCCAAAGGCGTAGGCCAGGCTGACAACGACGCCCAAGGTTTGCGGCGAGGCGAAGACATCGTGCAAACGCTCCTGGAACAGCTTGGGGTAGGTCATGGTGGTGGCATTGAACACCACCCCACCCGTGGCGGTGGCCAGGGCCAGCACGGTGAACACCATGACCATGGAAATCCGCTGCCCGGCCGCGCCCTTGAGCGGCGTGTGCGGGCGCACCGGGTTCGGTTCCTCACGCACCTGCCAGGCAAAGCCCAGGCCCAACGCGATAGCGATCACCCCCGGTACGATAAACGCCGAGCGCCAGCCAAAATTCGCCACCAACAGCCCAGTCACCAGCGCCGAAAACGCCACACCCAGGTTGCCCCACATGCCGTTGATGCCGATTTCCCGCCCGCGGTTTTGCGCATAGCCCACCAGCATCGCCGTGCCCACCGGGTGATAAATCGCCGCGAACACGCCCATCAGCGTCAGGCCCGCCACCAGCATGGGCGCCCCGCTGCTGAGCCCGGTGAAGATCGACGACGCACCGATGCCGAAGAAAAACAGCAGCATCATCTGCCGCCGGCTCCAGTGGTCACCCAGCCAACCGGCCGGTAGCGAACAGGCACCAAAGGCAATGAAGCCGCCCAGGGACAGGCCGATCATCGCGCCATAGTCCAGGCCGAACACCTGGGTCATGCCCAATACGGCGGCGGGAAAAATCAACATGAACATGTGATCGATCACATGGGCTGCGTTGAGGTAGCGGATTACGTTTCGAGGTTGGTTCATCGCTGCACGCTTTTTTGTTGGAGTCGAAACGTCATGCTAATTTGGCGGCAAACCGTATTACGGACATAAAAATCATCAAAACAGACATGTTAACCAGCCACTTCCCCCACGGCCCTGTCATCGCCCATCCCCAGGACTACCTCGATGGCGCACACCAGCCGCTGCACCAGCACCGCGAAGCGCAACTTTTGTATGCGGCGCGCGGGATCATGCGGGTGGTCACCCGCCAAGGCGCCTGGGTAATCCCGCCCACCCGTGCGGTATGGATCGCACCGCGGGTCGAGCATGAGATTTTCATGGCCGGGGACGTGTGGGTGCGCTCGCTGTTTATCGACGCCCAACTGTCGCCACCCAACCTGCAGCAGTGCTGCGTGCTGGCGGTGACGCCGCTGCTGCGTGAGTTGATCCTGCGGGCGGCGCAAGGCCCGCAGCACGCTAAGAACCCATTGATCCAGCAACTGATGCTGGAGGAAATCGCCACCCTGCAGCACCTGCCCCTGCACATGCCGATGCCCGAGGACCGGCGCCTGCAAGCCATCTGCCTGGCCTTGCTGCAAACCCCGGATCACCCCAACACCCTGGAAGACTGGGCGCAGCAGGTCGGCGCCAGTTCACGAACCCTGGCGCGCCTGTTCCAGCAGCAAGTGGGGATGAATTTCAATGCCTGGCGCCAGCAATTGCGCCTGATGGAAGCCCTGCCCCGGTTGTTGGCCGGGGATAGCGTGCAGCGCGTGGCACAAGCGCTGGGCTACAGCAGCGGCCGTGCGTTCAGCGCGATGTTCTGCCGCTTGCAGGGGGAAAACCCGCGCCAGTACCTCAGTGCCCTGGAGCGCCTGAGCGCAATCAGTGCATCTCGGTGAAGGCCAGTTTCACGCCGATGGCAATCAGCACCGCGCCCATGGTGCGGTCAAACCAGTGGCCCATGCGGGCAAACCCGGCGCGCACCCGCTGCTGGCTGAACAGCATCGCCACCAGGCAGAACCACAACGCCGTCGCCGCCGCCAGGTAAACCCCGTAGCCGGCCTGCACCGCCAGCGGCGTGTGGGGGTTGATGACCACGGTGAACAACGAGAGGAAAAACAGCGTCGCCTTGGGGTTCAGGCCATTGGTGACGAACCCGGAGGTGAACGCCCCACGCGCGGTGCGCAGGCCCGCTTCCTTGTGCAAGTTCTCCACCCCTGCTGGCGCCGGCTTGGCCCGCAGCGCCTTGAAGCCGATGTACAGCAGGTACGCAGCCGCCAACCATTTCAGGGCGTTGAACAGCACGATCGACTGGGACACGATCAGGCCGATCCCCAGCAGCGAATAGCCCACGTGCAGGAAAATCGCCATGCCCACGCCCAATGCGGTCCAGGTGCCGGCGCGGCGACCGTGGGTCACGCTCTCACGCACCACCACGGCGAAATCCGGGCCGGGGCTGGCCACCGCCAGCAGGTGGATGAGGGCAACGGTCAAGAACTCGGTCCAGTACATGAAGGCTCCTTGGGAACGGGCAGTAACGAATTGTTTCATCTGTTAGGCTCGCCACAGTACGCCTTCAGCCACATGCACAAAAGGTACAGTTGATGACTAACAATCGCCGCGCCGTGTTCCTGGACCACACCTCCCTGGACCGGGGCGACCTCGACCTGAGCCCACTGCGCGCGCACTTCAGCGACCTACAGTTGTGCGCGCAGACGCCGCCCGAGCAGGTCATCGAACGCCTGCAGGGCGCCAGCGTCGCCATCAGCAACAAGATCCTGATCGACGCTGCCACGATGGCCGCGTGCCCCGACTTGAAGCTGATCCTGGTCGCCGCCACCGGCACCAACAACGTGGACCTGCACGCGGCCCGCGCCCACGGCATCACCGTGAGCAACTGCCAGGGCTACGGCACGCCTTCGGTGGCCCAGCACACCTTGATGCTGCTCCTGGCCCTGGCCACACGCCTGAACGATTACCAACGAGCGGTGGGCGCGGGCCTCTGGCAACAGGCCAGCCAGTTCTGCCTGCTGGACTTTCCCATCGTCGAACTGCACGGCAAAACCCTCGGCCTGCTCGGCCACGGCGAACTGGGCGGCGCCGTAGCAAAACTGGCCGAAGCCTTCGGCATGCGCGTGGTGCTCGGCCAACTGCCGGGCCGCCCGGCCCGCGCCGACCGCTTGCCGCTGGATGAGTTGCTGGCGCAAGTCGATGCCCTGACCCTGCACTGCCCTCTCAACGAGCACACCCGCCATTTCATCGGTGCCCGCGAACTGGCCCTGCTCAAGCCCGGCGCCTTTGTCGTCAACACCGCCCGCGGCGGCCTGATCGACGAGCAGGCCCTGGCCGATGCCCTGCGCAGCGGCCACTTGGGCGGCGCGGCCTGCGATGTGCTGAGTGTCGAACCGCCGACCGCCGGCAACCCGCTGCTGGCTGCCGACATCCCGCGCCTGATAATCACCCCGCACAACGCCTGGGGCAGCCGCGAGGCACGGCAACGGATCGTCGGCCAATTGAGCGAAAACGCCCAGGCGTACTTCAGCGGTACAGCGCTGCGGGTCGTCAGTTGATAAACTGCGCGGCTTTTCAAGGAGCAGATTATGGATCCGCGCAGTGAAGTACTGCTTCGTCAGGCCGAACTCTTCCAAGGCTCGCTGTTACTGGCCGGCCTGCCCGCCGATGACCTGCTGGGCAAATTGCCCCAGGCCCACGGCTGGTGCTGGCACGCTGGCGATCAAGCCGCCCTCGAGGCCCGCTTCGCCGGGCGCAGCCATTTCGGCGTCGAGGCGCCGCAGCAAAGCTTCGAAGCCGCGGTGGTGTTTTTGCCCAAGTCCAAGGACCTCGCCGATTACATCCTCAATGCCGTGGCCTCGCGCCTGGCTGGCCGCGAGCTGTTCCTGGTGGGGGAAAAACGCAGCGGCATCGAAGGCGCGGCCAAGCAACTGAACCCCTTGGGCAAGCCGCGCAAGCTCGACAGCGCCCGCCATTGCCAACTCTGGCAGGTCACCGTGGCCAACGCGCCGCAAGCCAAACCCCTGGAAAGCCTGGCCCAGACATACGAACTGCCCCTGGCCGAAGGCCCGCTCAAAGTCATCAGCCTGCCCGGCGTGTTCAGCCATGGCCGGCTCGACCGCGGCAGCGCCCTGCTGCTGGAACACCTGGACAAACTGCCCAGCGGTCACCTGCTGGACTTCGGTTGCGGGGCCGGCGTGCTCGGTGCGGCGGTCAAGCGGCGCTACCCGCACAACACCGTCACCCTGCTGGACGTCGATGCCTTCGCCGCCGCCAGCAGCCGCATGACCCTGGCTGCTAACGGTTTGGAAGCCGAGGTGCTGACGGGCGATGGCATCGACGCCGCGCCCATGGGTTTGAGTGCGATCCTGAGCAACCCGCCCTTCCATGTCGGGGTGCATACCGATTACCAGGCCACGGAGAACCTGCTGCGAAAAGCGGCCAAACATCTGAAAAACGGTGGCGAACTTCGCTTGGTCGCCAACAGTTTCCTGCGCTACCAACCGTTGATCGAAGAGCATTTGGGCACCTGCTCGATCAAGGCCGAAGGCCAGGGTTTTCGCATCTACCGGGCCAAACGCGGCTGATGGCGTTCTGAAAAAGAAGGCTTGCCCAAAGGGTTTTGCCTAGGCAGAATCCGCTCCGTCCTAGGGGAGTAGTCTCCCACGAGCGCCACGCTCGTCCGGCATACGTCAACATACTTGGTCAGCAGACCATGGCGTATGCGACCCAAGCGTCCGCACAGACGGACCGCAGGGTTTGACAAGACCTATGACACGCACACCTTACCCGGGGCGGGAAGGCTGTACGTGTCATAGCCGTGTCGACCCGCCCCTTGGGAAATACCTGATGATGTTGGACTCCTTGCTCGTTCCTACCGCAATCGTTGCCTTGGCCGAAATCGGCGACAAGACGCAACTGCTTGCCCTGATTCTCGCCGCACGCTTTCGCAAACCCTGGCCGATCATCGCCGGCATCATCGCCGCGACCCTGGCCAACCACGCCGCCGCCGGTGCCGTGGGCGCCTGGGTGGGCAGTTTCTTCTCCGACTCGACCCTGCACTGGATCCTCGCCGCCAGCTTCGCCGCCACCGCTGCCTGGACCCTGGTGCCAGACAAAATGGACGACGACGAAGCCAGCACCGCACGCAAATTCGGCCCGTTCCTGACCACGTTGATCGCATTCTTCCTCGCCGAAATCGGCGACAAGACGCAAATCGCCACGGTGATGCTGGCCGCGCAATACCCGGACTTGTGGCTGGTGATTATCGGTACCACGGTGGGCATGTTGATCGCCAACGTGCCGGTGGTATTGGCGGGCAATTTCGCCGCCGAGAAGCTGCCACTGACCCTGATCCGCCGCCTCGCCGCCTCGGCTTTTCTGATCCTGGCGATTGTCGCGGTGTACAAGGCCATGCAAAGCAGCGGCTGGGTGTAGCGAGAACGCTCCCCTGTGGGAGCGAACCTGCTCGCGATGGCGGCGCTTCAGACACAGCAGAGGCTGGCTGAAAAAACCGTCACCGCGGGCAAGGTGCAATCAGGACTTTTTAGCCTGCTGATACAACGGCATCACTTTGGGAATCGCCGCTTGCAGCGAGGCGATCCGGCTGGTGGAGGCCGGGTGGGTGCTCATGAATTCCGGCGGCGAACCTTCGGAAGCCTTGCTCATCTTGTTCCACAGGGTGATCGCCGCGTTCGGGTTATAGCCGGCGCGGGCCGCCAGTTCCAGGCCGATCAGGTCCGCTTCGTTTTCATTGCTGCGGCTGTTGGGCAGCGTCATGCCGTAGTTGGCCACGGTGTCGGCCAGCGCCAGGCTGTCCTGGCCCAGGCCGAACAAGGCGCCGGCGCCCTGCTTGGCCATCTCGATGCCATAAGCCTTGGACATGGCTTCGCGGCCATGTTCGCGCAGGGCGTGGGCGATTTCATGGCCCATCACGGCGGCGATCTCGTCGTCGGTCAGTTTCAGGCTGTCGATCAACCCGGTGTAAAAGATGATCTTGCCGCCAGGGCCGCAGTTGGCGTTGAGTTCGTCGCTCTTAATCAGGTTGACCTCCCACTGCCACTGAGACGAATCCGGGCGGAAAACCGGCGCCTGGGCGATCAAGCGGTCGGCAATCGCACGGATACGCTTGGCATCGGCGCTGGTCTTGTCCAGCACACCTTTGCTGCTCGCCTCGCCCACCGTCTGCTGGTAGGACTGGGCGTACATCTGGTTGACCTCGGCGGTGGACAGCATGCTGAACATATATTGCTTGCGCTCCACCCCCACCGCGCCGCCGCTGGTGGTGTTGACCGACTGGCAACCGCTGAGCAGCAAACTGGCGCTCAGTGCACACAAAACCAATGACTTATTCATCAACCTGCTCCAGGAAAACATGGCGCGTATCCTAGGCGCTGCCGCGTGGCGGCGCCAGATACAGCGGACGTGTAGCGCGCAGGATTGCAAACACCTGCGCATCACCATAAGAAAAGACCGCAAAAAACCGGGTTTTGTCAGCCAGGTGTCAAACATTCCGGCGCATTGAGCTTGGGATCGTTCACCAGGTTGGCCAGTACCCGCTCGCGCAGGGCCATCGGTTCGCTGGCCAGCAGTGCCTGCAACTGGTGCAACGGGGTTTCGGGGTCGAGCCAGGCTTGCTGCCCGGCCTCATCGAGAATCAACGGCCGGCGCTGGCTGGCAGCGGATTGGGTAACCACTGCGGTACTGAGCCACACCTGTTCCTGCACCGGGTACGCCTCCCAGATCGCCGCGAAAAACAGCGCCGAACCTTCCCCCGGCGTCAGCCAGTAAGGGCGTTTGCGCGCTGTGCCGCGCCATTCATAGAAGCCATTGGCCGGCAGCAGGCAGCGGCGCTGGCCAAAGGCCTGGCGAAACATCGGTTGCTCGGCCAGGGTTTCGGCCCGAGCGTGGGCCGGGGTGCGCGACATATCGGTCAACCACGGCGGCGTCAGCCCCCAGCGGGCCCGGGCCAGGTTGCGCTGGCCCTCGGTGCTGCGCAGGATCAGCACCGAATCGTTGGGCGAAATATTCCACTGCGCCTGCTGATCCGCGGGAAATCCTGGCAGGGCCGCGAAGGCGGGGTTCCAGCGAAACAAGGCATAACGTCCACACATGGGGCTACAAGACTCCGGGATAAAACGGGCGCCAACCTAACAAAGCAGGACGGCCGGAAAGCTTTCCGGGCCATCCCCCGCAAGCGGCTGGGCGGCATTGTACGCAGCGATGAGCTCGCGTGCGTACTGCGCCTGATCGTTGTCCACCAGCAAGCCCAACACGCCGAAGATCGGCAACTCCCCCGCAGCGCCCAGCAAATCGCCACCACTGAGGTGGGCCTCGATGCCTTCACTGGCGAGCATGTTTTGCAGCAACTGGCCTTCCAGCAGGTTTTCAGGTTCGTAGACTCGTTGCATCGCAGCCACCCTTCACTCGTTTTCACTGTGAACGTCGAGCATCCATTCCTGACCATCGGTTTGTAGCCTGAACTCAATGGGGCGGCAGCACACTGGGCAATCCTCGATGTACTGTTGGTCGCCCGCAGACAGGTCCAGCACCGCTTCGGCGGTTTCGCCACAGTAAGGGCATTGATATCGGTCAGTTTCCAGCATCGCGGTCTCCAGGGTGACTTGTGCGTATAATCGCCGGTCTATTTGCAGGGCTATTGCGGTGCGAGCCTATTTTCAGACCCTCCCCTGCCGTATTTCGATCCAAACACCTACTTACCCTAGCCGTTTCCAACAAGAGAGCATGATGGGCGAATTCGATGCCATCCGACCTTACGACGACCATGAAGTCCCAGCGGTGCTGGCACGGCTACTCGGCGACCAGGCGTTTCTAGATATCCTCACCCACTTTCGCTTCCCGCGCTTTGCCGGGGCCTTGGGCTGGTTGCTCAAGCCTCTGATCGCCTATCGCCTGCGCCGTGAGTTCGCCGGCATCACGTCGGTGGCGACCCTGCAGGACAAAGTCGAGTTCTACGTCGATCACACCATCGAGCGCGCCACCGACGGCGTGACCTACACCGGCGTCGAGCAGTTCAAGTCCGGCAGCGCCTATCTGTTTTTGGCCAACCACCGCGACATCGTGATGGACCCGGCCTTCGTCAATTACGCGATCTACCACGCCGGCCTGCCGACACCGCGCATCGCCATCGGCGACAACCTGCTGCAAAAGCCCTTCGTCAGCGACCTGATGCGCCTGAACAAGAGCTTTATCGTGCACCGCTCCATCAGTGGGCGCCGCGAGAAAATGGCCGCCTACCAGTTGCTGTCGGCCTATATCAACCACTCGATCCGCAACGACTGCGCCTCGATCTGGATCGCCCAGGCCGAAGGCCGCGCCAAGGACGGCGATGACCGCACCGAGTCGGCGATCCTCAAGATGTTCCACATGAGCCGCAAGGACGAGCCGTTCGGCGAAGTCATCCGCTCGCTGAACCTGACCCCGGTGTCGATCAGCTACGAATACGACCCCTGCGACCAGGCCAAGGCCCGTGAGCTGTACATCCGCGCCACCACCGGCACCTATAGCAAGGTGCCCGGTGAAGACGACGTGAGCATCGCCAAGGGCATTACCGGCTACAAGGGCCGGGTCCACGTGAACTTCGCCGCGCCGATCACGCAGTTGTTCGACGACACCAAGCAACTGGCGCAGGAAATGGACCGGCAGATTCTCGGCGGCTATCGGTTGTTCCCGGTGCATTACCTGGCGTACGCGCAGTGGAGCGACGCCGACCCGCAGTTGCAGGTGCCGCCCGCTAGTGAGCTGTTCCCGGCCGATGAACTGGCCAAGGCCCAGGCGCAATGGCAATCGCGCCTGGACGCCTGCCCGGCCGAGCACCGCCCCTACCTGGTGCTGCAATACGCCACGCCGGTGCGCAACCAGTACCGCGTCAAGGCTGGGCTGGCGCTGTAGCACCTGCCTGGCCCCTCGCTGTGAGAGCGAGCAGGCTCGCTCTCACTGCGGTTGTTCAAACCCAGGTACTGACCCACGACACCAGCAACGCCAACGCCAGGCAGGCGAAGCCGAAACGATAGAAAAACCGGTTCATGCGCAGGGTCGCGACGTCCAGCAGCAACAGCGGCTGATCGACCGAACGGTTGCGGCTTTGCGCCTGCAGGTTGGCCATGGCGCGCTGTTCGCGGCGGCGGGTCGCATGCAGCAGCCAGCAGCCGGGGCAGGCGAACAGCAGGGCGAGGACGTTGATGAGTTTGGCGGGGTGGGCGTTGAACAAAGACCAGATCACTTGCAGCGACATCATGAACCTCAAGGAATACACGCGAGGCGAGCCGTCGAACCGGCATCGCGGCGCGGATTCTACCCAAAGCCCGTCGCCCCAGGTGGGCTTTGCGACAAATAACAAGCGCACCGGCGGCTAAATCGCCGCGTCACCGTTTCGTCATCTAAACAGGCCAGTCTGTCGCCCCTCGATACCGACACGGAGCTTGTCATGCTGCACGCCGAAAACCAGGATCGCCTGTATTTGATCTCCCCCAGCGACGAACAGTCCGCCCTGGTGGGCGCCCTGGCGTTCAATGTGCAGGACCGCCATTGGCTGGTGTATTGCGCCCTGGGCGGCCATCAGCACGCCGACCTACCGGAAACCGACCTGCTCACCGGCGTGAGCATGCTGGACTTCTACAGCGAAGCGGCCTGAACACGCACAAAAAAGCCCCTGCCACACACGGTGCCAGGGGCTTTTGGTTGCCCGCTTACTGGGCCAGGATCTGACCGACCGTCGGGTCCTTGAACAGACGGGTCAACGCGTCGCTGAGCACGTCGCTCACCAGTTTGGTGTTGGTTTCCTGGTTCGGCGCCATGCCGAAGCGCTGGTCCAGGGACGCACCGTAGCGGCCGCTGTAGCGACGGTTGCCGCTGGACACGTCGGACTTGAAGGTTGCGCCGATGGTCGCCTCGGTCACGTACATGCCTTCTTTGGGCGACTGGTACTTGAGCTCGGTGAGGGTCACGGTCAATTGCGGGGCGCTCATCGCGTTGGCGCTGGGGGTGAAGCCCAGCAGGCGCACGGCGGCTTCGGCCTGGGCTTGCAGTTTGGGCACGATGTCGGCGCTGGCCACGGTAATGGCGCTGGTCTCGGGGTACAGGCCACCGCGGGTGCCCAGGGTGGGCGACGGGCGGCCATCCACCACGCGTACCACAACCGGCTGGCCCTGGCCCACGGCAGCGAGCTGGGTCGTCAGCTTCGGTTGCGGGCTCAATTGTTGCGGGCTGTGGGCGCAGCCAACCAAGGTCAAACTGGTCACAGTCATCAAACCGAACAACAGGCGTTGCAACATGCGCTTCTCTCCAGAATCAGGCACTAACAGGCCGGCAGTATAGCGGTGGGCCAGTGTCGGTAACTAGCGTTGCGCACTCCCCACGCCAATCTCAGACAGCCCATCGCTGCCCAGGGTTCCTGTCACGGCGCTGTCACCTGGGCTTCATGATGGCGTCATCGCGGCGCCGGATACTGAGGCCCACACACTCAAACCGGTACATCGCCATGGGTTTTCTATCGTCCTGGTTCAACGCGCGCCGCCCCCAACGTTGCTTCGCCCGCCTTGACCGTCGCGGCCACTGCCAGGCCTTCAAGCAATGCAGCCTGCCGCCCGCTGGCGACAATTGGGTGGAAATCCGCGAAATCCGCCTTAACTGGTTGCAAGGCCCCCTCCCCGCCAGCGCCCGTGTCAGCGCGCGTACTTGTGATTCATGGCGCACTCAGGCGTTGGCCTCCTGACCAAACGGCTAATTAAAGTCATTTAACACAACCATCTCGCCACATTTCTTCGCTACAATCTCCCCCCGATTATAAGGACGTCTCCTGATCGGGCCTCGCAGCATCGTCAATACCCACGTATTGGCACCTCCGCACCGCCCACAGAGAGCCGCCCACACAGATCGAGTGAAGTGGCGAGCTTGCTGTTGAACCTGCAAACCACCACCTCTCGCGAATCTGCCAGAGCTGCCCTTGCGCCCGTTTTCAGGCACAGGCAGCCCTTTTTTGAGGTTCACGTCTTCAAAAGAGCGTGAAAAAAACGGGTTTTCACAACTTCACAAGAGTGTGGCGAGCAAATGAATAGTTTTGCGTCTGAAAATGCACTGTTAGCGTCGACAACAGCCCAACTACATACGACCGAGTGCTCCTCGAGAACGGGAGCCTGACGCCTGTCCGCTACGGATTTGGTTGCACAAACGGACGTCTTGACCATAAGTCGAATTGCCTCCCGCTCGCCGAAATGAGTTCATAGGAACCTTAGGCCCGGTTGGTAGCGTCCGTCGAAGTTGCGAAAAATTGCGAAGATTCGGACATGGCGATCCTGGCCATGGGTGACCTGGGGCATAACTCAACACGCCCCGTAACTCCTGGCAGCTATGCCGTCAATTTGGTGCTGCAGATTTTGGAGACGCGTTAAATGGCGCATAACGAAGCAGTTGATGTGGTATTGGTCGGGGCGGGCATCATGAGCGCCACCCTCGCCGTACTGCTCAAAGAGCTCGACCCCGCGATCAAGCTGGAAGTCGTCGAGCTGATGGATTCCGGTGCCGCGGAGAGTTCCAACCCGTGGAACAACGCCGGCACCGGCCACGCCGGGCTGTGTGAGCTCAACTACACGCCACAGGCCGCCGATGGCAGCATCGACATCAAAAAAGCCGTGCACATCAACACCCAGTTCGAGGTGTCGAAGCAGTTCTGGGCGTACTTGACCAAAAAAGGCACCTTCGGCTCCTCGAAGTCCTTTATCAGCCCGGTGCCGCACTTAAGCTTCGTGCAAGGCGACAAGGGCGTTTCGTTCCTCAAGAAACGCTTCGACGTGTTGAGCCAGCACCACGCTTTCGCCGACATGGAATACACCGAAGACAAGGCCACCATGGCGCAGTGGATGCCGCTGATGATGCCCGGGCGCCCAGCGGACGAAACCATCGCCGCGACCCGCGTGCTCAATGGCACCGACGTCAACTTCGGCGCGCTGACCAACCAATTGCTCAAGCACCTGACCAGCGCACCCGATGCCCAGGTCAAGTACTGCAAGCGTGTCACCGGCCTCAAGCGCAACGGCACGGGCTGGACCGTCAGCATCAAGGACGTGAACAGCGGCAACAGCCGTAACGTCGATGCCAAGTTCGTGTTCCTCGGCGCGGGCGGCGCGGCGCTGCCGCTGCTGCAAGCCTCGGGCATCGAAGAAAGCAAAGGTTTTGGCGGCTTCCCGGTCAGCGGCCAGTGGCTGCGTTGCGACAACCCGGATGTGGTCAAGCAGCACCAGGCCAAGGTCTACAGCCAAGCCGCGGTGGGCTCGCCGCCAATGTCCGTGCCGCACCTGGACACCCGCGTGGTCGATGGCAAGAAATCCCTGTTGTTCGGGCCATACGCCGGGTTCACCACCAAGTTCCTCAAGCACGGCTCGTTCCTCGACCTGCCGCTGTCGGTGCGCGCCGGCAACATCGGCCCGATGCTGGCGGTGGCCCGCGACAACATGGACCTGACCAAGTACCTGGTCAGCGAAGTGATGCAGTCGATGGAGCAACGCCTGGAATCGCTGCGCCGCTTCTACCCTCAGGCCAAGGCCGAAGACTGGCGCCTGGAAGTCGCCGGGCAACGGGTGCAGATCATCAAGAAAGACCCGAAAAAAGGTGGCGTGCTGCAATTTGGCACCGAACTGGTGGCGGCCAAGGACGGCTCCCTCGCCGCCCTGCTCGGTGCCTCGCCAGGCGCGTCGGTGACCGTTTCGATCATGTTGGAACTGATCGAAAAATGCTTCCCGAGCCAAACTCACGGTGAGTGGGCTGCGAAATTGGCAGAAATCTTCCCGGCCCGTGAAAAGGTCCTGGAAACCGACGCCGAGCTGTATCGCACGATCAACACACAAAACAACTTGAGCCTGGAACTGGTCCCAGCCAGCAGCGAAACCCAAAGCTACGCTTAAACTCCGCTGCCACAAAAAAGCCCCTGAATGAGCGTTCAGGGGCTAATGAGATGGTCACCCCCACACCCTGCGAGGGCTACGCTTTCGCAGGGTGTTTTGTTTTCGGAGGCCATCATCATGATCCAGTCAACACTGATCGGTATCGATCTCGGCAAACATAATTTCC
>NZ_JCBCUY010000032.1:0-70332 GCF_059862705.1 Pseudomonas sp. MF08817
TTCTGGGGGAGAGGATGGCGGCATGGCACGCACTCGCGCAGGACAAAACGCGATGCTAGCGAGGCAATTTATTGCGCGAAATCAGACCAAACGGACGCGATTGGTGGGAATCGGCCTACGACAATTCGTAACCCTGGCCGTGCCCGCGCAAACGGGCCCTTATGCGCTGAGCACGCTTGCGAAAGCACGCTGGGCCCTTTCCCACCGGGGCAAAGCCCTGCTTAGAAAAACCGCGTCACGCTGACCTTGGCGTTGCGCCCCAGGCTGGCGGCGTTCTCGCCGCTCAGGGGGGGGCGGTAGTCGCGGTTGAACATGTTGTCGAGGGTGAAGTGGACTTCGGTGCCCTTGAGGTACGCCTGCTGCGGTTTCCAGTGGGCGAAGAGGCCGTGCACGTTGTAGCGCTTGTTTTCGTAGTGGCGCCAGTAGAAGTCACCGATATCGCTGGCCGGGCCGCTGGCGTAGGAGTCATAGGGGGTGCGGTCGGTTTGGCGTACCCATTGGCCCTGCCAGCCGACTTGCGCGTCCCACGACGGGATCTTCACCCCCAGGCTCGCCACCCATTTGCGCGGTGGAATGTCCCGCGCCCACACGTTCGGGCCCCAGGGGTTGGTGTAGGCGCCCTGGTGCTTGCCGGTGATCCACGAATACGACAGCGTGCCGAACAGGTAGGTCGAGTCGTAGAAGCTCTCGAACTCGAAGCCCTTGATGGTCACGTCACCGATGTTGCGGTACACCGGCATCGTTTCCACGCCCGGGCAGCCGCCATCGCCGATGCTCAGGCCGTTTTCCAGCTGCGCCGCGCAGGCGACGCCGGTGGCCTTGAGGATTTCGTCCTTGATGGTGTTGTGGAACACCGTGGTGCGCAGTTGCACGCTGTCGCTGTCGGTCAGCAGCCTGTCGTAGTTGTGGATAGTGCCGGCGCGCAGGGCGGTGATGCGCTCGGGGTCGAGGTGGCGGCTGGTGGCCGAGCGGCTGCTGCCGGCGGCCTGCACTTCGTATTGCTCGTCGATCACCGGGGCGCGCCAGGTTTTGCTGTAGTCGGCGAACAGGGCCAGGTTCGGCGTGGCCTTCCAGAAGGCCGAGAGGCGCGGCGACCAACCGGTGTAGGTCTTGTTGCCGTAGTCGTGGCCGTCTTTGGGGTTGGGGCTGTTGTAGAACGGCGCGTCGTTGCGCTCGCCCCGGTTGCGCACGTGGTCGTAGCGCAGTGATGGGGTCAGGGTGAAGTCACCCAGGGTCACGGCGTCCTGGATATAGAAGGCGTTGTTGTCCACTTTGCCGTGGGGCATGAAGCCCGGTTGGTAGTGGCCGTAGTTGTACTTGGCGGTGCCGTAGGTGTTGCCCGGCATCCACATGTCCACTTCGCGCTCGTGCTTGCGGATCTGCACGCCGGTGGTCAGGGCATGTTCCAGGGGGCCAGTGGCGAACAGTGCGACGTTGCTGATTTCGACGAGGCGGTCTTCGTAGCCCACGGTGATTTCACGCCCGCCCGTGACAGGTTGGAAGTAGGCGTTGGGGCCGCGTTTGTCGTGCTGGTCGGTGGTGGAGTCCGAGTAGCTGACCTTGAGGTCGATCAGCGGGTTGTCCAGCGGTTGGTAGTGGTACTTGGCTACCCAGGTGGTGTCCACGGTGTTGCGCTGGGCCAGGTAGTAACTCAGGGCACCTTCGTAGCCCAAGCGGTCTATCAGGCGTTGGCTGGGCGGTGCTGGGTAACTTTTGGCCGAGAAGGGCGCCCAGATGTCGCTGTCCGAACGCGAGTAGCTGAACCCCAGGCTGTGCTCGTCGGTGACCTGCATGTTGAGCTTGTACAGCACCCCTTCCAGGTCCTGGGCGGTGTTGGGCTGGCGCTTGGGGTTGATCGGGTATTCGTGTTGCGGGTCGGGCTGGGCGCTGGCCAGTTTCATGTCGTCGCCGTCGCGCTTGGTCCAGTAGGCCAGGGCGTCGAAGCGGCCGTCATCGCTGCGCCCGAACACCGCCGAGGTGTAGGCCTGCTGGTGGTCGTTGCTGCTGTAGCCGTACTTGACCATGGCGCCGCTGTTGCGGCCCTCTTGCAGCAGGTCGGGGGCGTCCTTGGTTTCCATGTGCACGGTGCCGCCGAAGCCGCCGTTGCCGGTCAGGGGCGAGTGCGGGCCTTTTTCCACTTCGATGCGGCGGATCAGCTCCGGTTCGATGAAGATTGCGCCTTGCTGGTAGCGCTCAAAGCCACTTTTGGTCGCGCCGTCTACGGTCATCGGCACGTCTTCGGCGTCGCCCAGGCCCCAGATGTTGATGGTTTGCCCGCCGGGTTTGAGCGAGCCGCCCAGGGTCACGCCGGGCAGGGTGGCGATCAGGCTGGGGATGTTGTTGGCCTGGTGGCGGTCCATTTCCGCCTGGTTCAAGGTCGAGCGCCCGACGGTGGCGGCATTCACTTGCTGGCCGTCGCCGATCACGCTCAGGGCGCCGAGCTTGATGCTCTCGCTGCTGGTGGTGCCGGTTTCGTTGGGGCGCACGACGTACGTTTGGCCGACCATGACGAGGCTGAAGTCGCTGCCCTGGAGCAAGCGGCGGATGGCGTCCTGGGGGCTCAGGTCACCCTCCAGCGCCGGAGCCTGGGCGTTGCGCAGCAAGGCTTCGTCGAACAACAGCTGGATGCGCGCCTGCTTGGCCACCTGGCTGAGCGAGGCGGCCAGCGGTTGGGCCGGCAGGTGCAGGTTGATCGACTCGGCCTGGGCTTGCAGGCTGAACGCCAGGCAGGTGGCGAGCACGGTTGGGCGCAGGCAGAGGCGCTGGAAATGATCTGGCACGCGAAACATTAAATCCCCCCGGTGTGGCCAAAACGGCCAAAAAGGCCTGCGCACAGCACGCAGACGGGAGGAAGACGGGGCAGGCGAAGAAACCCTCACATGCGAATGCAAAATATTCTCATAAGGGCTTATTGGCGCGCCTCGATGCGCAGGCGACCGCCGCCCAGGGCCACGGTGTTCACCGGGATCAGCGCCGGCAGGGCCATCAGCAGGGCGTCGGGGTTCTTGACGTCGAGGTTGCCGGACACCTTGTAGCGCCCCAGCGCAGCATCGGCCAACTCCACCGGCACGGCGCGGTAGAGGTTCAACTCATCCACCAGGCTGGCCAGTTCGCGGTTGCGAAAGGCCAGGTGGCCGCTGCGCCAGTCCGCCACCTGCTCGGGGGCCAGGTTGTGCTGGCTCAGGGTGGCGGTGGCCAGGTCGTAGCGGGCCTGTTGCCCGGCGCTCAGCAGGGTGGGTTCGGCGCTTTTGGAGGCGGGGGTGAATGCCACCTGCCCGTGGGCGACGCTGACCACCAATTGCTGCTGGCCGCGGCGCACGTCGAACCCGGTGCCGACCACCCGCACACGGGCCTCGCCCGAGTGCACCCACAGCGGCCGCTCCTTGTCGGCGGCCACTTCCAGATACACCTGGCCTTGCTCCAGGTAAACGTTGCGCTGCTGGGCGCTGAACTCGATGTGCAGGCGTGTGTTGGCGTTGACGAACAAGGTGCTGCCATCGGGCAATTCGAAGGTACGCGGGCCGCTCGCCTGGGCGGCGATCTGCTGCTGGTGCAGGGCCAGCGGCGCGCCGAGGTTGAAGGCCAGTAGGCCACACACCAGCACCGCCGCCACCGCCAGCGCGGGGCGCCAGGGCAGGGGTTTGCGCGCCGTTAGCGGGCGCGGTTTGGCCTGTTGCTGGAGCTCGGCCAGGTCGACCCACAGTTGCTCGAACTCATGGTAGGCGCGGGCGTGGGCTGGCTCGTCGAGCCACCTGGCAAAGGCTTTGCGCGTGGCGCGGTCGGGGGCATTGCGGTTGCGCGCGAACCAATGGGCTGCCTGGGCATCGACGCTGTCGGCGTCGAGGGCGTTTTCTAGGCCGCGAAGGCGGGTCATTCTGGCTGCTCCTTGCCATGTTCCGGTTGTAGGCGCTGTTTGCAGTGCAACAGGGCAAAGGCGATGTGCTTTTCCACCATGCTGACGGAAATGCCCATGCGCGCGGCGATCTGTGCCTGGCTCAAGCCCTCGAAGCGATGCAGCATAAGGGCTTCGCGGCGCCGCGGCGAGAGTTCGGCAAGTACCGCCTTGAGCTGTTCGAGCCGTTGCAGGCGTTGGGTCGCGGCCATGGGGTCGGTGCTCTCGTCCGCCAGGGGTTGTGCATCCGCCGGGGCTTGGCCGTGCACCAAGTGGCGCACCTTCTGCCGGCGCCAATGGTCGCGCAGCAGGTTGCGCGCCATCTGGAACAAAAAGGCCCGGGGCTGCTCGACCTTGGCCCGGTCGCGGTAGTCGAGCCATTGGGCGAACACGTCCTGGGTCATGTCCGCCGCGTCATTGGCGTTGTCGGTGCGCTTGCGCAGGAAATGCAGGATGTCGGCATAAAACCCGCGAAAGGACTCGGCCGACAGCGGGTCGGGTTTGAAGCCAGACATGGATATCCTTCTTGACCAGGCGCGGAGGGCGGAAAAGTCGCGAATGATATCGAGAATTATTGCTATTTGCCTATAGGTAAATTCGCTGGGCGGTGAGGGTGCCTGAGAATTTTTGGCAGCAGGCCTATTGTGGAAGGGAGGCTGACCCCGCCCCCCACACACATACCCTGCGCGTTCAGCCCCGCGCTCAAATCACAAAAAAACCATGGGTGGCGTCACGCCCCAGTTGCTCCACCAAGCCGTATTCCCAATCCAGGTAAGCCTGCATGGCCTCGCGGGGGTTGTCGGTGCCCTCGTACGGGCGGCGGTAGCGGTCGATGCGCGGCGCGGCTAATTGCTGTCGGCTTTCTTCCACGGGCAGGCCGGCGGCGATCCACGCGGCGGTGCCGCCCTCAAGGACGAACACCGGGCGTTCGGTCAGGGCCTGCAGTTCGGCCACCACGAAGCGCGCCAGCAGGCTGCTGCCGCAGGTCAGCACGTAGCGCTCGGCCACGGGGATGTGTTCCAGGGCCTGGGCCAGTTGGCTGCGCAAGGCCCACCACGCGCCAGGGATGTGGCGCTTGACGTAGTTGGCGCTGCTGGTGAAGTCCAGCACCTGGGTGCCGGGGGTGTGCAGCCAGTGGGCCAGGGTTTGCGGGCTGACCGTGTCGGCCCCGGGCTGGGGCGGCAAGGGTGTGTGCCAGGCGCCCCGCTCGCTGAAATCGGCGTGTTGCAAGCCGTCGAGCACCGCCACGTCCCAGCCCATTTGCGCCAGCCACGAGGCGCTCATGTTGGCGCGTACGCCGTCGTCGTCCACCAGCACCAACCGCGCGCCGCGCACGCTGGCGATGTGGTCGGTTTCCTGCACCAGTTGCCCGCCGGGGGCGGGGCGCGAGCCGGGCAGGTGGGCGTTTTCGAACTCCTCGGGGGTGCGTACATCCAGCAGGTAGGTGGTGCGCCGCGCCTCGGCCTGCCACTGGTGCAGATCAGCGAGGTGGGCACGGGTTACACCGGCGCGGTCGGCCACGGCGCGGGCCGAGGCCTGGGCCAGTTGCCGGTTGGCCGCGCTGACCTCGCCAAAGCGGCGCTGCTGCTCGTGCTCCAGGGCCTGCCCGGCAAGGGTCCAGCCGATGGTGCCGTTGCGCAGCGCCGCCACGTCGTTGGGAATGCCGGCGTTGACCAGCGATTGGGCGCCAATGATGCTGCGGGTGCGCCCGGCGCAGTTGACGATCACCCGGGTCTGCGGGTTGGGCGCCAGTTCGCGCACGCGCAGCACCAGTTCGGCGCCGGGCACGCTGGTGCTGCCGGGGATGCTCATGGTCTGGTATTCGTCGAAGCGCCGGGCGTCCAGCACCACCACATCGGCGCGGGCATCGAGCAGCCCTTGCACCGCTTCGGCCGACAGCGACGGCGTGTGGCGCTCGGCGTCCACCAGTTCGCCAAAGGACTTGCTCGGCACATTGACGTCCTTGAACACCTCGCCGCCGTCCCGTTGCCAACCGGCGAGCCCGCCGTCGAGCAGGGCGACATCGCTGTAGCCCAGGTCCAGCAAGCGCTGCGCAGCCACTTGCGCCAGGCCCTCGCCGTTGTCGTAGACGGTGATCGGCGTATTGCGCCGGGGGATGCGCGCGTAGCTTTCCAGCTCCAGTTTGCCCAGGGGGATGTTGGCGGCGAACAGCGGGTGGGCCTCGGCGTAGGGCGCTTCTTCGCGCACATCGAGCAGGGCCAGTTCCTCGCGCGCCAGCAGGGCGCGGCGGATATCAGCGTGGGTACGACGGGCAGGGCGGGTCATGGCCGGGGCTCCAGGGACAGGTCCCAAAGGTTGGGCAACAGGCGATTGCTGTAGCCGGAGATAAAGGGTTTTTCGCTGCCATCGAGGCTGTACACCGCGCGCTCTACCGCGCCGATGTTGGCGCCATACACGTGGATGCTGATGGACACACGGTCGGCGTAGGCATTGGCCACCTGGTGGATATCGCCAATGCGCGGCGACACCGCTTCCACCTGCCCGGGCGCCAGGCGCACCGGCTCGCCGGCGGCGCTCAGGCTGCCATCGGCGTCACGGGCAAAAGCCTGGGAATACTCGGCACCGCGCAGCATGCCGATCAGCCCCCAAACCCGATGGTCGTGCACCGGCGTGCGCTGCCCCGGCCCCCAGACGAAGCTGACGATGCTAAAGCGCTGGCGTGAATCGGCGTGCAGCAAAAACTGCTGGTAGCGCTGCGGGTCGGGTTGGGCGAAGGCTTCGGGCAGCCAGTCGTCGTGGCTCACCAGTTGCGCCAGCAGCGGGGCGGCGGCGTGCAGCTGTTGCGCTTCGCTGGCCGGTTGTTCCAGCAGGTGCGCGAGTTGCTCGATGAACAGGCGCAAGCGCGCCAGGTTCGGTGGGTTGGGGTCAAGGGCTGGGGCATTTCGGGGCATTGAGCTCCCTCCGTGGAAACAACGTAAAACAACGCGGACTACACGAGCGAGCTAAAAGGTATTATTCTTTCTGCACATTTTTCCAGTCATTTATTATGCGAAAAAAGAATGAAGATAGATGATCTCAACGCGTTCGTTGCCGTGATCCGCTGCCAGACCATCAGCCAGGCTGCCGATTCCCTGCAACTGACCCAGCCGGCCATCACCCGCCGCGTGCAGAACTTCGAGGAAGCCCTGGGGGTGGAGTTGCTCGACCGCAACACCAAGCCCCTCAAACCCACCAGCATGGGGCTGCGGGTGTACGCCCAATGCCTGGAAGTGCTGCGTGCCATCGACGCCTTGAGCGAACTGGTGGCCAGCGACGGCGCGCCCAGCGGCGCCTTGCGCATCGGCGTGCCGCAAACCATCGGCGATGTGGTGCTGCTCGATGCCCTCAGCCAGCTCAAGACCCTCTACCCGCAACTGCACACCTCGGTCGCCACGGGCTGGGGCAGCCACTTGCTGGGCAAGGTCGAAAACGGCGAACTGGACGTGGTGGCGGCACTGTTCCCGGCCGGCAAGGTATTCCCCGAAGGCGTGGTGGGGCGCTCCCTGGGCAGCATGAATCTGGTGGTGGTTGCGGCCAAAGGCGAGGTGCGCAAGCGCAGCTACAAACTGGCCGACTGCTACCAGCGCGGCTGGGTGCTCAACCCCGACGGCTGCGGCTTTCGCGCCGGCCTGCAACGGGCCTTGAGCGCCCAGGGGCTGTCGTTGCAGATCAACCTGGAAACCTTCGGCACCGAACTGCAACTGGGCCTGATCGCCAACGGCCTGGGCTTTGGCCTGGTGCCCCTGCCGCTTTTGGAGAACAGCAGTCACCGCGACAAACTCGACATCGTTCCGGTGGCGGATTTCAAACCGGTGATCGACCTGTGGCTGATCCACCCGCGCTTTTTGGGCAACCTGCAAGAGCCGGTGGGCCTGTTCGGCGAAATGGTTGCGGCGCGGGTGGGCAAGCACTGACAAAAGAGGGGGCTGTTGTGGGGGCTGCCTTGGCGGAGTGCTTGCAAAAAACCGCACCCCCCAGTTGTGTCGTTTCCCCTGCCGCCAGGCCGCCATCGCGGGCAAGGCCCGCTCCCACAGATGTGCGCCTCTATGTCTTGTTAGTTCGCATAATAGAATCTCATGTTGATGCGCAATTTCTATATTAGGTTAGAACCAAAGCGAATTTCACGGACGTTTTTTATGTAGTTAGGATGGGGCTCACTGCGCTGAATCAAGGACGTTGCCATGCCCGCGCCCCTCGTTGCTGCCTCTTTCGCCCGTTGCACCCGCATCGCCCATTGGCGCGGCTGGCGCGAGGGTGGGGCGCGGTTGCTCAGCCCCTTGCTGCTGTTGCTGGCCTGGGAAGTGGCCGCGCGCACCGGGCTGTTGCCGCCACGGGTGCTGGCCGCGCCGAGTGCCATTGGCGGCACCTTGTGGCAGATGCTCGCCAGTGGCGAGTTGGGCGGCCACTTGCTGGTGTCGTTGCGCCGCGCCCTCAGTGGCCTGGCGATTGGCGTGGGCTGCGGCACGCTGCTGGCGCTGCTGGCCGGGTTGTCGCGCCGCGGTGAGCTGGTGGTCGATTCGCCCATGCAGATGCTGCGCACCCTGCCGTTTTTGGCCATCGTGCCGCTGTTCATCCTCTGGTTCGGCGTGGGCGAGACGCCCAAGATCGCCCTGATTGCCCTGGGCACCACTTTCCCGATTTACCTGACCCTGTTTTCCGGCATCCGCAGCCTCGACCCCAAATTGTTGGAGGCGGCGCACTTGCTCGGCCTTTCGCGCGGGGAGCAGATCATCCATGTGGTGCTGCCCGGCGCCTTGCCGGCGTTTTTCGTTGGCCTGCGCTATGCCTTCGGCATCAGTTGGCTGGGCCTGGTGGTGGTCGAGCAGATCAACGCCAACGCCGGTATCGGTTACCTGGTCAACGATGCGCGGGACTTCATGCGCACCGACGTCATTGTCATCTGCCTGCTGATCTATAGCGTGCTGGGCCTGGCTATCGACAGCCTGGTGCGTGTGCTCGAACGCTTCGCCCTGGCCTGGCGGCCGACCTTTATCAGGACCTGACCATGAGCGTGCCCCTAAACCCCATCCCCCGCGCCGCCGTCGAGTGCCGCCGCGTGACCCGGCGTTTCGCCGGCCAAGCCGTGCTCGATGGGCTGGACCTGGACATCGCCCCCGGCGAATTCGTCGCCCTGTTGGGCAGCAGCGGGTCGGGCAAGACCACCCTGCTGCGCGCCCTTGCCGGGCTGGACGCGGTGGACGAAGGCCAGTTGCGCGTGCCCCAGGCGTTGGCGGCGGTGTTCCAGGAGCCGCGCCTGATGCCCTGGAAGCGCGCCTGGCGCAACGTCGCCCTCGGGGTGCGCGGTGGCGAGGCCAAGGCGCGGGCGCTGGCGGCCCTGGCCGAAGTGGGCTTGCAGCACCGCCTTAATGCCTGGCCCGCCACCTTGTCTGGCGGCGAGGCCCAGCGCGTGGCCCTGGCCCGGGCGCTGGTGCGCGAGCCGCAGTTGCTGTTGCTCGATGAGCCGTTCGCCGCGTTGGACGCCCTGACCCGCATCCGCATGCATCAACTGATTATCAGCTTGTGGCGCGCCCACACCCCGGCGGTGCTGCTGGTCACCCATGACGTCGACGAAGCGCTGCTGCTGGCCGACCGCGTGGTGGTGCTGGCCCATGGGCGCATCGCCGAACACATGCCGATCCGTTTGCCGCGCCCGCGCCAGGTCGCCCACCCGGGTTTCCAGGCCTTGCGCGAACGTTTGCTGAGCCTGCTGGGGGTGGCCACCGACCACCCGCCCGCAGCCTTGCACCCCCAGCCCCTGAGCAGGACCGCCCACCCATGAGTGCATCCACCGTACAGCGCCCGCAACCGCCCCTGGCCGACCTCGACGGCCCGGCCTTCGCCGATGTGCTGGCCACCCTGAGTCGCGAATTCGCCGCCAGTGCCGCCCACTACGATCGCCACAGCGCCTTCCCCCACGCCAACCTGCAACGCCTGCACGAGCATGGCCTGCTGGCGCTGACCGTGCCCCGGCGCCTGGGCGGCAGCGGCGCCACCCTCGACCAGGCGCGGCGGGTTATCAGCGCCGTGGCTCGGGGCGAGCCGTCCACCGCCCTGGTGCTGGTGATGCAATACCTGCAACACAGCCGCTTGCAGCACAACCATGCCTGGCCGCTGCACCTGCGCGAACAACTGGCCCACGAGGCGGTGCACGATGGCGCGCTGATAAACGCCCTGCGGGTCGAGCCCGACCTCGGCACCCCGGCCCGTGGCGGTTTGCCCGCCACCGTGGCGCGGCGGGTGGAGGGCGGCTGGCGCCTGAGCGGGCGCAAGATCTACTCCACCGGCATCCCCGGCCTGACCTGGCTGTCGGTGTGGGCGCGCAGCGACGAGGCCGAGCCCCGCGTCGGCACTTGGCTGGTGCACCGCAACACCCCCGGCATCGTTGTCGAAGAGACCTGGGATCACCTGGGCATGCGCGCCACCGGCAGCCACGACGTGGTGTTCGACGAGGTGTTCGTGCCCCTGGAATACGCCGTCGATATCCAACCGGCCCATGTGCCGCGCCCCAGCGAGTTGGACAGCGATGGCCTGCTGTGGCTCGCCGTGTTGCTCTCGGCGATCTACGACGGCGTAGCCCGTGCCGCCCGCGATTGGCTGGTGGGTTGGCTGGCCGAACGGGTGCCGGCCAACCTCGGCGCGCCGCTGTCGAGCCTGCCGCGTTTTCATGAACTGCTGGGGCGCATCGACGCGCTGCTGCTGGCCAACCGCGTGCTGCTGGAGGCCGCCGCCCAAGGCCGGGTCGCCGCCAGCGAAGCGACGCAAATCAAATACCTGGTCACCAGCAACGCCATCAGCGCCGTCGAGTTGGGCATCGAAGCCATCGGCAACCCGGGGCTGGCGCGGGGCAACCCGATCGAGCGGCATTACCGCGACGTGCTGTGCAGCCGCATTCATACCCCACAAAACGACGCCATCCTTGGCGCCGTGGGCCGCGCCGCGTTCGCCTTGCCCAGCCGTGGGGGGCAGGCATGAGCCGCGTCGCCAGCCAACTGGGCGCCGCGTTCAACCAGCAACTGCGCCAGTGGCTGCCGGGAATACAGGTGCTGGAGGTGCCCCGGGGCTTGCCCCGCCCGTTGCCGGCGGATGTGCGGGTGCTGCTGGCCGCGCCCCATGGCGAGTGGCTCGAGGCAGCGGGGCCGCCAGCGGGTTGGCCCTTTGCCCTGGAGTTGGTGCAACTGGTGACCTCGGGCCTGGATTTTTTCCCGCCGTGGCTGTTTCGCAGCGTGGCGGTGGCCAGCGCCCGGGGCACCAGCGCGGCGACCCTGGCCGAGTTCGCCCTGGCGACGATTTTCGCCGCCGCCAAGCAGCTACCGCAGGTGTGGATCGACGGCCCGCAGCACTGGCAGCAACGCCCCTTGGCCTCAGTCAGCGGCAGCACCCTGGGGTTGTTCGGCTTTGGCCGTATCGCCCAGGCGCTGGCGCCCAAGGCCCAGGCCCTGGGCATGCAGGTGCTTGCCCTGCGTCACAGCGCCCAGCCCTTCGAGGTGCCGGGGGTAGAGGGGGTGGCGGATGTGCATGAACTCTTCGCCCGCGCCGATCACCTGCTGCTGGCGGCGCCGCTTACCGAGCGCACGCGGCACGTCATCGGCTCTTCGGTGCTGGCCTCGGCCAAGCCCGGCCTGCACTTGATAAACCTCGCGCGCGGGGCGCTGATCGACCAAGCAGCGCTGCTCCAGGCCCTGGACAGCGGGCGCATTGCCCTGGCCAGCCTGGACGTCAGCGACCCCGAACCGTTGCCCGCCGGGCACCCGCTCTACCGCCACCCCCGGGTGCGGCTGTCGCCCCACACCTCGGCCAATTGCCCCGAGGTGTACCGCCAGATCGCCCTGCTGCTGGGGCGCAACCTCGCGCACCTGGCCCATGGCCGCGCCCTGGAAAATGCCGTGTCCATTGCCATTGAGGAAGCACAGCCATGACCGCACCTCTTCGCCCGGCGGTGTACGACCTGCCGCGCCAAGGCCACACCGTGGCGCGCTGGGAACACCCGCCGCAACAGCCCACCGCCGCCCTTGAACGCCTGGCGCGCAAGCAGAGCCTGGCGGCGGCGTTCCGTGTGTTCGCCCGCCAGGGCTTCGACATGGGGGGCGCCGGCCATATCACCGTGCGCGACCCGCAGTGGCCGGACCATTTCTGGGTCAACCCGGTGGGCGTTTACTTTGGCCACTTGCGGGTGTCGGACCTGCTGCTGGTCAACCCTCACGGCGAAATCGTCGAAGGCGAGGGCGCGTTGAACCTGGCGGCGTTCGCCATCCACGCCGCCCTGCATGAGGCGCGCCCCGATGTGGTGGCCGCCGCCCATGCCCATTCGTTGCATGGCAAGGCCTGGTCGAGCCTGGGGCGCCTGCTCGACCCACTGACCCAGGACGCCTGCGCCTTCTACGAAAAACACGCGCTGTTCGACCACTTCAGCGGCGTCGTGCTGCAGGCCAGCGAAGGCGCGCGCATCGCCCAGGTGCTGGCCGGGCACCACGCGCTGATCCTGCAAAACCATGGCCTGCTCACCGTGGGGCAAACCGTGGAAGCGGCGGCGTGGCGCTTTATCGCCCTGGACAACGCCGCCCACACGCAATTGCTTGCGGAAGCGGCGGGCACGCCCCGGCCAATTCCCCATGCGGTGGCGCAGCACACGGCGCGCCAGGTGGGTACCGAGTTCGGTGGCTGGTTCAGCTTTCAACCCTATCGCCAGCAAATCCTGCGCAGCGAAGCGGACTTTCTCGATTAAGGATCAGCGCCATGCAACGTCGTCGTTTTCTGCAATGGGCCGGTGTCGCCGGGTTGGCCGCCGGCCTGCCGCGCCTGGGCCTGGCCGCGCCGGACTTGGCGGGGGTCACCCTCAACGTCGCCACCTATAAAGGCGCGGCACCGACTTTCTTCCCCGAGGCCGGCATCGGCGCGGCGCCGTACCGGGTCAAGTACGCCGAATTCACCGGCGGCAACCTCAGCTTCGAGGCGTTGGTCAGCGGCACCCTGGACCTGTCGCCCATGAGCGAGATCCCGCCGATCTTCGGCATCAAGAACCACGCGCCGGTGAAGCTGATCGCGGTACTCACCGGCGACGTCAACAACCAGGCCTTCGTGGTGCCCAAGGGCTCGGCGGTGCAGTCGGTGGCCCAGCTCAAGGGCCTGCGGGTGGGTTACATCCGTTCCACCAGTTCCCACTACTTTCTGCTCAAGGCCCTCAAGGAACAGGGCTTGAGCTTTGCCGACATCGTGCCCATGGCTCTGACCCCGCAGGACGGCTTCGCTGCACTGCAAAACGGTGCGTTGGATGCCTGGGTGACCTTCGGCTACTTCATCCAACTGGCCGAACTGCGCAGCGGCGCGCGCGTGCTCAAGACCGGCCAGGGCTACCTGTCGGGCAACTACGTGATCGCCGCCAACCAGGCCAGCATCGCTGACCCGCTCAAACACGCGGCCATCACCGATTACGTGCTGCGCGAGTACCGCGCCTGGCAATGGATCGCTGCCCACCCCGAAGAATGGGCGAGCAAAAGCGCGAAAGTCCTCGGCATGCCCCGCGAGGTGTTCCTCGCCCAATACCGCGCGCAAAGCGGCCCGCGCCTGCTGCAACCGGTGGATGACGCGGCCATCGCCTCGCAGCAGGACGTGGCGGATTTGTTTTTCGAAGCGGGGGTGCTGCCCAACAAGCTGGATGTGTCGGGGTTGTGGGACCGCAGCTTTCGCTGGGGCTGACCACTGCCGTGAAATCCTGTAGGCGCCTGGTTTGCCAGCAATGGCGGTTCTAAGGGCGCCATCGCTGGCAGCCAGGCTCCTGCAAGGCAATGTGCTGTGCCCACAGCATCCCATTCACCCAGGAGGGCATTGCATGCCTTTAGCCCGCAGTACCCTTGCCTTGCTTTGCCTGTTCAGCCCCGCACTTTGGGCGCAGGAGCCGGCGCTGCAACTGCACCAACGCCTGACCGTGCTTGACAGCCACCTCGACACTCCCATGCAACTGGCGCGGCCGGGCTGGGATATCGCCCAGCGCCATCGCTATGGCGATGACCTGTCCCAGGTCGACCTGCCGCGCATGCGCGAGGGAGGCCTGGATGGCGGTTTTTGGGCGGTGTTCACCCCCCAGGGGCCGTTGACCGCCGAGGGCCGCACCCTGGCCAGCGAGCACGGCTTGGCGGTTATCACGCGTATCCGCGACATGATCGCCGCTCACCCCCAGGAGTTCGCCCTGGCCCTGGCCGCCGAGGATGTGCCCGCCATCGTCGCCCGTGGCCAGCGGGTGGTGTTTATCAGCCTGGAAAACGCCGAACCCCTGGCCGCCGACCCCACGCGGCTGGCCACTTACCAGCGCCTGGGCCTGCGCATGCTGGGGCTGGTGCACTCGGCCAACAACAGCTTCGCCGACTCGGCCACGGCATTGGCGCACTGGCACGGCTTGAGCCCGGCCGGGCGTGAGTTGGTGCAAGAGGCCAATCGCCTGGGGATTGTGCTGGACGTGTCCCACGCCTCGGACGCGGTGTTCGACCAGGTGCTGGCCCTGTCCACGGCCCCGATCATCGCTTCCCATTCCAGCAGCCGCGCCGTCACCGCCCACCCGCGCAACCTCGACGATGGCCGCTTGCGCGCCTTGGCGGCGAAGGGCGGGGTGGTGCAGGTCAACGCCTTTGCCAGCGACTTGCTCGACAACCCGCCCGCCCCGGCGCGCAACAAGGCCCTGGCGCCGCTGTACCGCGAGTTCCGGTTGGCGGCCAGCATGGCCCCGGCCGAGGTGGCCGACCTGGCGGCGCGCATCCGCGCGGTCGAGGCGCAATACCCAGAGCGCCGCGCCACCCTGGACGACTTCATGGCCCACTTGCTGCACATCCTCGATGTCGTCGGCCCCGACCACGTTGGCATCGGCGCCGACTGGGACGGCGGTGGCGGGGTGCAGGGCCTGGAGGACGTAACGCAACTGCCGCGCATTACCGAACGCTTGTTGGCGGAGGGCTATGGCGAGGCAGACCTGGCGAAGATCTGGGGTGCCAATCTGCTGCGGGTCGTGGCCGAGGCGGCGGCGCGCGCGGCTCATGCAAACAACGCAGAATAATCCGCTGTAAATATGAAACTAATTAATATTTGCATATGCTTAAAATGTATTTCTCTTATTAAATAACGCCCCCTAGGATGGCTTCCCATAGACCCAAGTTGCTGAACGCAGCGCCGGGCTATAACCGAATGCACTATCCATCCGCCAGGCAGGGAGCGCTTGCATGCCGTTGACCAGAAGACAATTGATCGCCCGTGTGGCCGCCGTGGGCGGCTTGCAGGCCGCTTCGGCGGTAATGGGTTTGCTGGGGGTCAATGGCGCGGCCCTGGCCGCAGCGGAAAACTACGCCTCCCTGCCCACCGCCAGTGTGGGTAAGGGCGCCAGTGTGGTGGTGATCGGCGCCGGCATCGGTGGCCTGGTCAGCGCTTATGAACTGCAAAAGGCCGGGTTCAACGTCACCCTGCTCGAAGCCCGCGACCGGGTGGGCGGGCGCAACTGGACGGTGCGCGGCGGCGACCGGGTGGCCTACACCGACGGCAGCGCCCAGGTCGCCCAGTTCGATGATGGCTTTTACCTCAACGCCGGCCCCGGGCGCATCCCCAGCCACCACCAATTGATGCTCGGCTACTGCCGCGAACTGGGGGTGGAGCTGGAAGTGCTGGTCAACACCAGCCGCAATGCCCTGGTGCGCCCGGACCTGAGCCAGCCGCCAATCCAGATCCGCCAAGCGGTGAACGACAGCCGTGGGCATTTTTCCGAATTGCTGGCCAAAGCCGTCAACCGCAACGCCCTGGACCAGGAGTTGAGCGCCGCCGACCGCAGCCACCTGCTGAGTTTCCTGAAAACCTGGGGCGATTTGTCCGACAAGCTTCAATACCTGGGCTCGGCCCGCTCCGGCTACAAAGTCTGGCCCGGCGCCGGCGATCAACGGGCGCAGAAGAACGACCCGCTGCCCCTGCAAACCCTGCTCAACCCGGCCCTGACCACGGCGCTGATGATCGACGAATACCCGGAATTCTCTCCCACTATGTTCCAACCCGTGGGCGGCATGGACCGCATCCCCAAGGCCTTCGCCCAACGCCTGCAAGGGGTGGTGCGCCTGGGTGCCGAGGTGCGCTCGCTGCATAACCACGCCGATTTTGTTGAGGTCGGCTACCGCGACCTGAAAAGCGGCAGCGAGCAGCGCATCCGCGCCGATTACGTGATTAGCGCTTTGCCCCTGCCGCTGCTGGCCAAGGTCGACAGCAACCTCAGCGCACCGGTGCGCAAGGCCCTTGGCGCGGTGCAGTTCGGCTACGCGAATAAAGTGGCCTGGCAGGCGCCGCGCTTTTGGGAACGCGACTACCAGATCTACGGCGGCCTGTCGTTCATCAACCAGGAAGCCTCCGGGCTGTGGTACCCCAGCGGCGGTTTCAACCAGGCTCAGGGCGTGTTGGTGGCGGCGTACAACAACGGCGAAACCGCGCGCAAATTCGGCGAAAAGAGCCTGGCCGAGCAGATCGAGATTTCCCGCCAGGCCGTGGAGCTGCTGCACCCCGGCCACGCCCGGGAGCTGGGCAAACCCCTGGCGGTGGCCTGGAGCAAAATTCCTTATGCCCTAGGCCCGTGGCTCAACCATGAAGTGGCCGAGCCCGACTACAGCCTGCTCAACCAGGCCCAGGGCCGGGTGTACCTGACCAGCGATGGCCTGGCCCACAGCGGCATCGGTATCTGGCAGGAATCCGCCGCCGCCGCGGCGCGGCGCGTGGTGCGCCAGTTGTTCGAGCGCTCGCAAGCCTCGCCCGTCAAGCAAACGGCCTGAAAAAGCCGCGCTTTCATTCACATAGCGACATTGATACGCCAGGTAGCGGACCTCCGAGGCTGGCCATAAAAACCTTGGAGTGCCTGTACATGTCTTTGAACAAAACCGTAGTGGGGATGGGGATCCTGTTGGCCGCCAGCAGCGCCTGGGCCGCGGGGATTGAACGCGTGCCCTCGACTTACCCGAACTCGCCGATCCTGCAATCGGTGACCTTGCCCGCCAACACCGAGGTCACCTACCTCTCCGGCCTGCTGCCCGACCCGGTGGACGCCAAGGCGCCCAAGGACCAGGTGCGCGCCGCCGGCAACACCGAGGCCCAGGCCCGGGTGGTGCTGCGCAAGGTGGAAACGGTGCTGGCCAGCCAGGGCTTGAAACTGGCGGATGTGGTGCAACTGCGGGTGTACCTGGTGGGCGACCCGGCCCTGGGCGGCAAGCTGGATTTCGAGGGCCTGCAAGTGGCCTTTCGCGAGTTTTTCGGCAACGCCCAACAACCGCTGAAACCGGCGCGCACCACGGTGCAAGTGGCGGGGCTGGTATTGCCCGGCGCCCTGATCGAAATCGAAGCCGTTGCCGCCAAGGCCCCTTGAACGCTGCCAGAAAAGGATTCCCGCCATGCCTTCACACTTCTCTAAAACCCTGTTCGGCGCGGGCCTGGGCCTGCTCTGGGCCAGCCCCGCACCGTTTGTTTTCGCCGCCGACCAGGCCCTGGGCACGGTGGTGGTCACCGGGGTGCGCGGCAGCCAGCAGCGCACCGTCACCGACAGCCCGGCGCCCATCGATGTGATCGACAGCGAGCAACTGCGCACCATCGGCCAGAACGGCCTCAAGGAAATGCTCGCGCGCCTGTTGCCGTCCTTTAACGTGCCTACCATCAACGGTGGCGGCACGGCGTTTCTGGTGCGCGGGGTGAGCATGCGTGGCCTGAGCGGCGACCAGGTGCTGGTGCTGATTAACGGCAAGCGCCGCCACAACTCGGCGCTGATAAACAACGGCGCGCGGGTGGGCAACGCCTCGGTGCCGGTGGACCTGGACCTGATCCCCACCGCCTCCATCGAGCGCATCGAAGTGCTGCGCGACGGCGCGGCGGCGCAGTACGGTTCGGACGCGATCGCCGGGGTCATCAACATCATCCTCAAGCGCAACGCCGAAGGCCTGAGCGCCGACACCACCCTGGGCCAGTATTACGATGGCGACGGCACCACCGGCCACGAAGCGATCAACTGGGGCACGGGGCTGGGGGAAAACGGCGGGTTTTTCAACCTGTCCTTCGACGGTAAGGTGCAAGAGCCTTACGAGCGTTCCGCCGCCGCTGATGGCCAGTTGTACTTCAAGCAACCCGACGGCTCCCCCGACCCGCGGGAAAACAACCGCCAGGGCTGGGGCGGCGAATATGGCCTGGGCCGCGACCGCACCGCCAGCGTGGCTTACAACGCCGAACTGCCGTTGCAGGACGACCTCAAGCTGTACTCCTTTTCCACCCTCAGCTACCGCAACAGCAACAAGGACCTGGGCCACCGCAAACCCACCGACATCACCAGCCTGGCCGGCGTGCCGAACGCACCGTACCCCAATGGCGGCCAGGCGCGGCGCGAGATCCACGAGACCGATTTCCAGATCGCCGGCGGCGCCAAAGGCCTGTTGGCCGAGTGGGGCTGGGACCTGAGCAGCACCTACGGCAAAGACCGCGCCGTGCTCGACACCGCCAACAACCTGAACATCTCCAACGGCCCCTACGGCCAGCACGACTTCCACCTGGGCAACCTGATTTTCGACCAGTGGACCAATAACCTGGATTTCAGCCGCGCCCTCGATATCGGCTGGAGCAGCCCGCTGGAAACCGCGTTCGGCCTGGAATACCGCTGGGAAAAATACGCCCTCGAAGCCGGCGAGGAAAATGCCTACAACTACGGCAGCTATGTGCCGGATGTGGGCAAATTCGCCGGGGTGCACCCCGACCCGGGGCTGTTCTCGGTCAACGGCACCACGCCTGAGGACGCCTACGACCTACAGCGCCACAGCGAAGCGGCCTACGTCGACCTGGGCCTGAACATCACCCCCAACTGGTATGTCGGCGCCGCCGGGCGCTACGAGAAGTACAACCAGGGCGTGGGCGACACCACCAGCGGCAAACTCACCACCCGCTATGAATTCAGCCCCGGCTACGCGGTGCGGGCGGCGGTGAGCAATGGCTTTCGCGCGCCGTCCCTGGCCCAGAGCGTGTTTTCCACCACCAGCACCGTCACCCAGTTCGGCGCCAACGGCACCACCAGTTCGGTGCGCACCAAGCAGATGCGCCCCGATTCACCGGAAGCCATCGCCCTCGGCGCCCGCGACCTGGAGCCGGAAACTTCACGCAACTACAGCCTGGGCTTCACCGCCGAACCCATCGAACGCCTGCGCCTGACGGCCGACTTCTACCTGATCGACATCGACAAACGCATCCTGCAAACCGGCATCCTCAAGGGCTCGGCGGTGTCGCAGATCCTTGTCGAAAACGGCCTCTCGCCCAACCTCGCCGGGCAGTACTACACCAACGCCGCCGACACCCGCACCAAGGGTGTGGACCTGGTGCTGGACTACCGCCAGTCCCTGGGCCAGTACGGCGAAGCGAAATGGAGCGTGGCCTACAACCGCAACAAAACCAGCATCCGCGACCTGGCCGATACCCCGGCGCAACTGGCGCGCCTGGGCTCGGGTTACGTGCTGTTCGACCGCCAGCAGCAGATCGACCTGACCGAATCCACGCCCAAGGACAAGTGGATCCTGTCCACTAACTACAAGGTCGGCGACTGGACCACCAACCTGCAACTGACCCGCTTTGGCGAATACACCGAAGGCTCCAATATCCCGGCCAACGACCGCACCTACAGCGCCAAGTGGATCACCGACATAGACGTGGCCTACGACGTCACCCAGAACCTCACCGTGGCCCTGGGCGCCAACAACCTGTTCGACGAGTACCCGGACAAAATCGGCCTCAAGGCCTGGGCCGGCACCTACGAATACGGCATGTTCTCGCCCTACGGCTTGGGCGGCGGCTACTACTACAGCCGCGTCAGCCTGGCGTTCTGATTGATGCGCCCAATGAACACACCCGCCCTCCCACAGGCGAGGCTTATACCGGCCCGCAGCACGGCTTTGGCGCTATGGCCGCTGCTGCTGTCGCTGCTGTGCGTTAACGCCCTGGCCGACACGCCGTTGCGGGTGTCGAGCCAGAAACAGTCGCTGAAGATCCTCCTGCAAGCCGCCGGGGAATTGGAGAACGTGCCATACCCCATCGAGTTCGCCTCTTTTGGTGCGGCGGCGCCGACGGCCGAGGCGTTGGCGGCGGGGGCGGTGGACATCGGTAGCCTGGGGGATGCACCGTTTGTGTTTGCCGCCGCGGCCGGGGCGCCGCTGAAAACCGTGGGGGTCATCAAGCTCAACGTCACCCAGACCGCCGTCGCCATTGTGGTCAAGGCCGATTCGCCGCTGCGCGACGCGGCCTCCCTCAAGGGCCAGCGCATTACCACTACCAAGGGCTCCATCGGCCATTTCCTGGCCCTGGCGGCGCTGCGCTCGGTGGGGCTGCATGGGCGCGACGCACAGTTTGTGTTCCTGCAACCGGGGGACTCGCGCAGCCTGCTGGCCAATGGCGGCGCACAGGCCTGGTCGACCTGGGACCCCTACACCAGCATGGTGCAGATGGAGGGCGGCAGCCGCGTGCTGGTCAGCGGCGAAGGCCTGTTCGCCGGGCACATGCTGCTGGTGGCCAACGACGCGGCGATCCGCGACAAACCGGCGCAACTGCGCGATTTCCTGCAACGCCTGGGCCGCGCCTACACCTGGGCCGACGCCCATCAGCAGGCGTTTTCCAACATCCAGGCCGGCTACAGCGGTTTGCCGGTGGCGATCCACGCCGCGTCTAACCGTTACGCCCGCGCCCACCGTATCGATGTCGGGCCGGCGGTGGTCGATGACGTGCAGCACACCGCCGACCTGTACCGCGAGGAGGGCATCATCCACGGCACTTTCAATGCCGCCCATTACTTTGACGGGCAATTCAACGAACCCAACTAACAGCGCGGTAAAGCGCGAACTGTAAGCCTTGCGCAGATCAACTATGCACCACTTTAAAGTGGCCGCTTATCGCGCCTATTTGCCTGATTTTCAATACATTTTTAAGTTAGGTGAATAGAGATAAAGGGTATTTCACAAGGGCTTTGCAGCTACCTAAAGTTGCTGTGAAACAAATTGTTTCAGTGTTAAACATTCCAGGGATTCAGGGAGTTTGCATGTTTACAGTCACCACTGCCGAGCAACTTACCGCGCAGCATATTCTGGATGTCGTGGAGAAACGTTCCTATGGCGTCCAACTCAAAGGCTTCTGCCCGCCCGACACGCTGCACGTGGCCCGTGAGCGCCTCCTGCACCAGGACTTGCGCAGCGCCTTCAGCCAGCAAACCGAGTTCGTGCGCATCGGCAAGGCCTACATCGAGATCCAGGACGAGCGCAGTCGCGCCGAGTACCACGCCCAGGCGCCGGGCACTATCCGCCGCATCCGCGAACTGTTCCGCCCGCTGGCCTCGCCCATCGATGAACTGCGCCTGCTGCTGGACGAGACCTGGCCCCAGGGCGCGCACCTGCTGCAAGTGGACGGGCAAAAGTGTTTTGTCGGCATCGCCCGCTTTCAGGGCAGCGGTGTTGACCTCACGCCCCACACCGACGACCTGGAGCGCAATGCGCCGCCGGGCCACGAGCCGAAACTGCTTAGCCAACTGTCGACCAACATCTATTTGCAGATCCCCGAGGACGGCGGCGAGCTGGAGATCTGGGGCATCGAGCCCGACGAGCAGGAGTACCAGCGCTTGCGCGGCGAACGGGCCTACGGCATCGAGCGCCACCTGTTGCCGCCGCCGGATTTCGTCATCAAACCCGAGCCCGGCGACCTGATTCTGCTCAACCCGCGGCTGATCCACGCCGTGCGCCCTTCGGCCAGCAGCACCCGGGTCACCCTCGGGGTTTTTATCGGTTACTACGGCGAACACCAGCCATTGGCCTACTGGAGCTAAACCCATGAGCAGCGTGCAAGAAATCAACCTCAAGGCGTACTTCAACAAAGGTGGCGAAGACCACAGCTTCGACGGCAAGAAAGTGGTATTGGCGGTCAGCGTCGGCCAGGAGTACCACGAAGACCAGAAGCTGCGCTCTACCATCCACCTGATAAACCAGTCTGGTTTCAGCCACGTCAAAGTGGTGGTGGCCGACACCCTGCAACGCCACAACAAGCACGGCAAATCCCCGGGCGAAGCGTTGTCGGCGTCGATCCGCGACGGCGATGCGTGGCTGGCGCGCAACCAGGGTATCCTCGACGGCTTGCGGGTGCCGTACCACATCACCCGCTGGAACCAGGAACTGGCCAGCGACCACTACGCCGACCTGCGCCAACAGCTCAACGGGGTGTACCAGCAGCGTGCGGAACTGCGCGAGGCCATCGAAAGCACCATTGCCGTGTTCACCGACCGCTTGCGCCTGCGCGACGAGCACGCCGATATCGAACGGGCAGCGGCCCAGTGCCGCGAATACATCCTCGAAGAAATCCCCATCATCCTGCCGCTGTGGGCGGGCGAGGGTTATGACTACGTGCTCTACCCCCAGCCAATGACCGCCGCCATGGCCACCAGCCGCGACCTGCTGATCGAACCCCACAGCCCCGACCGCGTGCGCTGGCTGCCGCTCAAATTCAAAAAACGCGGCATCCCCATCCCCTTCAACCTGCCGGGCGTCATCCATCCCAACTGGTCCAGCGGGGCGATTGCGATCTAGCCCGCCAACGGGGGGCAGCAGGCTAACTGTGGGGGCGGGCAAACCCGCTACTACAGAGCGTGCTGCTTGCTCGGTAAGCGGCTTTTCTAATGGTTTTTTTGACTTTCAACCAAGGAGTTTCCATGGGCGTTTTTGCGCAACAGCAACGCAAGTGGTGGGCGTTGCTGGGGGTGAGCATTGCCAGTTTTCTCGGCTGTGTCGATTTCACCATCGTCAACACCGCGCTGCCGGCGTTGCAGGCCGATTTGGGCGCGTCGGTGGACAGCCTGCAATGGGTCATCAATGGCTTCATCCTGGCGCTGTCGAGTGTCATGGTGCTGGTGGGGCGCTTGGCGGACCTGCATGGGCGCAAGCGCGTGCTGTTCATCGGCCTTGGGGTATTTGGCCTGGCGTCGCTGGCGGCGGGGCTGGCGGGGCGGGTCGATGGCCTGATTGCCGCGCGGGTGGTGCAGGGCCTGGCCTGCGCGGTGTTGTACACCGCGTCCGGGGCGATTGTCGCCAGCACCTTTGCCAGCCATGAGCAGGGCAAGGCCTTCGGCGTGCTGTTTGGCGTCAACGGCGTGGGGCTGGCGGTGGGGCCGGTGTTGGGCGGGGTGATTAGCGCCGCGTTCGGCTGGCCATGGATCTTCCTTATCAACGTGCCGTTCGTGCTGCTGAGCCTGGGCATTTGCGCCTTGAGCGTCGATGAGTCGCGCAGCGGCGATACGGGCGCAACCCTCGATTGGCCCGGCGCGTTGTTGCTGCTGCTGGGCCTGCCGAGCCTGGTGCTGGTGATCGTGCAGGGCGCGGCGTGGGGCTGGACCTCGGCGCCGAGCTTGAGCCTGGGCGCCATTGCGGCAGCGGCATTGCTGGCCTTCGTCCAGGTGGAGAGGCGCGTGGCGGCGCCCATCATCGATGTGCAGTTGTTCGCCAACCGGCGCTTTGTCGCCGGGGTGGTCGCCAGTTTTGGCCTGGCGGTGTTCTATTGCGTGGCGTTTTTCGTGATGCCGCTGTACCTGGCACTGATCCGTGGCGAAGGCGTGCAGGCCAGCGGTTGGCTGCTGTTGCCCACCACCCTGGGGGTGGCGCTGTTGTCGCCGCTGGTGGGGCGCCTGGTGGACCGCAAAGGCCCGGCGCTGCTTATCAAAACCGGTTTGCTGCTGTTTGTGCTGTCGGCGGCGCTGCAAGTGGGCTTCGACCGCCAGACCTCGCTGCCCTACTTGCTGGCGGCGTTTGGCCTGATGGGCCTGGGCTGGGCGAGCATCCTCGGGCCGTCCACGGTGCTGGGGATCAGCGCCGTGCCCCAGGACGTCAGCTCGGTGGCCATGGGCTCGCTGATGACCTTGCACAACGTCGGCGGTGGCCTTGGGCTGGCGGTGGGCGTGGGGCTTTATCACCACTTTGCCGGGCCATTGGCGGGGGATGTGCAGGGGGCCTTCTTGCAGGGCTACCGGGCGGTGATGGTGTTCCTCGCCCTGGTGAGCCTGGCGGTGTGGGCGCTGGTGAGCCTGTTGCTGCGGGCGCCCGTGCCTGCGCCGCTGGCCGAGGAGGGCGCCCACGGTGGCTGAGTGCGGCGGGCAGATCCGCCTCGGTGCGTTCCTCTGCGGCGCCAACGCCTCGCTGAACGCCTGGAGCGCTGGCCGCTGTGGGAGCTGGCCCTGCCCGCGATGGCGCCCGGCCAGCCTCTACAAAGCGCCCCGCACTCAGCGCTCCACCGGCACCGCCAACCCTGGATGGGTCAGGGCGTGGGTGCGGGCGTCGAAGAAGTGCAGTTCGGTGTCCAGCCCTTCAAACAGCGCCGCGTAGTGGCGTTTTTGGTGCTGCACAAAGGCCGCGGTGCGGGCCTTGATGCCGATGGCCAAGGCCTTGGGCCGGGCCAGGCGCAGGGCCTGGACAAGGTGCCGGTCCTGCTCGCCCAAGTTATGGCCGAGGATGCACAGGGCACCGTGTTGGCCCAGCAATTGCTGGTGGCAGAACGACAGATAGTCGGAGCTGCGAATGGTCTTGAGCTTGTCCTGGCTGCTGCCTTCATTAATGAACAGCGGTACGTCGTCCAGGGTCTTGATCGTATTGTTGATGGCGAAACTGCCGAGCAGGCTGGCCTCGGTGCTGGTCAGCTTGCGCGCGGTGCCGTCGCTGTTGCGCACCAGGTGCAGGCCGCCGTGCAGGTACAGCACGCGGGTTTTGGTCGTGGCGGTGCGGTTGAGGTCGAAGCTGGCGTCGGCACCGTCGAACAGGTCGCTGAGGGCCTGGGGGGCATGCTGGATCGCCCAGGAGGTGAGCAGGTCGTAGTTGCTGGTGAACACCGTGGGGTAGCGCGCCAGTTCCTGGCTGAGGGTGGCCAGGGTGGCCGGTTTGACCAGGCGCCAAGGGATGTGCACGGCGTGCACGCTGTTGATGAGCGCTTCCTTGATGGCGTAGTAGCGGTTGCGGGGTGCCGCCGAGCTGACGGCCAGGGCTTTGTTGACGCGGCTGGTGGTTTTCAGCGCGCTCAGGGCCTGCTCGAACACCCGCGTGCCGAGGGCCTCGAACACGCTCAGTTCTGAAGGCCCCAGGGGCTTTTCTTCCACCGTGCGGGCGTTTTCGAACAGCGAGTCGTAGCCAAAATCGTCCCACACCGCGCGGCTGGCGCCATTGCCCAGCAGCAGGGCGGTGCAGTCGAGCGTGGCGCGCAGGGCGTTCCAGTCGGCGAGTTCGGCGTCAAATTCCTGGAAATCCTTCATTGCGGTTTTTCGTCTCAAGGCGTGTCGTTGGGCGGGGCGCAGACTCTAGCACGATGGGAAGTTGAGCCAGATCAACAACTGCCCTGACCTATGGGTCGATCCTGTGCGCATGCGTCGGGCCCTGTCATCGGCCCGGCCCCCATTTGAGAGGATTGGCCATGAGCAGCACGTTTTTTATTCCCGCCGTCAACATCATGGGCATTGATTGCCTGGAAGAAGCCATGGTTGCGATCCGCAACTACGGTTTCACCAAGGCCCTGATCGTCACCGACGCCGGTTTGGCCAAGGCCGGCGTGGCCACGGCGATTGCCGAGAAACTGGCGATGCAGGACATCGACTCGGTGATTTTCGACGGTGCCAAGCCCAACCCCAGCATTGCCAACGTCGAGGCGGGTTTGGCGTTGCTCAGTACCAGCCAGTGCGATTTCATCGTGTCCCTGGGCGGCGGTTCGCCCCACGACTGCGCCAAGGGCATCGCCCTGTGTGCCACCAACGGCGGGCATATCCGCGACTATGAGGGCGTGGATCAGTCGACCAAGCCGCAACTGCCCCTGGTGGCGATCAACACCACCGCTGGCACAGCCAGTGAGATGACCCGTTTTTGCATCATCACCGACGAATCGCGCCACGTGAAAATGGCCATCGTTGACCGCAACGTCACGCCGCTGTTGTCGGTCAACGACCCGGCGCTGATGGTGGCGATGCCCAAGGGCCTGACCGCCGCTACCGGCATGGACGCCCTGACCCACGCTATCGAAGCCTATGTCTCGACCGCCGCCAACCCGATTACCGACGCCTGTGCGATCAAGGCCATCGAATTGATTAGCGCTAACCTGCGTCTGGCCGTGCGCGACGGCAGTGACCTACAGGCCCGTGAAAACATGGCCTACGCGCAGTTCCTCGCCGGTATGGCGTTCAACAATGCTTCCCTGGGTTTTGTGCATGCCATGGCCCACCAATTGGGCGGTTTCTACGACTTGCCCCACGGCGTGTGCAATGCGGTGTTGTTGCCCCATGTGCAGACTTTTAACGCGGTGGTCAGCGCTGAGCGCCTCAGCCATGTGGCCCATGCCTTGGGCACGGATATACGCGGTATGAGTGCCGAGGAGGGGGCCCAAGCCGCCATCGTGGCGATTCGTTGCCTGGCCCAGGATGTGGAGATTCCCGCCGGTTTGCGCGAGTTGGGCGCCAAGTTGCAGGACATCCCGGTATTGGCCGCCAACGCGCTCAAGGACGCCTGTGGCCTGACCAATCCGCGTGCGGCGGATCAACGCCAGATCGAAGAGATTTTCCGCAGCGCCTTCTGACCTTCGCGCAGCGCCCGTGGCATGGCCATGCGCGGGCGCTGCTCAGTGGCGCACTTCGGCGCCCTGTTCGCCGAGCAAATCCCCGATTAACTCGCACAGTACCCGGATCACGTTGGGCTGCATGTCGGCACGCAAGGTGATTTTGAGCGCCGCTTCATGCCGCGCCACCAACGGGAAAAATATCGGGGCGGTGAGAAAACCGATCTTCGCCAACTCCCCCGCGACCCTGTTAGCCACCTCGGCCTTGCCACAGGGGATGAGGCGGATGGGCAGACCATTGGCCCGTTGCGGCGTCTGAATGAGGCGGTCGAAAAAGCGGATATTGACCTGAAGTTTTTCCTGCCATTGCGTGAATTCCCCCGTGCGGTGCAGGGCAACAGCCGCGCGGCCGGCGCCGATGCACGCTGCGTTCAAGCTTTGCGAACCATTGCCCGGCGCACCGTAGCGCAACGCCAATTGGCGCTGGCGCGGGTTGGCGAACATTACCGCTGCGCCGCTGGCGCCGAAGGCATTGGCCAGCGAGGCGACGACCAACAGGTCATCGTCCAGGGCGGGCACCCGGGGGCGCACCGAGCCCGCGCCGTACTGCCCAACGGTGCTCAGCCCGTGGGAATCGTCCAGGTAGAGGAACACGCCGTAGCGGTCCTTGAGGTACAGCAGGCTGTCGAGGTCGGCAACGCCGCCCATGGGGTACACCGCGTCGGCCACGTAGACGATTTTGGCGTAGCGCTTGCACAGGTCTTCCAGCACGTTCATGTCGTTGTGGGGCACGGTGATGACCTGGGTTTCATCACTGCACAGCGCCCGCAGGCGGCTCATGGAGCAATGGGCGCGGCGGTCAAACACCATCACCGGCGCGGTGTTGCCGGTCAGCGCGCCACTGGCCAACAAGGGCAGGATCGCGGCGCTGGCGGCGCTACACGACAGGGTGCTCAGGCAACAGGCGCCGAACAGTTCCGACAGCTCGTTTTCGTACTGCTCCAAAAGCGTTAACTGACAGCGCTGGCGCACATTGGCGACGCGCAGGGTGCCGGCGTCCTGCAGGCCCTGAATGGCGCCGGCGAGAATAGTTGGGTGGTAGTCCAGGCCCAGGTAGGAGGTGCTGCTGAAGTCGCGCAACTTGCGCCCGTGCTGGTCGAGCAAGTGGTTGGGGTTCTTCACCTCGACATGCAGGCCACACACACGCTGGGCCTCGGCCGCTTGCCAGTCGCGGTCGGCCAGGGCAATGACTTTTGTGTGGTGGATAAAGCGGTGCAAGCGTGATGCTGGGTGGTTCATGGGGCAGTCCTTTGTGTGAACAGTATCTGTTTCTTTTTGTGTCAGCTTGACGGGGCGTGACTTTACAGAGCCTTCATCACCCAGATGAATCGGCTGCTTCTCTTACGGCTGCGGGGCGCTGGATGCTTGCGTGTAGGCTTTTACTGATGCTGTTGTGGGGTCGTCCGCAAGCCCCCGTCGGGGCCAGTAACGGCGATATTCTGCCGCTCCCATCGCCCGCCCCGCTGAGCCTTTGATGCTGCATAAAAGCCTGATCCGTCGCCTGGACCTGATAACCCTGCAACTTTTTGTCGCCGTCCATGAGGAAGGCACCCTGACCCGGGCCGCCGGCCGTGAGGCCATCGCACTGTCGGCCGCGAGCAAGCGCCTGATGGAGTTGGAAGAAGCGCTGGGCATCGGCCTGTTCATGCGCCAAGCCAAGGGCATGGTGCTGACGCCCGCCGGGGAAACCCTGCTGCACCACGCCCGCAAAATGCTGTTCAACGTAGAGAAAATGGGCTTGGAACTGAGCGAACACAGCTTCGGTGTGCGTGGCTACGTGCGCATGTTGGGCAACCTCTCGGCGATCATTCAGTTTTTGCCCCAGGACCTGCGGGACTTTTCCGAGCACCACCCCCACGTCAAGGTCGACCTCGAAGAGCGCCCTAGCAGTGGCGTGATCCAAGGCGTACTCGACGGTGTGGCGGACTTCGGTATTTGCTCGCGTGACAGCGATGTCAAGACACTGGGCGCCGTGCCTTATCGCCACGATCAATTGATGGTGGTGATGCGCGCCGACCATGAGTTGGCCAGCGCCCGGGAACTGGCGTTTGTCGACACCCTGGGCAGCGACTATGTGGGCCTGCATGCCGCCAGTTCGATCAACATGCGCACCCACGCGGCGGCGCGTCAGGCCGGGCGGGTGCTGCGCCTGCGTATCCACGTGCCGGGGTTTGACGCGGTGTGCTGCATGGTGTTGGCCAACATGGGCATCGGCATCCTGCCGCAACGGGCCTTCGAACTGATTGGCCAGCCCTTGGGCCTGCATGCGGTGCCGCTGAGTGACGACTGGGCACGTCGCACGTTGATTCTGGTGGTGCGGGACGAGGCTTCGCTTTCTCCTGTAAGCCGCATGCTCTTCGAGCGGTTACGCTTGGTGCATGGCGTGTAGGAAACGGCTGGCCGTTTTGGCATCCATTGCCCGTTCGTATTTGGCGAAAGCCTGTTGCCAACTCACGGTTGGATTCCCCGCCCCGCGCTCCTCTAGCCTTGGTCGAACTTCCAAGAACAAGAGGTAAGCCCCATGAACGCCTCCACGAGCGAAACGACCGCCCTGTACGGGATCAAGGTCATTGAGATTGGCACCCTTATCGCCGCGCCTTTCGCCGCGCGCCTGCTGGCGGAGTTCGGCGCCGAAGTCATCAAGATCGAAGCCACCGGCCAGGGCGACCCGTTGCGTAAATGGCGAAAGCTCCATGAGGGCACATCACTGTGGTGGTACCTGCAATCGCGCAACAAGAAGTCCCTGGCGTTGAACCTCAAGTCCGCCGAGGGCGTGGCGCTGGTCAAACAACTGGCCACTACCGCCGATGTGCTGATCGAGAACCTGCGCCCCGGTGCGCTGGAGGCCCTGGGCCTGGGCTGGGATGAGTTGCATGCGATCAACCCGGGGCTGACCCTGGTGCGTATCTCCGGCTATGGCCAGAGCGGCCCGTACCGCGACCGCCCCGGTTTCGGCGCCATTGGCGAGGCCATGGGCGGGTTGCGTTACACCACCGGCACTCCGGGTTCGCCGCCGGCGCGGATGGGGGTGAGCCTGGGGGATTCATTGGCCTCGCTGCATGGCGTGATCGGCGCGCTGATCTCGTTGTTGCGGGTCAAGACCGGGCGCGGCGCGGGGCAGGTCGTGGATGTGTCGCTGGTGGAAAGCGTATTCAACGTGATGGAAAGCCTGGTGCCGGAGTACGACTTGCTGGGCCATGTGCGTGAGCGCAGCGGCGGTTCGCTGCCGGGCATTGCGCCGTCCAACACCTACCTGACGGCGGATGGCGCCTACGTGGTGATCGCCGGCAACAGCGACCCGATCTACAAACGCCTGATGACCGCCATCGGCCGCGAAGACCTGGCTCTGGCGCCGGAGTTCGCCCACAACGACGGGCGCGCGGCCGGTAGCCGGGTGCTCGATGCCGCTATCGGCCACTGGACGTCCAGCCTGCCCATCGAGCGCGTGCTGCACGTGCTGGACGCCGCCCAAGTGCCGGCCGGCAGGATCTATTCGGTGGCCGACATCGTCGCCGACCCCCACTACCAGGCGCGGGAGATGCTGCTGCAGGCCGAGTTGCCCGGTGGCACCCGGGTGAAGATGCCGGGCATCGTGCCCAAGCTTTCCGCTACGCCAGGGGCGGTGAACTGGTCCGGGCCGGGCCTGGGCCAGCACACCGACGAAGTCCTCGCGGGGCTGGGCTTGAGCGTGCGGCAGATCGAAGGCCTGCGGGCTGCGGGGGTGGTGCAATGATCTCGGATTTCTCCCAGACCCTGGTGATCCAGGAAGTGTCGCCCCGCGACGGCTTGCAGATCGAGCCGATCTGGGTCGAAACGGTGGACAAGATTGCGCTGATCGACGAACTGTCCCTGGCCGGCTTCAGCCGCATCGAGGCCGGCTCGTTTGTCTCGCCCAAAGCGGTGCCGGCGCTGCGTGACAGCGAGCACGTGTTCCAGGGCATTACCCGTCAGCCGGGGGTCGTTTATGTAGCCCTGGTGCCCAACCTCAAGGGCGCGCAACGGGCGTTGGCGGCTCGGGCCGACGAGCTGAACCTGGTGATGTCCGCTAGCCAGACCCACAACCTGGCGAATCTGCGCATGAGTTGCGAGGGCTCCTTCCTCGCGTTCGGCGAGGTGGTGGAGAGTGTCCGCGGTACGGCGGTGGGCCTCAACGCCACCGTGGCGACGGCGTTTGGCTGCCCGTTCGAGGGCAAGATCGATGCCGACCGCGTGCTGGGCATAGTCGACGGCTACCTGGAGTTGGGCATGCACGGCATCACCCTGGCCGACACCACGGGCATGGCCAACCCGTTGCAGGTCGAACGCCTGGTGCGCCGAGTGTTGCAGCGGGTGCCGGCGGCGCGCCTGACCCTGCATTTCCACAACACCCGGGGCCTGGGCCTGTGCAACGTGTTGGCTGCTTTCGAGGCCGGTGCGCGGCGCTTCGACGCCTCCCTCGGGGGCTTGGGCGGCTGCCCGTTCGCGCCGGGCGCCTCAGGGAATATCTGCACCGAGGATCTGGTGAACCTATGCGATGAAATGGGCATCCACACCGGCATCGAGCTGCCCCTGCTGCTGCGCCTGTCCCGGCGCCTGCCCGCGTTGCTGGGTCATGAGCTGCCCGGCCAGGTCGCCAAGGCGGGCACGCCCCAACATCTGTATCCGGTGCCGCAATACGTCGCAGGGCTGTAACCCGGAAAACCATAAAAACAATCGGGCGCCTGCGGGCGACCCACTGGAGAAATTTCATGAGCCTGAATGTCCTGGGGGTCGGCGCGAGGCCGGCCACTTCTCAAGATGCCGAGCGGGCGGTGGTGCGCAAAGTCGCCTGGCGCCTGATGCCGCTCATCATGGTGTGCTACCTGTTCGCGTTTTTTGATCGCATCAACATCAGCTTTGCCAAGTTCCAGTTGCAGGCCGACCTGAGCCTGAGCGACACGGCCTATGGCCTGGGGGCCGGGCTGTTCGTGGTCGGCTATGTGATCTTCGAGGTGCCGAGCAACATGATGCTGTACCGGGTCGGCGCACGGCGCTGGATCGCGCGGATCATGATGTCCTGGGGCTTGGCCACGGCGGCCATGGTGTTCGTTACCGCCGAATGGCAGTTCTATGTGCTGCGTTTCCTGATTGGCGCCATGGAGGCCGGTTTCGCGCCGGGGGTGCTGTATTACCTGACGCTGTGGTTCCCTCAGCATTTCCGTGGCCGGATCACCTCCATGCTGTTCCTTGCCTCGGCTTTCGCCGGGTTGGTGGGGGCGCCGTTCTCGGGGCTGGTGCTGCAGCACCTGGATGGCGTACTGGCGATGCGCGGTTGGCACTGGTTGTTCCTGCTCGGAGGCTTGCCCTGCATCGGCCTCGGCTTGTTAGTACTGGGCCTGCTCAAAGACCGTATCGAAGACGCACCGTGGCTGAGCGCCGCAGAGAAAATGCTTCTGGCCAGCCGCATCGCCCAGCACGAACCGCACAAGCACGGTGGCTCCTTGCTCTCGGCGCTGCGCATTCCAGGGTTTCTGACCCTGGGCCTGATCTACTTCCTGATCCAGGTGGCGTCCTATGGCCTGAACTTCTGGGCACCGCAGATGATCCGCAGCGCCGGCACGGAGGACCCGGTGATGATCGGCCTGCTGACCGCCATCCCCTACGTCTGCGGCGCGATCACCATGGTCGTGATGGGGCGCTGGTCGGACGCCACTGGCGAGCGGCGCAAGTTTGTCTGTGGCCTGGTTAGCCTGGGCGCGGTGGGGTTCTTTTGCGCCGGGATCTTTGCCAGCCACACCACGTTCCTCATCATCGCCCTGGGCATGTTGGGCGCCGGGATCATTGCTTCGATCCCGGCCTTCTGGACCTTGCCGCCCAAGTTGCTGGCAGGGGGCGGGGCGGCGGCGGCCGGCGGCATCGCGGTGATAAACACCCTGGGCCAGTTTGGTGGGATCGTCAGCCCGGTAATGGTCGGCCGCATTCGCGACCTGACTGGCAGCACCACGCCGGCGCTGTACGTGATCGGCACTGCCGCGTTGCTCGCCGCGGCCCTTGTGTTGTGGGGGTTGCCGCAGAAGCTGCGGGCCCTGGACACCCCGCGGGCGGACTGACACCGATCAGTGGCTGGTGGCCAGGGCCTTGGCCGCCGAGCCACCGAACTGGATCAAACCGACGCCGGCAATCAGCAGGATGGCCCCCAGCAGGCGCGGCGGGGTCAACTGCCGCTCCATCAGGCCGAACCAGCCGAAGTGGTCCAGCACCAGGGACGCGATAACCTGCCCGGCCAGCGCCAGGGCAATGAACCCCGATGCGCCGAGCCGGGGCAGCAGCACCAGCGCCAGGGAAATGAAGCACACCCCGAACGCACCGCCGGCCCACATCCACAGCGGCGCCTTGCTGATAAAACCCAGGGATGGCAGCGGTAGGCGCAGCATCAGGATGATCGGCAACAGCACCGCGATACTCACCAGCAGCGAGGCGAGGGTGGCCCACAACGGGTGGCCCAGGCCGCGGCCGAGGTTCGCGTTGATCGCACTCTGGAAGGGCACGACCGCCCCGGCGATCACTGCCAGTAGTAAAAGGCCAAGCCAATGCAAAGGGTTCATGTGAAGGTTCCTGGAGGTTTTGCTGGACTCTAATGTATTCATAGTTTTAATTTAAATTCCGTTTTCAAATGTAGAACATGCACAAGATGAATGATCTGCGCCGTATCGACCTCAACCTGTTGGTGGTGCTGGACGCCTTGCTCAGCGAGCAACAGGTGACCCGCGCCGCCGAACGCCTGCATTTGAGCCAACCGGCGGTGAGCCATGCCCTAGCACGCCTGCGCGACATGCTCGGCGACCCCTTGCTGGTACGCGCCGGGGCTGGCTTGGCGGCCACGCCTCGGGCCTTGGAATTGGCGCAACCCCTGGCCGAGGCCTTGGCGCGGGTACAGGCATTGCTGGCGCCGAGCCAGTTCGACCCAGCGTCGGCCAAGCGCCGGTTTCGCCTGGCGATGTCTGACTATGGCGCGGCGCAGGTGTTGCCAGGGTTGATCCGCACCTTGCGCCAGCAGGCGCCGGGCATCGACCTGGTGGTCAGCCACGCCAGCCGCGAAGGCATGCTCGATGGCGTGCTCAACGGTGACATCGACCTGGCTGCCGGGGTGTTCCCCGAACTGCCCCATGAGCTGCGCAGCACCCCGCTGTTCGAGGAGCACTTCGCCTGCCTGGTGGATCGCCACAGCCTTGGCGCCGACGGCCAGCTCGACTTGCCCACGTACCTGGCGCGGCCCCATGTGCTGCTGGAGATGCGCGGCAGCGGCACCCCGGAAATCGAGCGGGCGCTGACAGCGATCCGCTGCCGCCGTCATGTGGCGGTCAGCCTGCCGCACTGGAGCGTCGCGCCACACCTGATCGGCGGCACCGACCTGATTCTCACTGTTGCCTCGCGGGGGTTGCGGGGTATCGACGACCCAGGGTTGGCAGTGGTGGCCCCGCCGTTCAGCATTCCCAACTTCAATTTCGTGCTTGCCTGGCACGAGCGCCGGGGTGGCGACCCGGCCCTCAATTGGCTCAACGGGCAGATTGAACAAGTGTCGGGCCGCGTGCCGCAGGCTCAGCGGTAGCTAGTAATCTTTAGCGCCTGAGATAGACTGCGGCGATTCGCCTCATGTCGTTTGGCCATCTGCCTTGGACATGATCGACCTTCATTACAGTTCTCGATGGAAAACGGGATGACGCCTTCCTTGCTGTTCGCGGTACTGGCTTCTGGTTTTATCTATGGCATCACCCCAGGCCCGGGCGTGCTGGCGGTGTTCGGCATCGGCGCGGCGCGAGGGCGCCGGGCGGGGGCGGGGTTCCTCTGCGGGCACCTGCTGGGCGATGTGGTGTGGTGCAGCACGGCGCTGATCGCCATTGTCGGTGCGCGGGTGATCGGCAGTACGGCGTTCGACGTGCTGGGCGTGCTTAGCGGCCTGTACCTGTTCTGGCTCGGCGCGCGGGCGCTGGGTGCGCGGCGCAACAGCGACCCGGCCACCCAAGGCCCGGCGCGGCAACCGTTTTGGCATGGCGTGGTGTTTGGCCTGACCAACCCCAAGGCTTACCCGGTGGCGGTGGCGACCTTCACGGCGCTGCTGTCCAGCCGTGCCGAACTGCTCAACTGGGAAATGCTGCCGTGGCTGATTTTCCTCAGTTTTATCGGCGGGCTGGCGGCGTACGCCATCCTGATCGCCGTGGTTGGCGCGCGGCACGTGCGTACCCTGTACCAGCGCCATGAGCTGGCGATCACCCGGGTTTGCGGCTTGATGTTCATCGGCTTCGCCATCAATGCCCTGTTGCACGCGGTGCCCGGGTTGCTGGCGAACAAAACCCTGGATTGACCCTCCAGGGAGCAGCGCTGCAGTAATGGCCCCAGGGACGGATACTCAATGCTGGATTTTTACGGGCAGTATCGACTCCAGATGGCAACCAAGAACTCCGCTCCACTGGCGAGCTACATCGATCTATTGCTGGATGCCGTGTGCGCGGTGGACGGGCAGGGGCGTTTTGTCTTTGTCAGCGCCGCGTGCGAGCGGATCTTCGGCTATACCCCCGAGGAACTGATCGGCCGGGCGATGATCGACCTGGTCCACCCCGCCGACCGCGAGCGCACCCTGCAAGCAGCGCGGGAAATCATGGGCGGTCAGCCCATGCCGAATTTCGAGAACCGCTACCTGTGCAAGGACGGGAAAATCGCCCATATCCTTTGGTCGGCACGCTGGTCGCCCGTGGATCAACTGCGCATCGCCGTTGCCCGCGACATCACCGAGCGCAAGTTGGCCGAGTCCAAACAGGCTGCGCTTTATGCCATCTCCGAAGCCGCCCATGCCGCCGAGGATTTACTGGCGTTGTTCGGCCGCATCCACCGCATCATTGGCGAGTGGCTGCCGGCGCTGAACTTCTCCGTGGCGCTGTACGACCACCAGTGCCAGCAGATCAGTTTTCCTTATCAGGTTCACGACCAGAACGCTGCGCCGCAGCCTCAAGGCGTGGACACGGCCAGCCTGTGCGCAGAGGTCATCCGCAGTGGCCAGCCGCTACTGCTCACGCCTGAGGACAGCGGCCGGTTGCCGGCCTTCGACGCGTTGGCCCATGACCTGCACTCTTCCTGTTGGCTCGGCGTGCCGCTGACATCCCCGCGCGGCACCATCGGCGCCTTGGTGGTCAAGAGCCCGCCGGGTGGGGAGCGCTACACCGAGCAGGATAAGGAACTGCTGCAATACGTCTGCGCCCAGGTGGCCACCGCCATCGAGCGCAAGCAACTGCACGCGCGTTTGCAGCACATGGCACAGTTCGACCAGTTGACCCAACTGCCTAACCGCGAACTGCTGCGCGAACGGGTGCGGGCGGCGCTGACCCGCGCGCGGCAGGAGGCGGGGCGCATGGCACTGCTGTACATCGACCTGGACAAGTTCAAACAGGTCAACGACAGCTACGGGCACGGCGTTGGCGACCTGCTATTACAAGCCGTGGCCAGCCGCCTCAAGGGCTGCGTGCGCGAAAGCGACACCGTCGCGCGCATGGGCGGCGATGAGTTCGTCGTGCTGCTTGAAAAGGTGCACGAAGAAGAGGATGGCCGACGCGTGGCCGAGAAGATCCGCCAGGCCCTGAGCCAGCCGCTGCACCTGGGTGGCCATCTACTGACCATCGTGCCCAGTATCGGCCTGGCGTTTTACCCGCAGCACGGCGACGAAGACACGCAATTGTTCAAGCACGCCGACGATGCCATGTACGCCGAAAAACGACGCCAGCAAGCGCTCTGAACTGGGGCCGTTCGTCGTGGCCGCGACAAGTTTTTTAAACCTTTACGGTGCCAGGCATTCTGAAGTTGTGCGGGCGTCCCCCGCGCCAGTCACTCAGGAGGCAAGGCTAAGGCCTGCGCCTCAACTGCCATCTTCAAGGAGGGCGCGATCATGAGCCTCAAGGCCAGCCGATTACGCACCGTCAGTTTTTCCCTGCTCTTGGGCGTCTGGGCCAGCCAGGCCTGGGCCCAGACGCCCACGCAATTCATCGACGACGCTTCGGCCCAAGCCATCGCCGACATCGAACTGAACCGCATGGCCCACCAGAAAACCGAGTCCCAAGAGGTCAAGGACTACACCATCCAGGTCATCAACGACCGCACCACCGCCAACCAGCACCTGGCCAAAATCGCCAAGCAACTGGCACTGCCCGTGGCCGAGCGCAGCGAAGTGGTCGACAAAGCCAAACGCCTGATGCCCCAGGTCAAGGACGGCGACACCTTCGACCAGGCCTACGCCGCCGCTCAGGTGAAAAACACCGAACAAGCCATCGAACAACTGCAACAACAGGCGAAAACCAGTGAACTGCCGGAACTCAAGGCTTTTGCTGAAGAAACCCTGCCCAAACTGGAAGAACACCTGGAGCGGGCGCGGGCATTGGCGGGCAGGTAACACGAACCTCTGTTTTAGGTGGGCGTGGGCGCTTGTGATGGCATCGATTGTCGCCGGGTGGAAATGTCCGGCCCATTCAGCGGCTTGTCGAAGCGGTGGCTTGCGAGATGACGGGGCACAAAAAAACCGGCGTATTAGCCGGTTTTTTAGGTTCGCTGTTTGCCACAAGGAGCGGGAACAGGCGAGGAATAAGTGGAGCGGGTGAAGGGAATCGAACCCTCGTTATCAGCTTGGGAAGCTGGAGTAATGCCATTATACGACACCCGCTCAGAGCGGCTGACTTTGTACCAGATGTGCGCTTGGATTTGAAGTTTTTCTTTGTCGGGTCAACACATTAGTGGCCGGTATTGAGAGAGCAAGCCCCACGTATCGGGTGTTTTGGCCGTGGCGTGGGGCTTGTTTGCAGGGCGGGTCAAAGGGCCAGTGCAGGGTGGGCCGGGTGGTGGAGGTAGCGCGGTCGGGTTTCGTGTTGGCCGGGTTTGAGGAAACCTATCAAGGCGTGGCGGGTGTCGCGGCAGGCGGCTTTGTGTTCCATGTCGAGGAAGTGCCCCGTGGCCTGGACGGTGCTGAAGCTGCTGTGCTGCACGTGGTCGGCGAACAGTTTGGCGTCGCTGGCGGCGGTGTATTCATCCCATTCACCATTGACGAACAGCACCGGCACGCTAATTTTTTTCGCGGCGCGCAGGTAGCAACTGCGGTCGCTGGTGAGCACGTCGTTGATGTGAAAGCGCATTTGCCCATATTCGTGCTCGGCCAGGTTGCTGACGTGGCGGTAGTTGAAGCGCTTGAACAGGGACGGCAGGTGTTTGCCGATGGTGGAATTCACCAAGTGCCCGACGCGGTCGCGGTCGAGGGCGCCGAGGTAGCCAGCCCCGCGTTCGAGGTAGTCGAGCATGGGCGCGTTGATGACCGGCGAGAACGAACTGACCACGGCTTTTTCGATCCGTCGTGGCCGTTGGGCCAAGGCCATTAGCGTGGCCGCGCCGCCCCAGGAGAAGGACAGGATGTGCTCGGCGGCGAAGTGATCGATCAGTTCCAGCAGGATCTGCCCTTCGACGTCCTTGGTGAGCATTTTTTCATGGCGGTTGTGGGCCTTGGATTTGCCCGCGTAGGGCTGGTCGTAGAGCACCACATTGAACTGCGGGTGCAGGTTTTTCACGGTTTGGGCAAATGACGCAGTGGTGGCCATCGAGCCGTTGACCAGGATGATGGTTTTTTCTGCGGCATCTGCGCGATAGAACTCCGTGTAGACCCGGTACTGCCCCTGTATATCCAGCACGGCGATTTCTGGCCTCATGTCGTAAGACTCCTGGCAAGCAAGCGGGTATGCGCGCAACGTGAGTGTGCACGGGCTTTGTGACAGGTAGGCATACGCCTGCAAGTGAGGGCCCATGTCGATCCGCTGGGGCTGGTCGACGGGTGTTGTTATAGGCGGGCAATTTGCCGGAATGCGTTGAGCCTCAAGGGCCCAGGCCAGCAAATTTTTTATTGGAAGTGGCTTGTGACTGTGCGGTCATGTTACGGCCGACCGTTTGATTCAAGCAGGGCATCGGGCAACCCGCAAGTACCGAATGGCCATTGTCCTGCAACCTGCAGGGCCGACTTCAGATCTGCTGGATTTCATCCGGGGTTAAGGCACGGTACTGGCCCGGCGCCAGGGCCGGGTCAAGCACCAGCGGCCCCATGGCTTCGCGATGCAGGCGCAGAACCTTGTTGTCGAAGTGGCCGAACATGCGTTTGACCTGATGGTAGCGGCCTTCGACGATGCTCAGGCGTGCGGTCCTGGGGCCCAGCACTTGGAGTTCGGCGGGTTGGGTGGTGAGGTTTTCAAAGGCAAAGTACAGGCCGGCGGCGAATATCTGTGCGTAGTGCGGGCCGATGTCTTGCTCGGTTTCGACGTAATAGACCTTGGCCAGTTTGGTCTGCGGCTGGGTCAGGCGCCGCGACCAAGTGCCATCATTGGTCAGTAGCATCAGGCCGGTGGTGTTGAAGTCCAGGCGCCCGGCAATGTGCAGTTGGTGCTTGTCCGGTGCGGCGATCAGGTCCAGGACGGTTTGGTGCTCTGGGTCGCGGGTGGCGCTGACGCAGCCCTTGGGCTTGTGCAGCATTAGATAGCGCGCGGGCCTTGCGGCTTGCAGCAACTGGCCATCGCATTCGACCCGGCTGAACTCGCGCACGTCATGGTGGGGGTCGCTGACGGTGTGCCCGTCCACCTGCACGCGGCGTTCTGCCAGCAGCAGGCGCACCTGTTTGCGGTTGAAGCAGGGCAGGTTGCTGAGAAAGCGATCGAGGCGCATGGCTATCGGCGGGCGGCGAATGGGGCGCGCATGTTACTCCACGGCCGGGGCCGCTGCCTGCAACTGCGCGTCGACTTGCGCGCAGCGCGGGCACAGGCACGCGGCGTTACGCAGTTCGGGGGGCAAGGCCTGCAGCACGCGCGGGTCGATGCTGACGCTGTAGCACCAGCAGGCCTGGTCGGCGCTACGCGGGTCGGCCAGGGTGCAGCCGTTGCGGGCGCCGCAGGCCGGGCACAGTTCGGGTTTATTCATAGCTTGAGTGAGGCATTTCTACGCAGGTGCGGTTGCGGCCCGTCTGTTTGGCCCGGTACATCGCCTGATCGGCCCGGGACAGCAAGCTGTGCAGGGTGTCGTCGGGTTGCAGGGTGGTGAGGCCGATACTGACGGTTATTTGCAGGGTTTGCCCCTGATAGTCGTAGCGTTGTTCTTCGATGCGCGTGCGAATTTTTTCGGCAATCATCAGGCCATCCTGGCCGTCGGTGTCTTTGAGCAGCACGATGAATTCTTCACCGCCCCAGCGGCAGATGATGTCGGATTGGCGCAGGCAGCTTTCCAGGTCTCGGGAGAAACCGGCCAGCACCTTATCGCCGGCGAGGTGGCCGTAGGTGTCGTTCAGGCGTTTGAAATGGTCCAGGTCCAGCAGCATCGCGGCCAGGGGCTTGGGCTCGCGCTGAGCTTCGTGCAGCGCTTGCGCGGCCAGCAGGTCGAAGCCACGGCGGTTGGGTAGGTCGGTGAGGCTGTCGAGGGTAGCCTGGGTCTCGATCCGCCGTTGGTAACGGTTGACCACGCGGTTAAGCAGCGCCAGCACGATGAGCGTGACGATCAGGCAGATCAGCAGGTTCAGGTACAGCGACTGGCGGATCTCGCCCAGGGCGCTGTCTTCGCGCTTGTCGACGAACAGATACCAGTTCAGTTCCGGAATAAAGCGCACATTAAGAAAGTGCTCCTGGCCTTGGGCCGAGTATTCATAACTGCCACTGTGGGGCTTGGGCAGTTTGGCCAGCAGGTCTTTGAGGCTTTCCAGGTCATGCAGCGATTGCCCGGCGCGCGCGCCTTGCGGGCCACCGTCGGCACCGGTGAGCACGAGCCGTCCCGTGGTGTCGACGAAGTACACGCTGCGCTGGTAGCGCTGCTGGTAGGTGTCGATCAGTTTTATCACCGCATCGACGGTCAGGCCCACACCAGCGGCGCCGATGAACTGGTTCGCGTAGTCGTAGACTTTGTAGTTGATGAAGAACGTCAGGCTGTCCTGGTTGGCCATGTCCAGGTCAACGTTGATCTCGTAGGGCGTGGCCATGTCGCGCACGCGGAAGTACCAGGCATCGCGGGGCTCATCGACGGCGATTTTCTTCAGCACGCCCTTGGCCTGGTAGTAGGTCAGGCTGCTGTTGGAGACGAAGAACGCGGTGTATGCGCCGTAGTGGGTCATCACTTCGTTGAGGTAGCGGGTCATCTGCCCCGGCTCGCGCTCGCCGGCCATCACCCAATCGCGCATGAAGGTGTCGCGGGCCATCATCGAGGAAATCAGGATGGGCCGTACCAAATCCTTCTGGATTTCCGAGTAGACGGTGTCGGAGGTCAGGGGCAGTTCGGTGTTGACGATGTTGTCGCGAATGGAGGCCCGCGAGGCGTAGTAACTCAGTAGCGAAGTGGCGAGGAAGCCACAGCCCAGCAGAGCGATAAGGGTGGTGACCAACCCGCGTTGGGAGTAGAGCGCAGAACGAAGCGGCATAGCGATTCCATGGCTAGAGACCTGATGGGTGCATTCTAGTGGCACCGAGGGTAAATGATGGAGGCATTTTCGGCCGCCTTGCGCTGCTGCAAAGCCGGGAAGGGGGGGAGTAACGAGTTGCCTGGCATTGTTCTTATTGTTGTTTGGGATTAAGCCTACAGAAAGTCCCATTGTTAAATTACTAATGCCCGATAGTCTCATCACTGTCCGCTGTAAACGTATTCGCAAGGAATCGAAACAGGCGGATTTAATTAACGACTATCAGGGGTTAGTTATGAAAATGAAATTTCTTGTTGCCGCGGCACCATTGTTTTTTTCCATGAGTTCGTGGGCCGTTAGTTTTGAAAGCTGCCCGGCACCGGCGGATATCACCGGTAAGTACGGCATCTACACGGCAACTACGGCCAGTGCCAAAGGCGAGTGGCTTGGCGTGCTCAGCCCGTCGGCAGTGCAAAACCAAAAAGTGGTGTCGTTTGAGAATGGAGTGTTCTACCCCAGTAACAATGCCAGTGGAACAGTGGGCACTGTGGGTTATTGCCAATATAAAGTGGGTAATGGTGAAGGCTTGAATATGCGTTATCGCCCGAACGAAAGTTCTGATGTTTTAGTACAGCTGAGGAACCTGGATAAGTGGAAGCAAGTTACCACCGAGATTGGCTTGGTGTTGTATGAATGCACCAACCAGGCACCGGGCGACTGTGCCTTCAGTGATGTCGAACAATAATTCGCGCGGATAACCGCAACCGCCAGGCAGCCACCCGGGTACCCTCGTTTGTATTCGGGTGTTGCTGAATGGCACCAGATTCCGTTTTTGTTGTCAGATATTTCGTCAGTCGGTGTATTTGCCGGCTGACGCCAACCAGCGTCGCTGGCATGGCCCATCAGCGGTCCAGGAGGCCGCCATGTATCGCCGAATTCTTCTGATTGTTGTGCTGGGTCTGTCTCTTGCTGCGTGCACGCCTTACTACGATGGAGGGTCGACGTACTACCGTTCCGAGGTCTACAGCACGCCGGCACCGGCCTATTACTACGGTGGCGGGAGTTACTACCAGGATCGCAATCGCTATTACAGCCCGGCCCCGCGTTATTACTCGGCGCCTCGTTATTACCAACCGGCTCCGCGCTACTACCAGCCTGCACCACGGATGGCCTACCGTGCCTACCCCAATCGCGGCTGGGACCAGCACCGCGGCCCGCGGGGTGACTATCGCGGGCGCGATGAGCGCGCCGAGCATGGCAACCGCGGCCACGACAGAGGCCACAACCGCGGCGAGCGTGATGGGCGGGGTGATCGCGGTCATCGTGGCGGGCACAACCGCTGAGGCTTGTTCTAGCCTATTACCGTTACTTAAAGCGTTGAGCCGGAGGGGGCGAGCTTGCTCGCTCCCTCCGTCGTCTTGGGGTCATGAGCGTCAGTACTCAGATAAATCCGCCAGCGGATGCCTGCCTTCCCAAGCCTTGTGAAAATGCGCCTCGATCACGGCTGGGGGAATGCCGTTGATATCGGGCCAGTGCCAATGGGGCGTCTGGTCCTTGTCGATCAGCCGGGCCCGCACGCCTTCGCTGAACTCGGGATGACGGCAGCAGTTGAGGCTCAAGCTGTATTCCATCTGGAATACCTGGGCCAACGACAAATGCCGTGCCCTGGCAATTTGCTCCCACACCAGATGCGCGGTCAGCGGGCAGCCTTCTGTCATGGTCTTGGCGGCGCGGGCCAGCAGCGGGTCGGGGTGGTCGCGCAGTTGGCTGATGGCCCGCCAGGCACCTTGCACGTCGCTGACATCCAGCCATTGATCGATCTCCCCACGCCGGGCCAGCCACTGGCCGGCGGGCACCTGTGCGCTGGCTTCTTGTTGCAGGGCCTTGAGTAGGCTGTTGAGCTGTACGGGCGTCTGTTCCTGCCAGTTGAGTTGCAGCAGCCCTTCGATCAACGCTTCCTGTTGTTCATCCAGCAAGAAGCGGTCGGCCAGGTCCAGGTCGAGGGCGTCGCGGCCGTTCAGGTGCGCGCCGGTCAGGCCGAGGAACAAACCGAGCTTGCCGGGCAGGCGCGAGAGAAACCAACTGGCACCCACATCCGGGTACAGGCCGATGCTGATTTCCGGCATCGCCAGGCGACTGCTGGGGGTGACGATGCGGATGTTGGCGCCTTGCAGCAGCCCCATGCCGCCGCCCAGCACGTAGCCGTGGCCCCAGGCGATCAACGGTTTGGGGTAGGTGTGCAGGCCATAGTCGAGGCGGTACTCGGCGGCAAAGAATCGCGCAGCCAGGGGCGGCACTTCACCGGGCTGGGCGCGGCAGGCTTGCACCAGGCTGCGCACTTCACCGCCCGCGCAGAAGGCCTTGGCGCCGTTGCCGCGCAGCAATACGCAGACGATTTGCGGGTCCTTGGCCCAGGCGTCCAGGCGTTCGCTCAAGCCCAGGATCATCGGCAGGGAGAGGGCGTTGAGGGACTTTTCGGCGTCCAGGCTGGCGATGCCGATGCGTGCGCCGTCGGTGCCGGTCAGCTCTTCAAAGTGCAGGTTCATCGTGACCTCAATCGGGAATTTGAGCGTTCAGTATGATCGCTGTGTAGGAAAGTGCCGGTTCTGCGTCAGATCAATTGACAAGCGCTGTGAGCTTTCCTAGGGTGCCGCCATTGTTTTTTCTGGACCCTTGCCATGACTTCCGACGACCGCATCAAACTGGAACCGAGCTGGAAGGAGGCCCTGCGCGCCGAGTTCGACCAACCCTATATGGCCGAACTGCGCGAGTTTCTGCGCCGCGAACATGCCGCGGGCAAGGAGATTTACCCGCCGGGTCCGATGATCTTCAATGCGCTCAATTCCACGCCTTTGGACAAGGTCAAAGTGGTGATCCTCGGCCAGGATCCCTACCACGGCCCCGGCCAGGCCCATGGCCTGTGCTTTTCGGTGCAACCGGGCGTACCGGCGCCGCCGTCGCTGGTCAATATCTATAAAGAGCTCAAGCGCGACCTGAACATCGACATCCCCAGCCACGGCTACCTGCAAAGTTGGGCCGACCAGGGCGTGCTGATGCTCAACACCACCATGACCGTGGAACGGGCGACCGCCAACGCCCATGCGGGTAAGGGTTGGCAGTTTTTTACCGACCGGGTGATCGAGATTGTCAGCGAGCACCAGCCGCACCTGGTGTTCTTGTTGTGGGGCGCCCATGCCCAGAGCAAGCAGAAACTGATCGACGCCACCAAGCATTTGGTGCTGACCTCCGTGCACCCGTCGCCGTTGTCGGCCTATCGCGGTTTTCTCGGCTGCGGGCACTTCAGCCGCACTAACAAGTACCTGGAGCAGAATGGCGAGGCGCCGATCGAGTGGCGTTTGCCGCTCGTCGTGTGAGGGTTTGGCTCAGTCCTGACGGTTCCAGTGGCGGAACAGCGGCTCGGCCAGAAACAGCACGAACAACAAGCGCATGACCTGCATCGCAGTGACCAGAGGCACCGACAGTTGCAGGGTTTCGGCGGTGAGGCTCATTTCCGCAATACCGCCGGGCATCATGCCCAGGGTCAGGGAGCGCAGGTCCAGGTGGGTCAGGGCGCTCAGGCCCAGGGCTGCGAGGGTGGCGATGAGCATGGTCAGCGCCGTGCCGACCAGGGTGCGGCCCATGAACGACGGGGCGCGGCGAAAAAACTGACGGTTGAAGTGGCAACCCAGGCCACTGCCGATCAGCCATTGGCCGACTTGGCTGCCGCCGTCGGGCAAACCGATGTGCAGATCCCAACCGATACTGACCGCCGCGCTCACCAGTAACGGCCCGAACAGCCAGGGGTTGGGCTGGCGCAGGCGTTGCCAGAACCAGGCGAGCAGGGCGCCCGCCGGGAACAACACGGCCAGCCAGCGCCAATCGACAGTGGCCGGGTGCAGCAGCGGTACGCCGTCACCCAACAGGTACTTGAAGGCAGCCGGCACACAGAGCACCACCACCAGTACCCGTAAGCTTTGCCCCGCGGCGACGCGGCTGAGCACGGCGCCGTTGCGGGCGCCGAGGTTGACCATCTCGCCGGAACCGCCCGGCATGCTGGAGAAGAACGCAGTGGCGCGGTCTTCGCCGGTGCGGCGCAGCAACCAGACCCCGACCACGCTGGACAGGCTGGTCACCAACGCACCGAAGAAGATCAGGCCGAAGTGGCTCACCACCTGCTCGATCACCTCCGGGGTGAAGTGCAGGCCAATGCCGATGCCGACAATCCATTGCCCGCATTTGCGCCCGCCGGGAACTTCCGCTAACTGCCAGGGGGTGAGGCAGCGCACCAGGATGATCGCCAGCAACGAACCGACCATCCACGGCAGCGGCCAGCCGACCAGGCTGGCGAGGTAGCCGCCCGCCAGGCCCACCAATGGCGTGCCCCACCAGGCTTTAAAGGCCCGCTCAGACATCGGCGATAAGGCGCCGTTGCAGGGCGCGTTTGCGCCAGATACGCAACAGCGGCACCAGCAGCATGATGGCGGTCAGCACCCAGACCCCAAAGGTGATCGGGCTCGACCAGAGGATTTCCAGCGCGCCGTCGGAAATTGACAGCGCCCGGCGCAGGTTCTGCTCCATCAGCCCGCCGAGGATGAACCCCAGCAGCACTGGCGAGAGCGGGAAATCCAGCTTGCGCAGGATGTAGCCGAAGATGCCGATGGCCACCATCAGGAACAGGTCGAAAGTGGTGGCGTGCACGGCGTAGACGCCGATCCCGGTAATGATCGCGATCACCGGCACCAGCGCCCAGTTCGGTACGGCGAGGATGCGGGTAAAGAGGCGGATCATTGGGATGTTGAGGATCACCAGCATGATGTTGGCGATGAACAAGGAGGCGATCAGGCCCCAGACGATGTCCGGTTGCTGCTGGAACAACAGCGGGCCGGGGGTGATGTTGTACAGCGACAGGGCGCCGATCATCACCGCAGTGGTGCCCGAGCCCGGTACGCCCAGGGTCAGCATCGGCACCAGCGCGCCACAGGCCGAGGCGCCGATGGCGGTTTCCGGGGCGGCGAGGCCGCGCATGTCGCCTTGGCCAAAAGTGCCCTTGGCGCCGGCGATGCGTTTCTCGGTCATGTAGGCCACGGCGCTGGCCAGCGTCGCGCCCGCACCGGGCAACACGCCCATGATGAAACCCAGGAGGCCGCAGCGCACGTTCACCGCGAACACCGCCGAGGCTTCCTTGAGGTTGAACAGCATCCGCCCGGTGGCCTTGACCGCTTCCTGGCCACGGTGGGTTTTCTCCAGCAACAGGAGGATTTCGCTGATGGAGAACAGGCCCAGCACCAGCACCACGAACTGAATGCCGTCGGTGAGGTGGACATTGTCGCCAGTGAAACGGTACACACCGCTGTTGGCATCGATGCCCACCGTTGACAGAAACAGCCCGATCAGCGCCGCGATAAAGGTCTTGAGCGGTCGATCACCGGCCATGCCTCCCAGGCAGACGATGGCGAACACCATCAGCACGAAGTATTCCGCGGGGCCGAAGGCAATCGCCCATTTCGCCAGCAGCGGGGCGAACAACACCATGCCGCAGGTGGCGATGAATGCGCCAATGAACGAGCTCCAGGCCGACAGCGACAGCGCCACACCGGCCATGCCTTTGCGCGCCATCGGGTAGCCGTCGAGGGTGGTCATCACGGTGGAGGCTTCGCCGGGGATGTTGAGCAGGATCGAGCTGATGCGCCCGCCGTACTCGCAGCCCAGGTACACGGCGGCCAGCAGGATCAGCGCCGACTCCGGCGGCAGGCCGAGGGCGAAGGCGATGGGGATCAACAGCGCCACGCCATTGATAGGGCCCAGGCCCGGCAACAGGCCAACCACGGTGCCGATCAAGGTGCCGCACAGCGCGGTGACCAGGTTGTAGGGGCTCAGCGCCACGCCGAAGCCCTGGCCCAAGTAGCTGAAAGTATCCATATCAGTTCTCCAGGACGGCCAGCAGGCCCAGGGGCAGCGGCACGTCCATCAACGTGTCGAACAGCAGGTAGAGGCCAACGCTCATCAGGGTGGTCACCGCGATGGCAGGCAGCCAGCGGCCGCCATACAGGCGCGCCATGGGAATGCCGATCAGCATGCTGCTGAGGATGAAGCCCAGGGGCTCGAACAAGCTGGCGAAGAGCAGCAGCAACGCGACGCACAGGCCGATTTTTTGTAGGGTTTCGCGGTCCAGAGGCGGCTCGTCCTCGCTGTGCACGATGGGTGTGGGGCGAAACAGCATATACAGCAGCGCCAGGCCCATCAGGCCCAGCATCAGCAGGGGAAAGGCCCTTGGGCCGACAGGTTCGTAGGAAAAAGCCGCCTGATAGGGCCAGGCCATGAGGGCCAAACCCAGGCACGCCAACAGCAGTGCGCCGGCGAAGATGCGTTGTAACAGCATGGGGAACTCCTGGGCCGCGCGCCCGTTGCTCGGGGCGCGCGGCCGCTAGAAAGAGGCGATCACTGGATCAGGCCGAACTCTTTGGCCAGGACTTTGTAGTCGGCGACCTGCTTTTTCACGTAGGCGTCCAGTTCCGGGCCGGTCAGGGCGAATGGGAACAGCTCGCGTTGGTCGCGCAGCGTGGCGAAGTCAGTGGAGGCCAGCATTTTGTCGAAGGCGTCTTTCCACCAGGCGTAGTCTTCGTCGCTGACTTTTGGCCCCAAATAGAAGCCGCGCACCACGGGCCAGACGATGTCGTAGCCCTGCTCCTTGGCGGTGGGAATGTCTTTCATTTCCGGTTCGTCCAGGCGTTGTTCGGCGAACACCGCCAGCAGGCGCATGTCGCCGCTCAGGATGTGGGGCATGGAGTCGGAAATATCGGTGCTACCGACCTGGATGTGCCCGCCCAGCAATGCGGTGGCGATCTCGCCGCCGCCTTCGAGGGCCACGTAGCGCAGGTCGCGTGGGTTGATCCCGGCGGCCTTGGCGATTAGCGCGGTTTGCATCCAGTCCTGGCTGCCGACGGTGCCGCCGGAGCCTATCACCACTTTGCTCGGGTCTTTTTTCAGGGCCTGGACCAAATCGTCGAGGCGCTTGTAGGGCGAGTCGCTTCTCACCGCGATGGCGCCGTAGCTGGTGCCCACCGCTGCGAGCCAGCGCACGTGGGTTTCATCGAAACGGCCGAACTTGCCCTGGGCCAGATTCAGCAAGGAGCCGCTGGACCAGGCCACCAACGTGCCGGCATCGGCCGGGCGCTGGGCCACCACCGCGTTATAGGCCACCGCGCCCACGCCGCCGGGCATGTAGGTGACGCGCATGGGTTTGCTCAGGAGTTTTTCGTTGACCAGGGCGCTTTGCACCAGTTTGCAGGTCAGGTCGAAGCCGCCGCCGGGGGAGGCAGGGGCGATACATTCCGGGCGCTTGGGTTCGGCCAGCAACTGGCCGGTAAACAGCAGGCAACCGACGGCCAGGGCACATTGACGCAGGGATAGGGGCATGGTGGTCTCCAAGGGAGTTGTTGTTATGGGTGTGACGGGGCTTATCAGAGCACAACGCTGTAGCTGACCAGCAGGCGCATGTCATCGGCGCCGCGGGATGAACAGAGGGAGCGGTAGGTGGCGTTGCGCAGGAATCGGGTGGGCGGACGAAGACGGGGCTGTGCTGACCGCATCGTGGAACACTCCATTTATTGTTCTTATTGTCGAAAACGCATCGGGGCGTTTTTCGGGGAACTACGCTTGACCGCGTACCGCGGCCGAAACTGTCCGTGGCGGGACTCTAGCGGGCCAACCTTTCGCTAACCTTTCAGGTTTTTTTTGCCTTCACAGCATCGGATGCGCCTGTAAACTCCGCGCCCAAGAGTGGCGCCGACCCTTCCTGAATGAGGTACAGATCCATGCGTGTCCTGCTCGTCGAAGACCATCTGCAGTTGGCCGAAAGCGTCGCCCAGGCCTTGAAAAGCACCGGCCTGACGGTGGATGTGCTGCACGATGGGGTGGCCGCCGACCTGGCCCTGGGCAGCGAGGACTACGCGGTGGCGATCCTGGACGTGGGCCTGCCGCGCATGGATGGTTTCGAGGTGCTGGCGCGGTTGCGCGCCCGGGGCAAAAACCTACCGGTGCTGATGCTCACCGCCCGCAGCGACGTCAAGGATCGGGTCCACGGCCTCAACCTGGGGGCCGACGATTACCTGGCCAAGCCGTTTGAACTCACCGAACTGGAAGCGCGGGTCAAGGCCCTGCTGCGCCGTACCGTACTCGGTGGCGAACGCCAGCAGCGCTGCGGTGCGCTGGTCTATGACCTGGACACCCGGCGCTTCACCCTGGGCGAGGAACTGCTGACGCTCACTTCCCGCGAACAAGCGGTGCTCGAAGCCCTGATTGCCCGCCCGGGCCGGGTGATGAGCAAGGAGCAACTGGCCTCCCAGGTGTTCGGCCTGGACGAAGAGGCCAGCCCCGACGCCATCGAAATCTACGTGCATCGCTTGCGCAAGAAACTCGATGGCCACCCGGTGGTTATTGTCACCTTCCGGGGGCTTGGCTACCTGCTGGAAAGCCGCGATGCATAAGCCCAGCAGCCTGCGTTGGCGCTTGTTGTGGAACCTGGCCTTGCTGCTGGTGGTGTTGATGGTGGCCAGCGGCTTGAGCGCCTACTGGAACGGCCGCGAAGCGGCGGACACCGCCTACGATCGCACCCTGCTGGCCTCGGCGCGGACCATCGCTGCGGGCCTGTCCCAGCGCGACGGCAGCCTGAGCGCCGATGTGCCCTATGTGGCCCTCGACACCTTCGCCTACGACAGTGCCGGGCGCATCTACTACCAGGTCAACGACATCCACCAAAAACTTATCTCCGGCTACGAAAACCTGCCCGGCCCGCCACCGGGTACGCCGCGCACAGATGATTACCCGGCCCTGGCACGCTTCTACAACGCCACCTATCAGGGGCAGAACGTGCGGGTGGTGAGCCTGCTCAAGGCCGTGATCGAGCCGAACATGAACGGTATGGCGGAAATCCGCGTCGCGGAAACCGACGAGGCGCGGGTGAGCATGGCCCGCAGCCTGATGGCCGACACCCTGTTGCGTCTGGGCATGCTGGCCATGGGCGCGCTGCTGTTGGTGTGGTTTGCCGTCAGTGCCGCGTTGCGCCCATTGGAGCGCTTGCGCACGGCGGTGGAAGAACGTCAGCCCGATGACCTGCGGCCACTGCCGTTGGTGCAGGTGCAGCATGAGCTGTGGCCTTTGGTGCGGGCGCTGAACCACTTCACCGAGCGTTTGCGCGGGCAGTTCGAGCGCCAGGCGCAGTTCATCGCCGACGCCGCCCACGAGTTGCGCACGCCCCTGGCGGCGCTCAAGGCGCGCTTGGAGCTGGGCCTGCGTGCCAGTGACCCGCAAACCTGGCGCCTGACCCTGGAAAGCGCGGCCCAGGGCACGGATCGCTTGACCCACTTGGCCAACCAGTTGCTGTCCCTGGCGCGGATCGAAAACGGTGCGCGGGCGATTGCCGAGGGCGGTGCCCAGCGTCTGGACCTGAGCCAATTGGCGCGGGAACTGGGCATGGCCATGGCGCCCCTGGCCCATGCCCGGGGTGTGGCCCTGGCGCTGGAGGCCGATGAGCCGGTGTGGTTGCTCGGCGAGCCGACGCTGCTCAACGAGTTGCTCAGCAACCTGGTGGATAACGCGTTGGCCCACACGCCTGCGGGTGGCAACGTGATTTTGCGCGTCGCCGCACCGGGTGTGCTGGAGGTGGAAGACGATGGCCCGGGCATCCCCCGCGAGGAACGCGGCCGGGTGTTCGAGCGCTTTTACCGACGCAGCGCCCAAGGCGCCGGTTCGGGCCTGGGGCTGGCGATTGTCGGGGAGATCTGCCGCGCACACCTGGCGCAAATCAGCCTGCACGACGGTGCGGGGGGCGGGCTGAAGGTGCGGGTAAGTTTTATTGCTGGCGCCTAGTAAAACATCGACCGGGATTCTTCCAGGTCGAGGCACAAGGCGGGGTTGTCCAGGTCAAGGTCCAGTTTGCGGAACGCCGGAACTTCCTGCAGGTCGAGCCGCGCCAATGGGTGCCGGGTGCCCCGGTGGCAGTAGAGCGTGGCCACTTGCACCAGGTCGACGTAATCCAGTTGCAAGGATTGGCGGGTGAAATCCTGGTACAGGCCGGGCAGCTTCACCAGCCGTTCCGGGAATTCCCAAACACTGAGCAGTTTGTCCCCCAGCAACGGGTGGATGTGTTCGATCACGTGGTTGAGGCTGACCGGGTCGGACAGCAGTTCATAGTGGTCTTCGGCGTAAGTGAGAATCGGCAGCACGCCGATTTGGTGTACCAAACCACCGAGGGCCGCTTGGTCCGGCATCAGTTGGCTGTGGCTGCGACACAGGGCGTAGCTGACGCCCGCCACTTCCAGGCTGCGGCGCCAGACTTCGCGCATTTTCTGCTCTACCACCTCGGAACGGGCGTGGAAGATCTGCTCCATCACCAGGCCAATGGCCAGGTTGCTGCTGTAGTTGACGCCCAGGCGCGTGATCGCGGTGTGCAGGTCGGTGACTTCCTGGGTGGCCCGTAGCAGAGGGCTGTTGACCACTTTGATAAGGCGTGCCGACAGGGCGGTGTCGCGGCCGATCACTTTGCTCAGGGTGCTGACGCTGATTTCCGGGTCTTCGGCGGCCTTGCGTATGCCCAGGGCCACCTCCGGCAGTGTTGGTAGGACCAGGTCATCGTTGTCGATGGCGGCCACCAGATCCCGTTGGACTTTTTCTGCCAGCTTGCTCATTTCTGCTCTCTAGGGTGTTGCAAAAAGGTGCTGCGCTTAACGCTGGATTTCACGGTCGCGATCCAGAGAGTAAGGCAGGTCGAGCAGGTGCAGGGCCGGGCCTTCGAGGGTGGCCAGGTGAATATCGCCCGCTTCAGCGGCTTCGGCCTGTAGCACGGCCAATAGTTCCATGCCGGTTGCGCTGCGTGCGGCAATCACCACTTCACCGATGGAGCTGGCGTGGCTGGGCGCAAAGAGCGGCGTGCCGGGCTCGGGCAGGACGCTGGCGTCCAGGGCCAGGCGATAGAGGCGGCGCTTGAGTTTGCCCAGGTACTGCATGCGCGCGACGATTTCCTGGCCGGTGTAGCAGCCCTTCTTGAAGCTCACGCCGCCCACGGCTTGCAGGTTGAGCATCTGCGGGATGAACAGTTCGCGGGTGGCGGCCATGACCTGGCCGATGCCGGCCCGCACCTGCCCCAGCAGCCAGGCGTTGAGATCGCCCTCGGGCAGGTGGGTGGCGAGGGTCTGGTGCAACGCCTCGGCCTGTTGCGCCGCCGCCCACAACTCGGCGCGGGCTGGGGAGACGCGCACGGCGATCAAGCCATTGGCGCGGACGACGGCGTCAGTCTCGGCCGGCAGGTCCAGGCCCAGGGCGCGCAGCGCGGCATCGCCGTCGTTCAGGCCAAAACGCACCCAGGCAGCGCTTTCGTCGGTCAATTTGGATTTGGAGAACACGGCGTATTTCTTCAGGTCCGCCAGTTGTGGCTCCACCAGCTCGCGGGCCATGGCCAGCAGGCAGCCATCCCCTTCAAGCAGGATGCGAAAGCTCGATTGCATGCGGCCCTTTTGCGTGCAGCGCGCGCCCAGGCTGGCGTGGCTTTGGCTCAGGTAATCGAGGTTGCAGGTTAACTGGCCTTGCAGGAACTTGGCCGCGTCCGAGCCGCGAACAGCCAGGACACCTTCATGGGACAGCGTGCAGAAAAAAGCGGAATCGGCCATGGGTCATCGCAGGGTAAAAAGTCTGGGGCACATCATAAGGGGGCGCCCTGGAAATGGGTAGTTTCCAAAGGATCGGCGGTGGCCGACCAAAGCCGACTGGCCCTGGCCATTACGGGCTGTATACTTGCGCCCTATTTGAGGAGCGTTCCATGGTCGAAGACGTTGAACTGAATCGCCTTTACTGGCACAGCCGCCGCGGCATGCTTGAGCTGGACGTGTTGCTGGTGCCGTTCGTGAGGGAGGTTTACCCCCATCTGAACCAGGTTGACCGCGACTGCTACGTCAGGCTGCTCGAATGCGAAGACCAGGATATGTTCGGCTGGTTCATGGAACGCAGCGAATCCGAAGACCCCGAGTTGCAGCGCATGGTTCGCATGATCCTGGACCGTGTTCAGCCCAAGTAATCACTTTGAGTGCCGCTGGCATGCCTCACGGTACCTGCTGGCGGCCTATCTCCTGGCCCAGCTGTTCGCGCTGGGTTCGTTGTTTGCCCTTGATATTGGCGGTTGGGCACGTCTGGCCGCTGTCGTGTTGTGCCTGGGCCACGGGGCCTGGACCCTGCCACGGCATATCCTGCTGACCCATCCCACAGCCTTCTGCGCCCTGCGTCGTGACGCTGACGGCTGGCAACTATGGAACGCCGCCGATGGCTGGCAGGCCGTGCAATTGCGCCGTGACAGCCTGGCGCTGCCGATGATGGTGGTGCTGCGTTTTCGCTTGCGCGGCCAGCGCCGGGTACGTGCGGTGTGTGTGCCGCGCGATGGGCTGGCGCCGGAGGTGCATCGGCGCCTGCGGGTTCGTCTCAAGTTCAGTCGGCGTAGGTGGGCGGCACCAGAATAGTGTCCAGGGCCTGTTCCAGTTGGTTCGGGTAATCGAGCGTGTAGTGCAGCCCGCGGCTTTCCTTGCGTTCCATGGCGCTGCGGATCATCAGTTCTGCTACCTGGGCGAGGTTGCGCAGTTCGATCAAGTCCCGGCTGACCTTGTAGTTACTGTAGAACTCGTCGATCTCATCGAGCAGCAAGCGCACCCGGTGCTGGGCCCGCGCCAGGCGTTTGTTGGTGCGCACGATGCCTACGTAGTCCCACATGAAGCGCCGGAGTTCATCCCAGTTGTGGGCGATGATGACGTCTTCGTCGGAATCGGTAACCTGACTGGCATCCCATGCCGGCAGGGTGTCAGGCGCGCCGATCCGGGGCAGCTGCTCGACAATGTCGGCCGCTGCCGAGCGGGCATAGACAAAACACTCCAGCAGCGAGTTGCTGGCCATGCGGTTGGCGCCGTGCAAACCGGTGAAACTGGTTTCGCCAATGGCATACAGGCCGGGCACATCGGTGCGGCCCTGCTGGTCCACCATCACACCGCCGCAGGTGTAGTGCGCAGCGGGCACCACCGGGATGGGTTGGCGGGTGATGTCGATGGAAAATTCCAGGCAGCGCTCATAGACGGTGGGGAAGTGGTTCTTGATGAAGGCTTCGGGCTTGTGGCTGATGTCCAGGTACACGCAGTCGATGCCCAGGCGCTTCATCTCATGGTCGATGGCGCGGGCCACGATATCCCGGGGCGCCAACTCGGCGCGGGGGTCGAAACGCTGCATGAAGCGCTCGCCGTTGGGCAGCTTTAGGTGGGCGCCTTCCCCTCGCAGGGCTTCGGTAATCAGAAAACTCTTGGCCTGCGGGTGATACAGGCACGTGGGGTGGAACTGGTTGAACTCCAGGTTGGCCACGCGGCAGCCCGAGCGCCAGGCCATGGCAATGCCATCACCGCAGGCACCGTCGGGGTTGCTGGTGTAGAGGTAGACCTTCGCCGCGCCGCCAGAGGCAAGCAGGGTGAAGCGCGCGCCGTAGGTGTCCACTTCGCCAGTGCCACGGTTGAGCACATAGGCGCCCAGGCAGCGGTCACCGTCGCGGCCCAGGCGTTTTTCGGTAATCAAGTCCACGGCGACCCGTTGCTCCAGCAACTCGATGTTCGAGCGCTGCCGGGCTTGGGCCAGCAGGGTCTTGAAGATCGCGGCGCCCGTGGCGTCGGCAGCGTGGATGATGCGCCGATGGCTGTGCCCACCTTCGCGGGTCAGGTGGAACTCGAAACCGCCGTCCTCGGTGCCGGATTGTTCGTCGCGAGTAAACGGCACGCCTTGATCGATCAGCCATTGGATGGCTTCGCGGCTATGCTCGACGGTGAAGCGCACGGCATCTTCGTGGCACAGACCGCCGCCGGCATTGAGGGTGTCTTGGACATGGGATTCGACGGTGTCGGTGTCATCCAGCACGGCGGCGACACCGCCCTGGGCCCAGAAGGTCGAACCGCTGGCCAGGTCGCCCTTGCTCAGCACGGCAATGCGCAGGTGGCCGGGCAAGGTCAGGGCAAGGCTCAAACCGGCAGCGCCGCTGCCAATCACCAGAACATCGTATTGAAACTGTTGGCTCATTTCAGGATTCCGCTCGATGCGACCCGGGTCGGGGTTGGCGCAAGACACCTGGAACGGCGAGTCAAGACAGCCACACAGGCGACTAGTATATAGAGGGGTGGATCGGCACAATAGCCGGGCGTTCATGGCATTGTGAAACTACCGTGACAGGTACTATTAGCTGGCCGGGTCTAAAGGCTGCTGCTTTCACGAAGAATTCCGCCCTAGGCGAATATCGACGATGAAGGGCGCTTTTTCCCGACATGGTTGCACAATGTTCATCGAAGGCGGTTATAACGCTGGGAACTTTTACTGTGCCGTCAGGCTCAATAGAAGGTTGCCCGTAGGAAAGGGATAGCGTCGGTTATTGCGGGAAACGGGTGAACCGGTTCCCGGAAAAGGGTCGACGACAAGATTATTCGCGCAGCCGGCCATGCCCGAGCTGCGTTTTTCGTGTGTGCCAGATCAGAGCTCACAGGAAACTTGCTTGGAGGGGGAGAACTTTTGCGAAAAGCCCGAGTCTATGTTTGCAAGTCCGGTCATTTGGTAATGCAAGCCTCCTCTGAGTTCATCGAGGAGTGTTCATGCTAACCCAGGAAGAGGATCAGCAGCTGGTCGAGCGCGTACAGCGTGGCGACAAGCGAGCGTTTGATCTGCTAGTGCTGAAATACCAGCACAAAATTCTCGGGTTGATCGTGCGATTTGTGCACGACACCCATGAAGCCCAGGACGTTGCACAAGAGGCCTTTATCAAGGCTTACCGTGCGCTTGGTAATTTTCGCGGCGACAGCGCCTTTTATACATGGCTGTACCGCATCGCCATCAATACGGCGAAAAACTATCTGGTTTCCCGCGGTCGCAGGCCACCGGATAGTGATGTCAGTTCTGAAGATGCGGAGTTCTATGATGGCGACCATGGTCTTAAAGACCTTGAGTCACCGGAGCGGGCCCTGTTGCGTGATGAGATCGAAGGCACAGTCCATCGAACTATCCAGCAATTACCAGAAGATTTGCGCACAGCTTTAACTTTGCGTGAATTCGACGGTCTGAGTTACGAGGACATTGCAAGCGTCATGCAATGCCCAGTGGGTACCGTGCGCTCCCGGATTTTCCGCGCTCGGGAAGCCATCGATAAAGCCCTGCAGCCGTTGTTGCAGGAAAACTAAAGACAGCGGCGACAGCCAAGAGAGGAACCGCCATGAGTCGTGAAGCCCTGCAGGAATCGCTGTCCGCAGTGATGGATAACGAAGCGGACGAACTGGAATTACGTCGGGTATTGAATGCCTTTGACGAGACTGAAACCCGCGATACCTGGGCTCGTTATCAGGTTGCACGGGCAGCCATGCACAAGGAGTTGTTGCTCCCTCGCATGGACATCTCGGCGGCTGTTTCCGCAGCCCTGGCTGATGAAGCCGTGCCGGCCAAGGTTACTCGCGGCCCGTGGCGCAGCCTGGGTCGTCTGGCGGTTGCCGCGTCCGTGACGGTCGCTGTGTTGGCAGGCGTGCGCCTGTACAACCAGGACGATATCGCTGGCGTCGAATTGGCCCAGCAGTCCCATCAGGCAACTCTGGCCGCACCGCAGGTCAAAGGTCCGGCAGTGTTGGCAGGCTACAAGGAAAGCTCCGAGGTCGCAGGCCCCATGACCAACGGCGTGATGCAGGCTCAGCCGCAGGATCAGCGCGTGCCAGGTTTCTTGCGCCAGCATGCTCAGCAAGCGGCCCTTAAAGGGACTGAAAGTGCATTGCCTTACGCTCGTGCGGCCAGCCAGGAAGTCGCTAAGTAAGGAGGCGCATGCGCGTTTTACCTCTAGCGGCAACGATGCTTTTGCTGAACGGCTGGCTCATCGAGCCAGCCCATGCCGATGAAGCTGCGCAATGGTTGAATCGTCTGAGCCAGGCGCAGCGACAGCAGAGTTTCCAGGGGACTTTCGTTTACGAGCGTAACGGTAGTTTTTCTACCCACGAAATCTGGCACCGCGTCCATGATGGCACCGTTCATGAGCGTATGCTCCAGCTCGATGGCTCCGCGCAAGAAGTGGTGCGAGTCGGTGGCCGTACCCAGTGTGTCAGCGGTGCTTTTATCTCTGGGTTAGGGGCGGCGCCTGAAGCGTCTGCCGAGGCCTTGGATCCGCAAAAACTTAAGAAATGGTACGACCTTGCCGTCATTGGCAAGTCGCGTGTCGCTGGGCGCGCGGCAGTGATTGTCGCCCTGACGCCCAAGGATCAGCATCGTTATGGCTTTGAGCTGCATCTGGATCGGGAAACCGGCTTGCCGCTTAAGTCGCTTCTGCTGAATGACAAGGGGCAGTTGCTCGAACGATTCCAGTTCACTGGGCTGGACACTGACGACATCCCCACCGACGCACAGATGCAGGCTAGCCGTGAGTGCAAGTCGGTAGCGCTCTCCACCGATCAGGTTGCGGCCGCAAACGTGGAGCAAGCCTGGCGTTCAGACTGGCTGCCGGCAGGCTTCGAGTTGGCCAATAGCAGTGCGCGTATTGATCCTGAGACCAAGACCACCGTCAGCAGTTTGATGTATGACGACGGCTTGGCGCGCTTCTCGGTGTTTCTTGAGCCGGTGAATGGCGCTGAGGTGATGGATACGCGGGTGCAGTTGGGCCCTACGGTTGCGGTCTCTCGGCGTTTAGCGACGCCTGAAGGGGAAGTGAGAGTGACCGTCGTGGGCGAAGTGCCGATGGGTACTGCTGAACGGGTTGCGCTCTCGATGCGTTCCAATACATCTCTCCCCAAGCCGTGAATTCGCAGTATGGTGCTCATCAAGCGGTTTATTGGTTGTGCAAGGCCAGCAATGTCCACGCCATCCTTGAGATCTCGAAATGTTTGGTGAGTATTTCAATTTGCAAAAACCACATTTTTTTTCTATAGGTCAGGGCCGCTCGGCTCTGGCCTTGTTTTGTTGTTCCCGGAACAAAAGCCCCGGTGTAGCCTCTGTGCCGGCTTTTGCTCCATATTGCTTAACCATGTTCGTCGTAACGGGAGCCGTATGTCGATACCACGTTTGAAGTCCTATTTATCCATTTTTGCCACCGTCCTGGTGCTTGGGCAGGCTGTCCCGGCGCTGGCGGCCGATTTGCCTGACTTTACGCAGTTGGTCGAGCAGGCATCGCCTGCGGTGGTGAACATCAGTACCACTCAGAAGCTGCCGGACCGCAAGGTTTCCGCGCAGATGCCGGACCTGGAAGGCTTGCCGCCGATGCTGCGTGAGTTCTTCGAGCGCGGCATGCCCCAGCAGCCCCGTTCGCCGGGCGGTGGCCGTCAGCGCGAGGCCCAATCCCTGGGCTCGGGTTTTATCATCTCCCCCGATGGCTACATCCTGACCAACAACCATGTGATTGCCGACGCCGACGAAATCCTGGTTCGCCTGGCCGATCGCAGCGAGCTCAAGGCCAAGTTGGTAGGCACCGACTCACGCTCCGACGTGGCCCTGCTGAAAATCGAAGGCAAGGACCTGCCTGTGCTGAAGCTGGGTAAGTCCCAGGACCTGAAGGCTGGGCAATGGGTCGTGGCGATCGGTTCGCCGTTTGGCTTTGACCACACGGTCACACAAGGCATCGTCAGCGCTATTGGCCGTAGCCTGCCGAACGAAAACTACGTGCCGTTCATCCAGACCGACGTGCCGATCAACCCGGGCAACTCCGGTGGCCCGTTGTTCAACCTGGCCGGTGAAGTGGTCGGCATCAACTCGCAGATCTATACCCGTTCCGGCGGCTTCATGGGTGTGTCCTTCGCGATCCCCATCGATGTCGCGATGGATGTGTCGAACCAGTTGAAAGCGGGCGGGAAGGTCAGCCGTGGCTGGTTGGGCGTGGTAATCCAGGAAGTGAACAAGGATTTGGCCGAGTCGTTCGGCCTGGACAAGCCGGCCGGTGCGCTGGTGGCGCAGATCCAGGATGACGGCCCGGCGGCCAAGGGCGGCCTGCAAGTGGGTGACGTAATCCTGAGCATGAATGGCCAGCCCATTGTGATGTCGGCAGACCTTCCGCACCTGGTTGGCGCACTCAAGGCCGGCTCCAAGGCCGCGCTGGAAGTTATCCGTGAGGGCAAGCGCACCAATGTCGAGCTGACGGTCGGTGCTATCCCTGAGGAAGGTGCGGAACTGAGCGCCCTGGGTAAATCCGGCGTTGAGCGCAGCAGCAATCGCCTCGGCGTAGCGGTGGTCGAGTTGACCGCCGAGCAGAAGAAAGCCTTTGACCTCAAGGGCGGCGTGGTCATCAAGGAAGTGCAGGACGGTCCTGCGGCCCTGATCGGCCTGCAACCTGGCGATGTGATTACTCACCTGAACAACCAGGCCATCGGTTCGGCCAAGGAGTTCACGGATATCGCTAAGGCGTTGCCGAAGAACCGTTCGGTATCGATGCGGGTGCTGCGCCAAGGGCGCGCCAGCTTCATCACGTTCAAACTGGCTGAGTAACGGTCGGAACAAAAAAACCGCCTCCAGGGAGGCGGTTTTTTTGGGTCTGCCATTTACTGGCGAGGATCAGCGCATCATGTCCTTGACCATCTGCTCCTGGTCCGTCAACTCCCGCTGCCGGGCATCGATGCGCGACGACAGCGGGAAGTTGCTGCCGGCGCGGCGCTTGGCGAAGTCCAGTTGCTGGATGGCCTGGCGGTAATCGCCCACCAGGGCGAAATATTCGGCGCGGGCCTGGTGCAGGCCGATGATGTTGCCGGAAAGCCCGCGGGTTTCGGCCACCATATACCAGACATCCGGATCGTCGGGGCGGGTCTTGAGTAGGCTTTCCAGGGCTTTCTCGGCATCGGCGGCGCGATTCTGTTTGAGCAGCAGATCGACGCGCACTTCGTTGAGCGGATAGTTGCCCGGGTATTGGGTGAGCATCCGCTCGACCCGCGACTGGGCGTCGGGCAGGCGATTGTTGGTGATGTCCAGGTCGACCTGGGCCAGGTTGTAGGTGATGTCGTTGGGGGCCTTGGCCAACAATTGCTTGAGGTTCTCCCGCGCTTCGTTCAACTGGCCACCCTTGATCTGGGCGATGGCTAGGCCATAGCGCGCCACGTCGTTTTTCGGGTTCTCTTCGAGTTGGGCGCGAAAGCGCTTGGCGCCTAGGCCGGGGGTTTCTTCGTAGATCAGTTGCACCCGGGCACGCACCAGTTGATAGCGCAGGCTGTCTTCGGTGCCGCCGGGGCCGGCCTGTTCGGCGCGGTTGCGGGTGTCGGCGATACGGGATTCGGTCACCGGGTGAGTGAGTAGAAATTCTGGCGGCTTGGCATCGAAGCGGTACTGGCGCATCAGGCGCTCGAACATGGTGGGCATGGAGCGTGGGTCATACCCGGCCTTTTCCAGGTTGAGGATGCCGATGCGGTCGGCTTCCTGCTCGTTTTGCCGGGAGAAGCGGCGCTGTTCCTGGATCGCTGCGGCCTGGGTGCCGGCAATGGCCGCGATCCCGGCATCGCCGGCCCCCGCGGCGGCGACGATGATGCCGGCCAGCAGGGCGGCCATCATCGGTACCTGCATGCGTTGCTGGGCCTCGACACCACGGGCGAAGTGGCGTTGGGACAAGTGGGCCAGTTCGTGAGCCAGTACGGACGCGTATTCACCCTCGGTCTGGGCGTTGAGGAACAGGCCGCCGTTGACACCGATGATCCCGCCAGGTGCCGCGAAGGCGTTGAGTTGTGGGCTGTTAATCAGGATGAACTCCAGGCGCCGATCATTGACCTGGCTGGTCTCCACCAGTTTGTACACGCTGGTTTCGACGTAGTCCTTGAGTTGCGGGTCGTTGAGTTGCGACACCTGGCTGCGCAGCAGGGCCAGCCAGGCGCGGCCCAATTGGTGTTCCTGTTGTGGCGAGACAATGGCAGAACTGGCGTCGCCGAGTGACGGCAAGTCGTCGGCGAAGCCCGGTGAGGCGAGCAGGCAAGCGAGCGTCAGTAGGGTAGGGCGCAGAAAAGTCATGCACAAAGCCTTAATCGACAAAGGCCTTACTGTAGCCGGACAGTTGCGATCAGACCAGATAATCTAGGCGGCTTGAAAACTGTCAGGAGTGGCTCGATGAGCGATGCTGTGGCGCACGACGCCGAACTGGACGCCAGCGGTCTGAACTGCCCGCTACCGCTGCTCAAGGCCAAGCTGGAACTCAATCGCCTGGCCAGTGGCGCGGTGCTTAAGGTGATCGCCACCGACGCCGGTTCCCAGCGCGACTTCCGCACCTTTGCCCGATTGGCCGGTCATACGCTGCTGCATGAAGAAGACGAGGCAGGCGTCTACCGCTATTGGTTGCGCAAGGCCTGAAGCCGGTATTGATTGCCTAAGGAAGTTAGATGTTCAAAGTGCTACGCGATTGGGTTCAGCGTTACTTCTCCGATGAAGAAGCCGTGGTGCTGGCGGTACTGCTGTTTTTGGCCTTTACCGCCGTCCTGACCCTGGGCGGCATGCTGGCGCCGGTACTGGCGGGAATGGTGCTGGCCTACCTGATGCAAGGCCTGGTCGTCAGCCTGGAGCGCTTGCGGGTGCCCGGTGGCGTGGCGGTGGGCCTGGTGTTCGCCCTGTTCATGGGGTTGTTACTGGTGTTTATCCTGGTCGTGGTGCCGTTGCTCTGGCATCAGGTCATCACCTTGTTCAACGAATTACCCGGGATGCTGGCCAAATGGCAATCGCTGTTGTTGCTGTTGCCTGAGCGTTATCCCCACCTGGTTTCCGACGAACAAGTGCTGCAAGCCATCGAGGCCGCGCGGGGCGAGATCGGCAAGTTCGGGCAATGGGCACTGACGTTTTCGCTGTCGAGCCTGCCGTTGCTGGTCAACATCATGATCTACCTGGTGCTGGTGCCGATCCTGGTGTTCTTTTTTCTCAAGGACCGCCAGATGATCGGACGTTGGGTGCGCGGTTATCTGCCCCGTGAGCGTGCGCTGATTACCCGTGTGGCGCAGGACATGAACCGCCAGATCGCCAACTACATTCGTGGCAAGGTGATCGAGATCTTCATCTGCGGTGGCGTGACCTACATCGCCTTTGTCACCCTGGGCTTGAACTATGCCGCGCTGCTGGCCCTGCTGGTAGGGGTGTCGGTGGTGGTGCCCTATGTCGGGGCGGTGGTGGTCACCGTGCCGGTGGCCTTGATCGCGCTGTTCCAGTGGGGCTGGAGCGATCAGTTCATTTACCTGATGGCGGTGTACGGCATCATCCAGACCCTCGACGGCAACGTGCTGGTGCCGTTGCTGTTCTCCGAGGCGGTCAACCTGCACCCGGTGGCAATCATCTGCGCGGTGCTGTTGTTTGGCGGGTTATGGGGCTTCTGGGGGATTTTCTTCGCCATCCCGCTGGCCACCCTGTTCAAGGCTGTGCTCGATGCCTGGCCGCGCAAGGAGGCGGTGGTCGCTCCGTTGCTCTGACGTTTGGGTGGGGTCGCGGGCAGGCTTGGCGCTGCCCGCGAAGGGTTTGAGCAATCAGGCCTTGTCGAGGGCCTGGGCGGCGGCCAGCACCGCCTCCACATGGCCGGGCACCTTCACGCCACGCCATTGCTGGCGCAGCACGCCGTCCTTGTCGATCAGGAATGTGCTGCGGTCAACGCCCATGTATTCCTTGCCATAGAGCTTCTTGAGCTTGATGACGTCGAACAATTGGCAGACGGCTTCGTCCTTGTCGCTGATGAGCTCGAACGGGAACGCCTGCTTGGCCTTGAAGTTTTCATGGGACTTCAAGCTGTCGCGAGAAACGCCGAACACCTCGGTGTTGGCGGCCTGGAACTGCGGGTAATGATCGCGAAAACCCTGGCCCTCGGTGGTGCAACCCGGCGTGCTGTCCTTGGGGTAGAAGTAGAGCACCACCTGCTTGCCCTTGAGCCCGTCGAGGCTGAAGGTCTGGCCGCCGGTGGCCGGGGCCTCGAAGTGGGCAACGGGTGTATCGATGGCAACGGCCATTGAATGCTTCCTTACATGGGGTTCTGTGGGCGCCAGGGTTCGATCAGGGCATCCAGGTTCAGCGCGTCGGCGAAATCCAGGAACTGATCGCGCAACCAACTGATCTGCACGCCGGGCGGCAGGGTCACGGTGAAGGTTGCGTTTAGCATGGTGCCGCCGGTTTGCGGGGCCAGGTAAGTGTCGCAGGTGAGGTTTTCCAGCTCGACGTGGTGGTCGATGAAGAACTGGCACAGTTCGTTGACGATGTCCGAGCGGTACGCCGCGCTGACATACGCCACGTAGGGCAAGGCCTCGGGACGGTTCTCCAGTGCGGCGCTGCGCACCACATTGACGGTGAAGGCGTGCTTCTTGGCCAGTGACGGCAGGCCGGCTTCCAGGCGCGCCAGGGCGTCCCAGCTGCCGGAAATCTGCAGCACCAGCGCACTGCACTCGCCGTGGCGAGTCAGCCGGGAGGTGACCACCGCGCAGCGATTTTCATGGCTGGCGCGGCACAGGACGTTAGTCAGCTCCATGGGGTTGGCGCCAAGGGCACTGATAACAAGGAATTGTTCGCGAACTGTGGGGGTGGACATGCAGCATTCCTAAAGCGATGAGCGGTCGGTGCCAGGGCGGGTCCGTGTAGGGCAACTGCGCAGCCTTGGGCCCATGGCAAGTTCCCTGGCAACACTGCCACCCTCGGTCCCAAGAGTCTGGGAACCGGCAGCAACAGCGCTTGAACAGGGGGGCTTGAGCCAAAAACGAAGGCTGGAATCCACCACACGGGCTAATCGGCACCGATCAAAGCCTGAGAGGGTAGCGAAAACCATCGCTAAGGGGAATGGTACTTCGCTTGTGCAAGCATCTTGTCGCCAGTACCATTACCGCTCTCTTTTTCCGGCAGGAGCGGTTGCATGATTGCGGGCAGTATGGTGGCACTGGTCACACCCATGGATGCACAGGGTCGTCTCGACTGGGACAGCCTGAGCAAACTGGTGGACTTTCACCTGCAAAACGGCACCCACGCCATCGTGGCCGTCGGCACCACGGGTGAGTCAGCGACCCTGGACGTGAACGAGCACATCGAAGTGATCCGTCGCGTGGTCAAGCAGGTTGACGGGCGCATCCCGGTAATTGCCGGTACCGGCGCCAACTCGACGCGCGAAGCGATCGAGCTGACCACTAACGCCAAGACCGCCGGCGCCGATGCCTGCCTGCTGGTCACCCCGTACTACAACAAGCCGACGCAAGAAGGCCTGTACCAGCATTTTCGCGCCATTGCCGAGGCGGTGGACATCCCGCAGATCCTCTACAACGTGCCTGGCCGTACCGCGTGTGACATGCAGGCCGAGACCGTAATCCGCCTGTCCACCGTGAAGAACATCATCGGCATCAAGGAAGCCACCGGCGACCTGCAACGCGCCAAGGCCATCCTTGATGGCGTGAACAAGGATTTCCTGGTGATTTCCGGTGACGACGCAACCGCCGTCGAACTGATCCTGCTCGGTGGCAAGGGCAACATCTCCGTGACCGCCAACGTCGCACCGCGTGACATGAGCGACCTGTGCATCGCGGCCCTCAATGGCGAGGCCGACAAGGCCCGGGCCATCCATGAAAAACTGATGCCGCTCAATAAAACCCTGTTTATCGAATCCAACCCTATCCCCGTGAAGTGGGCTTTGCATGAGATGGGCCTGATGCCGGACGGTATCCGTCTGCCGCTCACCTGGCTCAGCCCTGCCTGTCACGAACCGCTGCGGCAGGCCATGCGCCAGTCCGGCGTCCTGGTTTAATTGAGGAAGCACTACGCATGAAGCGATTGGCCGGACTTTCCGCACTTGCCTTGATTATCTCCAGCACCAGCGGCTGTGGATGGATCTGGGGCCCGGAAGGTTACTTCCGCGACCGTGGTAGCGATTACCTGGAAGCACAACAGACTGCACCGATGCAATTGCCGCCGGACGTCACCACCGCCAAGCGTCTGGACCCGCTGTTGCCGATCCCGCGCAACGTGGCCGACGACAGCGTCAAAGGCGAGTACGAAGTGCCCCGCCCGCAACCGCTGTCGGCCCTGGCCGATGCCAGCGACTACAGCCTGCAGAAAAGCGGCGAGTCGCGCTGGGTCATGGCCCAGCACGCCCCGGCCGAAGTCTGGCCGGTGGCGGTGCAGTTCTTCCAGGACAACGGTTTTCGCCTGGATGAACAGCGCCCGCAAACTGGTGAATTCACCACCACCTGGCAGCGCGCTGACGAATTGTCGGCGTCCATGGCCAAGCGCCTGGCCAGTGCCGGCATCGCCGCCGACAGCGAAACCCGCGTACGGGTGCGCATCGAGCCAGGCGTGCAACGCAATACCAGTGAAGTCTATGTGGTCAGCGCCGAGCGTCCTGCCGGCAGCACGGCCAATGTCGAGTTCACCAACCGTTCGCTCAACGCTGGCCTGGACGCGGCCCTGGTGGACGAAATGCTCGCCAGCATGACCCGCAGCGCCGAGAAGGGCGGTTCCGTGTCCCTGCTCGCTGCCCGCGATTTCGATACGCCGAGCCGTGTCAGCCTCACCGAGGACGGCAGCGGCAACGTCGTGCTCAACCTGGGTGAAGACCTTGACCGTGCCTGGTCGAGCGTTGGCCGTGCTCTCGAGCAGGGCGAATGGCGCGTTGAAGACATCAACCGCAGCCTGGGCCTGTACTACATCAACCTCGCCGAAAAAGCCGAGAAGAAAAACGACGAGCCAGGCTTCTTCGGCAAGTTGTTTGGCAGCAAGCCGGCCAAGGAAGAAATCGAAGCCCGCGCCGAGCGCTATCAGGTTCGCCTGAGCAAGGTCGGCGACAACGTGCAAGTCACCGTCGAGAAAAACATCAACACCGTTGCTCCCGCCGAAGTGGCGCGCAAAGTGTTGGGCGTCATTCAGGACAACCTGGGTTAATCATCATGCGTTTTGCCGTTCTCGGCAGCGGTAGCCAAGGGAACGGCACGCTTGTGGCCTGTGATGACACGTATGTCTTGGTCGATTGTGGTTTCTCCCTGCGGGAAACCGAAAAACGCCTGCTGCGCCTGGGTGTGAACCCGGCGCAGTTGAGCGCGATACTCGTGACCCACGAACATGCCGACCACGTGCATGGCGTGGGTTTGCTGTCTCGGCGCTACGATCTTGCGGTCTACCTCAGTCGCGGCACCCTGCGCGGGATGCGCAAACCCATTGAGCCGGCAGGTTTTCTGGCCGGTGGTGAACAACTGCGCATCGGTGCGCTGGACATTGACGTGATTGCTGTGGCCCATGATGCGCAAGAGCCGACGCAGTACGTGTTCAGCGATGGCCAGCGGCGCTTCGGCCTGCTGACCGACCTGGGCTCGTATTGCGCCCGGGTGCTGGATAGCTACCGTGGCCTGGATGCTTTGATGATCGAGTCCAACCACTGCCGCGACATGCTTGCCCGTGGCCACTACCCGTACTTTCTCAAGCAGCGGGTCGGCGGCGAACTGGGACATTTGAACAACCACCAGGCAGCGCTCCTGGTGTCCGAGTTGGGTTACAAAGGCCTGCAACACCTGGTCCTGGCCCATCTGAGCAGCAAGAACAACCTGCCGCAGCTGGCCCGGCAATGTTTCGTCGATACCCTCGGGTGCGACCCGGACTGGCTGCAACTGGCCGATCAAGATTCAGGGCTCGACTGGCGACATATCGCCTAGCCCATCTACTTAGCAAGCGGAGCCCATCATGGAAAAACGTGAAGAACTCTACCGCGGCAAAGCCAAGTCGGTTTTCAAGACCGACGACGCCAACCGCTTGATCCTGCTGTTTCGCAACGACACCTCGGCGTTCGACGGCAAGCGCATCGAACAGCTGGACCGCAAAGGCATGGTGAACAACAAGTTCAACGCCTTCATCATGCAGAAACTCGAAGCGGCCGGTGTTCCGACCCAATTCGACAAACTGCTGGGCGACAACGAATGCCTGGTGAAGAAACTCGACATGATCCCGGTCGAGTGCGTCGTACGTAACTACGCCGCCGGCAGCCTGGTCAAACGCCTCGGCGTGGAAGAGGGCCTCAAGCTCAATCCCTATACCTTCGAGCTGTTCCTCAAGGACGACGCCAAGGGCGACCCGTTCATCAACGAATCCCACGTTGTGGCGTTCGGTTGGGGTACCGCCGAGCAACTGGCGCGCATGAAAGAGTTGTCCCTTAAGGTCAATGACGTCCTGAGCAAACTGTTCGACGACGCTGGCCTGCTGCTGGTGGACTTCAAGCTGGAGTTCGGCGTGTTCCACGACGGCTCTATCGTCCTGGGCGACGAATTCAGCCCGGATGGCTGCCGCCTGTGGGACAAAGACACCGGCAAGAAAATGGACAAGGACCGCTTCCGCCAGGGTCTGGGTGGCGTGATCGAAGCCTACGAAGAAGTCGCCAACCGTCTGGGCGTACCGCTTTAATCGACGCAAGCATCTGATAGCACGGATTTTTTTTGCTCTTGGGGGTTCGCTTAAGGCAAATGTGCTGTTATGATGCGCGCCGTTGGAGAGATGCCAGAGTGGCCGAATGGGACGGATTCGAAATCCGTTGTACCTTCACCGGTACCTAGGGTTCGAATCCCTATCTCTCCGCCATATTGAAAAAAACCTTATAAATCAATGATTTACGAGGTTGAAAAAATGGTGATTTGTAGCAAGGTTTTGTAGCAAAAACCTGACCTGCAGATCGCCATTTTTTTCGTCTGTCGTTTGAGCCTCCGTTGCTCGTTCTGAGCGTCTTTGGCCGCTGTGGCTACCTCCTCTATACTATCTGCTGATTTTTCGGTGCTTCTGCGAGGCTCTGAGCCGTTCCTGTGCCTGATTTTGGGATCAGGGTCTCCAATGGTGCGGGGACTTGTACCCGTGCCGGTGGGGACCGGATAGTACGGAATGAATGCGTTTGGGGCCGCGTTAGTATTTTTTTTGCTATGCCTGACGCAGAATGACCCCTTAGAGGGATTCTGGTAGTCACTCAATTTGCAATCATAAGGACCGCAGCATGCAAACCAAGGAAAGCATTCAGTCAGAACTGAACAGCCTTTACGAGCAGTTTAAGAACAACACATCTCTCCCTTCAGGGCTTGCTGAACGCACGTCACCTCCCTTGCTCCTGAGCGTGCCAGAAAAATGGCTGAATTCTACTAAGCGGGTGCTGGTAGTTGGGCAAGAAACGCTTGGTTGGGATTTTCATCCCGGTGACTACTTCCCCGATCTTAAAGATCCGATCATGACCTTCGCGGATTTCCAAGCCACGCCGAATAGCGTAGCCGCACTTACTGCTGGCTATCGTGATTTTGAGTTCGCTAGGCATCAACCGGGGAATTACAACAGTCCGTTTTGGCGAGCCTACCGCAGCGTGCGATCCTCCTTGGGGGAGGACGTAGATGGTGCTGAAACAGCGGTGCTCTGGACTAACCTTTTCAGGATGTCGCTCGACAATGGAAGTGTGTATGAGAATGGGAGTTCTGAAGAGGCTGCACTGATACGGGAGGCGGGTTCGGCCTTGCTACGTGCTGAAATTCAGGTACTCGCTCCAACCTCTGTGATTTTCTTCACTGGACCCAACTACAACGAGCATCTCTACGCACAGTTTCCGGGGGTCGAGCCTTTCAATCTTGAAAACTATGAGCCGGAGAAAACCTCCATGCTGAAACACCCCCTGTTACCGATCCTAACTTTTCGAACCTATCATCCTGCTTATCTAGCAAGAAGTGGTCAGTGGGGGATAATTTCAGAGATTACCGCTTGGAATCAAGAAACGGCTTAGTCTGAATATATCTATTAACAACTGATAAAGGCCCCTCTGCGGAGGGGGCTACCCTTGGTATATTGCGGTAAGTCGGACAGTAAAGGTCCAGTATGCACGCCAGAGAAAGTATCCGATTGCACATTGTGCAGAATGGTACGAAAACCAGCCGGTTTCGTTCGTGGCTGGATGCTGCCGAAAGTGAAAAAAGGGGGCTATTGCGTGAGCATCTTCCTTCAGGGTATTCAAATTGGTTTGCTATCGTAGAGGGTAAATCCATCTGGTGGGTTTATTCGGATTCGTCGGATGGTGGCGTTTGGACAAGCGAAGGTGTGGCAGTAACGGGATGCTGGGTAGCATACGATGATGCCTTGGCTCGTGCTATTTATGATTTGTGCTACCCTAAGAAGCTAAGCAGTTATAAATAAAAAGGATGAGAGGCACTTATGGTAAAGGATAGAAATTGGCGTCTTGAAAATATGTTGGCAAGTCTCGGAGAGACGCCTGAAGATGTACGAGATTTTTTTGTATACTCCTATCATTTTATCGATGACCGTTTGTTTTTCTTAAATGCAAGGGAAACACTAAGCGAGTTCCCAGATGGATACGCTATTATCCATGAGGCTGAAAAGTTACTCAAGATGCATGGCTGGGAAGGCGACGGTACGTTAGAATTGCTGTGGTTGCCTCCATTCATGGGTGTTGGCGTAGAAGATACATATGGAGTTGTTTGCTTTCACGTCAAACAATCCAATAATGGCACCTCATGGTTCGCCTCGAAATATGCACTTCCATTTGAAAGCTTAGTGCCACACAACTAAACCTGTAGGTTTGGATATATATAATGGTCGTACGCGGCCATTATGGAGCTGTTGTGGCTTTTGGTTTATTTGCAAACCTCATAATACCTGTAGGTACCGTATTCGTTGGTAGTGCTATCTTTTACAGTTATTCCTCTTGTGTACGTTACGTTTGTGTCGTTTATGGTGAATGATTTGGTGTTGTAGTCGGAGGCCGCTTTTATTTCAACTCCATTTAAATACACTATATATGCATTGGTGGAGGTGCTTGTTCCGGCCATCCAGAATGTGTTCGGGGTTCCAGTAACATAACGGCTATAAGAGCAAGAGGCTGTTCCAGTAGCTGTTCGGCTACTACTTGCAGTAACGTTCTGTCCTATGGTGACGGGTTCCCCTACATTTCTATATGCGAGGGTTGTTGTTTCCTGCTCTCTGTTTTGTCTAGTACGGGTTTGGTATTGGATACAATCTTTTGCCGTTTGATTGAAAGTTTCATCTTTCAACATGGTTGATGCATCAGGTGTCCAGTTTGAGCAGCCAGAAACGTTACCATCATTTACCCACTCGCTATAAAGAGGTTCGGCTGGCTGCCAGTTTTCGACTGGTAGACTCGGAGTTTTGGGGGTGATGCTTATTGAGCCGTTAGGAAGTGCTCCGCCGCTGGATTGCTCCATCGGAATTGCTATCCTATAAGCTGCTTGTGCTGTACTTGTTAATGCGATAATGGCCATTAGTGTTATTGTTGTTTTCATGTGGTGGTAAGATGTTGGTTATTTATATCTTACCATGGGCGGTTGCAGGAGCTGAGTGCAACACGGTTATTGAATTGAAGCCGGAGCATCATGCCGCATAGCCATGGCTGCTTGCATCACCTCGCCTATGACCTCGATAGGACATTTGAAGTCGAAAC
>NZ_JCBCUY010000033.1:0-65582 GCF_059862705.1 Pseudomonas sp. MF08817
TAAGCGTTTCGACTTCAAATGTCCTATCGAGGTCATAGGCGAGGTGATGCAAGCAGCCATGGCTATGCGGCATGATGCTCCGGCTTCAATTCAATAACCGTGTTGCACTCAGCTCCTGCAACCGCCCTGTATCTTCCATTCATTAAGTAAGCCTTGATAATTGAATTATCACTTTCATCTCAAGGAATGAGTCATGACTGACGAGCTTGTTTTATATCGGCGCAGCACTGCTCTAGTTCGTGAAGAGCTTGCAGGGCAAGGGTTGCGGCCGAGGTTTAAGGAACTCATGGTGGGCCGGTTAGTTGGCTTGAGTGTGCGGTATAAGTGCTGTCTAAAAAACAATGTAATCATTGGTTGTAGGTTGTTGTAGGAATATTCTTAGGCAACTTTAGTTCCTTCCTGGTAAGGCTGCTAGTTTGGTGCAGTGTTAATATTTGGTAACTGAATGCCCCCCCCACCTGGGCGCACACTTTAACTTTAGCGGCAACCCACGACTCAAATCGAGGTTGTTCGCTTGCCACTGATATTTTGCAAATTCAGGTACATCGACCATGACTACTATTCACGATCAAGCCATGAACTATGTGTACCAGCAGGTGCTGCATCGCTTGCTGGGCTTCTTCTCCCGGGGTGAGCGCACCGCGTTGCAGCTGTTTATCCAGCGCCTGGTGGTCGAGGCCGGCGGGATGGAGCACATTGGCGGGCACAAGGTGCTGGTGACCCACTCCGGCACCCGCGAAAGCAGCTACACCCTGGCCTTCCTGCGGGCCGCCCAGTTGAGCATCGCCGGGCGCGCGCCCGCGACCTTCAACCTGCGGGTGGCCACCCTGCGTCATCCCGGCCAGGAGCAGGCGACGCTGAACAATATCCATCGCAGCTTCAGCGCATTGTTCGTCTACGACGATCCGCGGGTGGAAGTGTTGATGCTTGATGGTGCCGAGGTACTGGCGTTCAACCATCAGGCCCCGCTGTCGCCCCAAGGCCGTGAGTTGTACCGGAGCAATGTATTGATGAGCGGCCACCTGGCAGCCAGTGACCGGCACTTGGAAATGGGGGACAGCCATCGCCTGGCCTCGGGTAATTTTCTGGGCAAAGTGGCGTACTGGAACGAGGCCGTCGATACCCTGGTCAGCAGCCACAGCCCCCGTGAGCAGCGCCAGTACTTGCAAGCCTTTGTGGTGGCGGCGCGACAGCTTGGCCAGCGCGGCGAGAGCCGCGCAGTGCTGGACTTCGGTGATCTGTTCCGGGCCCTGAATGACTTTGGCCAGGACTACTATCGCCAGCTCTGCCCACAACTGAGCGAAACCTGCGACCACGCCCCTGGGCACTTCGAGGTACGCCGCCCGGTGTCCTACCTGGGCCTGCACGACTTGGTCAGCGAGAGCGAAGGGGCGCGTGAATCCCTGCTATGCGAGTTCCTCGGCATGCACTGGGACACCCCCTGCGAAAACCTCTACGCCAGCCCGCTGTTGATGACCCATGCCTATGGCTTGCAGGCGCGCTACGTCAATGGCTTGAGCTACGAAGAAGGGGTGCGCCAGTACCTGCAATTGACCACGGTGCTGATGCGCAAGAAAAACCTCTGCGAGAACCTGATCCAGTTGACCTTGAGCGACTACAGCACCCCCGAGCGCATCGAAGATCGGCGCTTGCAGGCCGACCTGCTACTCAGCCAAAGCCTGGGCTTGAGCGAGGTGCAACTGGTGTGCCTGCTGTTCGCGCCGTTCGTCAATGGCGCGGCGGGCCTGGAGCGGTTCATGCGCGCCTGCCACCCGCAGATGTTGGTGGGCCTGGCAGAGGTGCATAAGGCGTTGCGCGGCGAGCCGGCGATGGACCAAGTGGTCCAGTGGCTGGGAGACGTCAGCGGTTTGCCACTGCCGTTGTTGGGCAAGCTGTACACCTTGCCTGCCCACGACAGCAACCTCCCGCCGCTGCCGGAAACTGGCGTGGCCCGGCACCTGGGTGAGCGTAGCGACGTGGCGCTTGAAGAGCCGATCGGGCGTTGAAACCCATGTGTAATGCCTGCAAACCGGCCCGGCTTCGTCAGGGTTGGTTTTGCACCTGTGCTCCCTGGGCTGGCGGTGGTTGCCCATGAGAGGCGTGCGCCAGACGGACTTCGCCTATCAGGCGGTCTACCGTTACCTGACCAACCTCATCAGCGAAGTTGGCACCGATGCGCGGGTCAAGTTGCCTTCCCTGCGCCATTTGGCCGATCGCCTGAATGTCTCGATCTCAACGATCCAGTACGCCTATTCGCTATTGGAAAAGGAAGGGCGGGTGTATTCGGTGGCCAAGTCCGGCTATTACGCGCTCCCCGTCTCCACCTACAGCGCCTACAGCAGCGGCGCCGACTTATTGGAAATTCTCTACGTCAGCACACGCCGCCCCGACATGCTGGTGCTGTGCAACGACGAACCGGCCCTGCTGCAATCGCTGGACAGCCCCTTGCTGCTGCTCGAGCGCGAACTGGTGCGCCAATACCCGCGCCAGTCGCAAAGCCTGTCCCAACCGTGCGGCGAACTGGAACTGCGCACCGCCCTGGCGGCGCGTTACACCACATCGCCCCTGCGTTGCTGGCACGCCGACGACGTCTACATCGGCGCAGACCTGCGCGGGGTACTGGAAATCCTTATCAACGTGCTGGCTCTCAAGGGCGCCACCGTGTTGGTGGAGTCGCCCTGTGACTGGGCGATCCTGCGCCTGCTGCAAAGCGCCGGGGTGCAGGTGATCGAATTGCCCCTCAAGGACGACGGCTGCCTCGACCTGGCGAACCTGGTGCACCTGTTCGACATCCAGGACGTACGCCTGGTGCTCTTGTCCTCGGACATCAACATGCCCACCGGCGCCCGCATGCCGGTCAACGAGCGGCGGCGCCTGGCCCACCTGCTGGAGGTCAGTGGCTGCTGGGTGCTGGAAAACGACACCTACGGCGAACTGGCCTTCGAGCCGGCGCAGTGGCGCCTGCGCGACCTGGTCAGCGCCGATCGCCTGATCGTGTTCTCCACTTTCGAGAAAACCATCGGCCCGGAGGCGCCTTACGGCTACCTGCTGTCGCGCCAGTTGAGTGTCGAACTGCAGCGCCACTTCCTGTTGCGGGCCTTTCGCCTGTCGCCGATCCGCCAAAAGGCGATCGCCCGCCTGTACGCCAATGGCCGCCTCGACCAGCACCTGTCGATCCTGCGGCGCATGCTCAAGGAACGTATGCAGCAAATGGTGCAACTGCTGCAAGAGCGCTTCGCCGATTCGCTGCAATGGTCGCTGCCGGCCGGTGGCGCCACGCTGTGGGTGCGCTCGGTGCGCCCGGTGGACGTGCGCCGGGTGTTCCAGCGCCTCCTCAAACAGCGCATTGTCGTGGCGCCGGGGGAGTTGTTCAGCATCTGCGGTTTCCACACCCAGAGCTTGCGCCTGAGCCACACCTACAGCGGCCCCCACAATTTGGAAGCGGCGTTGGGCAGCCTGGCCGACGCCCTGCGCCTGGAATGGCTGGACTGAACCGCCGGGTGCGGCAAAACAACTTGCAGGGCAGGGGATAGATACGGTCGCCGGGTGGTCAAAGTGCCAGTAAACTGCACGACTTTCCCCCGATCTCTCCTTTTCCCGAGGTTTTGCATGACAGTCAGTCCTTTGGCGGGTAAACCGGCACCAGCACATTTGTTGGTCGATATCCCGCGACTGGTGACGGCCTATTACACCGGCCAACCGGATGCCAGTGTGCCAACCCAACGCGTGGCCTTTGGCACCTCCGGCCATCGCGGCACCTCCTTTGAACTGAGCTTCAACGAATGGCATGTGCTGGCCATCAGCCAGGCGATCTGCCTGTACCGCCAGGCCCAAGGCATCGACGGGCCGCTGTTCGTCGGCATCGACACCCACGCCTTGTCCACGCCGGCCGGCACCAGCGCCCTGGAAGTGTTCGCTGCCAACGGCGTCACGGTGATGATCGCCGAGGGCGACGAGTACACGCCCACACCGGCCGTCTCCCACGCCATCCTGTGCTACAACCGCGGCCGCGTCTCGGGCCTGGCCGATGGCATCGTCATCACGCCGTCCCACAACCCGCCGCAGAGCGGTGGCTACAAGTACAACCCCACCAACGGCGGCCCGGCCGACACCCATATCACCAAGTGGATCGAGGCCAAGGCCAACGAACTGCTGGCCGCCCGGCTGGCCGGGGTCAAGCGCATCAGCTACGCCCAGGCCCTCAAGGCCGACACCACGCACCGCCACGACTACCTCAACACCTACGTGGCAGACCTGGCCAACGTCATCGACCTGGAGGCCATCCGCAACGCCGGCCTGCGTCTGGGCGTCGATCCGCTGGGCGGCGCCGGGGTGCGCTACTGGTCGGCGATTGCCGAGCACTATCGCCTGGACCTGGACGTGGTCAACACCAGCGTCGACCCGACGTTCCGCTTCATGTGCGTGGACTGGGACGGGCAGATCCGCATGGACCCGTCCTCCAGCCATGCCATGCAGGGCCTGATCGGCCTCAAGGACCGCTACGACGTGGCGTTCGCCTGTGACCCGGACCACGACCGCCACGGCATCGTCACTCCCAGTGGTGGCCTCTTGGCCCCCAATAACTACCTGGCGGTGTCCATCGACTACCTGTTCCAGAACCGCCCGCATTGGCGCGCCGATGCGGCCGTGGGCAAGACCGTGGTCAGCAGCGGCTTGATCGACCGCGTGGCTCGGCGCCTGGGGCGTCGCCTCTACGAAGTGCCGGTGGGGTTCAAGTGGTTTGCCGAAGGCCTGTTCGACGGCTCCCTGGGCTTTGGTGGCGAAGAAAGCGCCGGCGCCTCGTTCCTGCGCCGTGATGGCGGGGTCTGGAGCACCGACAAGGATGGCTTGATCCCGGCCCTGTTGGCCGCCGAAATGACCGCCCGCACCGGCCGCGACCCGAGCCAGGCCTACCGCGCCCTCACCGACGAGTTGGGCGAGCCCTTCGCCGTGCGCGTCGATGCCAAGGCCAACCCGCAGCAAAAAGCCCTGCTGGGCAAGCTGTCGCCGCAGCAGGTCACGTCCACCGAACTGGCGGGGGAGCCGATTCAAAGCATCCTCAGCCACGCCCCGGGCAACGACCAGGCCATTGGCGGTTTGAAGGTGATGACCGAAAACGGCTGGTTTGCCGCACGCCCCTCGGGCACCGAAGACATCTACAAGATCTACGCCGAAAGCTTCATCGGCGACACCCACCTCCAGCAACTGGTGCAAGAAGCCCAGGCCCTGGTCGATGGCGCGATCAGCGCGTAGGGGCAGGGCACCTCTGCATGCTTGCGCTCGGGCGCGCAGCGGCCGTAAAAAACCGGCCAGGTGCTACACCGCGAGGGGCGCTTTGCGCCCCAGCGCGGGCAAGCCCGCTTGCTACAACAACGGTGTCTAGGCGAGGTCGACCAATACGACCTCGCTGTCTTGCAGCGCGGTGACGCGCAACACCCGTTCGTCCTCGATCGCCACTCCATCCCGCGCTTGGGCCCGTAACCCATTGACCTCGATTACCCCGGTGGCGGGCACCAGGTACGCCCGGCGCCCGGCGTCGAGGCTGTACTCGGCGCTTTCCCCGGCCCTGAGGTTGGCGGCCACCAGCCGCGCGTCGGCACGGATGCGCAGGCTCTGGTCATCGCCGTCCTTGCCGCTGGCCAGGGTCACAAACCCTTCGCGCAAGCCTTTGGGGAAAGGCTTGGCGCCCCACGACGGCGGCGAGCCGGCTTCGCTGGGCACAATCCAGATCTGGAAAATCCGCGTGGGCGTGGTTTCCAGGTTGTATTCGCTGTGGGCGATGCCAGTGCCGGCGCTCATCACCTGCACATCACCAGCCTCGGTGCGGCCCTTGTTGCCCAGGTTGTCGGCGTGGCTGATGGCGCCTTCACGCACATAGGTGATGATTTCCATGTCCCGGTGGGGGTGGGTCGGGAAGCCGCTGCCAGGGGCGATCACGTCGTCGTTCCACACCCGCAGGTTGCCCCAGTTCATGCGTTGGGGGTCGTAGTACTCGGCGAACGAAAAGTGATGATGGGCATCCAACCAGCCGTGGTGGGCGCCGCCCAGGGAAGTGAAGGGTCGAAGTTGCAGCATGAGCGTCTCCTGTAGCGGCGTGCCAAAGGGCTGTCCGCGGTTGATGGGAGGCATCTTCCATCAGCCAAGCATCGATAAAAAGCGCAAAAAATCCGCTGAATCAATCTGGTTTGTCGATGTTTTTTTTGGCCAAACACTCAGTCGCCACCTTCAATGAATCGCCTAAGCCAATGAACCACAAGCATTTGACTAGAACTCACCAGCGAATGGCGCGACCATAGCGCCCCACCGCCTCACACCCAGGAGTCAGCGTGTCGCAGCACAACCCCCAACTTCCTCCCGAACTCGTGCCCCTGGCGCAAATGCCCCTGTTCAAACGCCTGATGGCGCGGTTTTTTGGCCATGGCCTGAGCCGCTTGCACGCCCAGCACCGCGCTTCGTGGCTGCACGGCCAGGCGGACGGCTTTCGCAGCGGCCACAGCGCAGGCGTGGAATACGGTTACCGCGAGGGGCACCAGGAAGGGCTGGAAGCGGGGCGCCAGGTGTTGTTGATCCGCGATTCGCGCTGCACAGAGCACCCGGCTCCTGGCGTGGACGATCACCTGTTCGACGACTGGCACCTGCCCCTGGGGGCGGAGCTGAAAAAACGCATCAAGGCCGATGTGGCGCGGCGGTTGCCCGAGCACAGCCAGCCCAGCGCCGCGCAGTGGAAAATGATCTTCAGCGACACGCCGTCCACCTCGGTAGTGGCCGGCGCGGGGGCGGGCAAATCAACGTCTCTGGTGCTGCGGGTGCTGGTGCTGCACCACTACCTGGGTTTCGAGCTCGATTCTCTGACCGTGGTGACCTTCACCCGTGAGTCGCGCAAGGACTTCATTCGCAAACTGATGGCCACCTTCGCCCTCTGGGGCCTGGCCCTGAGCCCGGCCCAGGGGCGCGACCTGGTGCGCACCTTTCACTCGCGCATCCTGCCCATGGTGCGCAGCCTGCCGGGGTTCGAGCGCTTGCAGGCGTTCGAGAACCTCAACGCCCGCGGCGGCGAGGAGGAGGCCGACAGCAACCCGTTCGACCTGCGCCTCAACGACACCCAGCGCCAGTACCTCAATGGCGCCTACCATCGCCTGTTCCAGGGCGAGGCGCGTTTTCGCGACCTCATCAAGCCGCTGTCGCGCCACGCCTTGCAGCTCAAGGAACTGGAGCGTGACCACCCGGACGTGCAAAAACGCGTGGCGGTGACCGAACTGGCGGCCCAGCGCGATGTGGAGCTGTGTGACAGCGTGGAAAACCTCTGGCGCCAGGCCAAGGCCTGGCCGATCAAGGGCATCGAAGCCAAGCGCCAAACCTTCCAGATCAACGGCGCTACTTTTCATTGCCACGGCTACTGCCGCGAGTTGGAGGCCTGGGTGATGCTCGGCTTCGATCCGGGGGAAAGCGCCCAACTGACGCGCCCCGGCGCCCGTCTGTCGGTGCGCGCGGAGTGGGCGGTTAAACGCACCCTGTTTCAAGCTTTCTGCGATAAACCTTTGATTTGGTTGGATAACTACCAATCAGGAAAACGTGTCTTAGCCACCCTGGGCGGCGATGCCAGCGCCGGGCCGGGTTTCGACTACAAGGTCAAGGGTGAGCTCAGTTCCGCGCCTTTGCTCGACTGCTTCGTAGCCGCCGCCAGTTTTATCGAAAACCTGGGGCTGGACGTGCCCATGGCCGTGGGCCGCATGCGTTTCGCCCAGGACGACCCGGACCGTTTCTTCTTCGAGGCCCTGAGCCTGTACTGGCGGGCCCTGGAAGACCACTTACTCGACCAGTCGCCGCCGATCATGTCCTATAACCGCATGTTCGCGCTGTTTAGCGAACATTCGCCGCAGAACTTCAAACTGCTCGGCGACGCCACCCTGCGGCCGCTGTCGCACCTGATGATCGACGAATTCCAGGACGTCTCGCCGCAGATCGTCTCGTGGCTGCGGGCCAGCCTGCGGGAAATCCGCAGCCGCGGCCCGGCCATGCATGTGGGGCGGGGCGCACAACGTTCGTCGCTGCTGTGCGTGGGGGACGACTGGCAGTCGATCTATGGTTGGCGCGGCAGTTCGCCCCAGTACTTCATGGCGTTCAACAAAGAGTTCCCGTCGCCTGCTACCACCCGGGTGATGCTCAGCGACAACTACCGCAGCCACCAGCACATCATCGATGCGGCAGAGCACATCGTACGAGCGGCTGCGACCATCCCTGGGAAAAAGGCCAAGGCTTGCGGCGAACCCAAGGCCTTGGTGCCGGTCACCGTGCTGGAGCGCGATGGCCAGGCCCTGGCCCAGCGTTTGATCGAGCATTATCGCCAAGGCGATTCGATCTTGATGTTGTATCGAGGAATGAGCGATAAGCTATTGATTGAAGAGCATATTCAGTCTGTAGTTAATGTGGATTCTAGCTTGCCTCCCGAGCAGCGCCGCCTTAAACAGCTGACCTATCACAGCGCCAAGGGCCTACAGGCGGATGCGGTTTTTCTGCTGGGCGATTGCCAGCACTTGACCCGTTCGCCCTACAAGAACCAGGTGTACCCCTTGGCCGGCCTGGGCCGTGACGGCGACGCCGAGCCCTATGACAGCGCCCAGCAGGACGAAACCCTGCGCCTGGCCTACGTGGGCATTACCCGGGCGGTGAAGCACTGCTACTGGTATGTCGATGGGCCTGACGGGCGAGCTGCTCACCAGCCCAAGGCCTCGGACCGGGTGGCGGGGGATAAGCCGTTCTTCAATGACCTGCGGGGTGCAAAGGGCTGATGGGGCAGGCTGATGGCTCACCCTGTGGGAGCGGGCTTGCCCGCGATGGCGATGTCTGATTCGACATACCTATCGACCGGAAAGCCCATCGCGGGCGAGCCCGCCCCCACAACGACGCCGTCCTGCAATGTGATAAGTATTGTTTTAAATCAGTGGCTTAGCCAAAACTCTTAAGGCTCGATGGAGGTACAAAGCACTCAAGCTCAGCCTCGATGGCTTCGATGATCCGTTCCACATCGGTGGCGTTCATCACCGTCGCGCAGGGGATGCCGGCAATGGCGATCATGGTTTCGCCGCTCTGGCGGTCGAACAACCGGGCAATCAGGCTGCCGGGTGCGTCCATGCTGGCTTCGAAACCCATAGGGTGAAAGTGCCAACGCATTAATTGGCAAGCGTTGGGAAAGGTCACCTTGTTGGAAAACGTCTTGTTCATGGGGTGCCCACCTGTGTCATTGAGCGCTTCCTTTAGCTCGCGGTAGGAACGACAGGGCCTGCTTGGCCGTGCCCGTTGAGTGCTAACCCTAGCATCAGATTGCCGCTATTTAATCGGTTTTTTTAAACCCTTTCGCAATTGCCTGGCAAAAGTATGACGCGTGTCATGTATTTGTCGGGCAGGTGGCTGGAATAAGGTTTCCAGCCTTGGGAATGTCACGTTCGACCGTTCAAATGGAGCACCCCGTGGGTGCTGTCAATCAGCCTTGCGCACGGTGGCCACTTCGTCGGCCTTGACCCGCACTTTACGCCCGGAAATATCCTCGAACTCATAGAAACCGTCGGCGGTCTTGGTGTCCGGTACATCCCGGGTCAGGTACTGGGTGCCGTTCTGCAGGGTGACCACCGTCGGCGACGCACAACCGGCCAGCGCCGCCGTGGCGAGAACAGCCAGGGCCAGGGTCTTGATCTTCATGGATATGCCTCGTGCATGTGGAAAAACCATTGAGCATTGATGGCACTTTGTCCTGAAAAGTGTCAGAAAGTTCGCGGCGGCGAGGGAAAACTGTGAAGCCGTCCATCCATTTGGGTTTGCCAGGTACGGCGACAAACTGCTATCTGTATGTATAACCAGTATTCGACCCGTGGCGCTTTCGATCCGTGATGTCCAACCCTCTCGACCATCCGTTCTATTACCTGCACAACTTCCTGCAAGTGCTGGCCTGGCTGGAGCAGCGCTATGGCGACGTGCTCAGCGAAGCCGAGCGGCAATTCATCGCCGACTTCCAGCAATTGCCTCAACCGGCCCAGGGGTTGCTGGTGCGCATGGTGATGCGCAAGGGCGTGCACTTTCGCGCCAGCAAGCTCAGCTACAGCGAAATCGGCGACACCGCCACAGCCGTGGCGCCCTTGCTGGCCCTGGGTTGGGTCGATGAACAGGTGCCGCTGAGCCTGGCCGAGCTGTTCGAGGTATTGCTCAAACCCGAGATCCTCCAGTGCTTCAAGGAGGCCATCCCCCGGCCCAAGGGCAAAAAAAGCCAATGGCTGGCAGACCTGGAAGCTAGCTTCCACACCGCACAAACCTTCGGCCAATGGGCCCCGCAGGTGCAGGACCGGTTGTTTGGCCTGACCATCATGGCGCTGTGCGATCGCCTGCGGCTGATGTTCTTCGGCAACCTGCACCAGGACTGGTCCGAGTTCGTGTTGGCCGACCTTGGGGTGTTCGTCTACGAAAAGGTCGAATTTTGCAGCGAATCCCGGGGTTTGCGCTGCCGTGAAGACGTTGACGGCTACCTGCACCTGTACGAGCACCAGCGCCGCTTTGAAGAGGGCGCCTGCCTGGCGGAAGTGATCGAAGGGATCAACCGCTTGCACACCGCCAACCCCTGGCTGCAACGGCGCCAGGCCAAGTTGCTGTTCCAGGTCGGCCAGCACTGCGAGCGCCTGGCCGATTGGCCCGCCGCCGAGGCGCTGTACCGCGCCAGCAGTTACCCCGGGGCGCGGCTGCGCTTGATCCGCGTGCTAGAGCGCGGTGGCGAACCGGGCGCCGCATTGGCCCTGGCCGAAGCCATCGCCGCCCAACCCCACAGCGGCGCCGAACAGCAGCAATTGCTGCGTACCTTGCCGCGCCTGCGGCGCAAACTGGGCGGGCCGCCCCAGCCCCGGCGCAAAACCCAGGCGGCCGAACGCCTGGACCTGTGCCTGCCCAGGAGCGAAGCGGGGCTGGCGGTGGAGTTCTGCGTGCAGGCTCACCTGGACGCTGCCACCGCACCCGTGCATTACGTGGAAAACAGCCTTATCAACTCGCTGTTCGGCCTGCTGTGCTGGCCGGCGATTTTCGCCCCGGTGCCGGGGGCGTTCTTCCACCCGTTCCAGCGCGGCCCGGCAGACCTGCTCAGCGAAGACTTCCATGAGCGGCGCAGTGAGTTGCTGCGCGCCTGCCTGGCGGAGCTGGACGATGGCCGCTATCTGGCCACTATCGGTGAACGCTACCGGCAGAAATTCGGCATCCAGTCGCCGTTCGTGTTCTGGGGCGCGCTCAGCGAAGCGCTGCTGGAGCAGGCCTTGGCGTGCCTGCCGGCTGAGCACCTGAAGCTGTGGTTCAATCGCCTGCTGCTGGATATCCGCGCCAACCGCGCCGGTATGCCGGACCTGATCCAGTTTTTCCCCGCGCAAAAAACCTATCGCATGATCGAAGTCAAAGGCCCCGGCGATCGCCTGCAAGACAACCAGCTGCGCTGGCTGGCGTTCTGCGAAGAACACGCCATGCCCGTGGCGGTGTGCTACGTGCAATGGGCGCCGGGGGCGCCATGAACTACAGCGTGGCGGTGCGCGCCCTGTGTGAATTCACCGCCAAGTGCGGCGACCTCGACCTGCGCTTCACGCCATCGCCCACGGCCCTGGAAGGCATGGCCGGGCACCGCACGGTGGCCTCGCGGCGGGCACCGGGCTATCAAAGCGAAATTGCTTTGGAGGGCCAGTACCAAGGCCTGCGGGTGCGAGGCCGGGCGGACGGCTACGACCCGCAGCAAAACCGCCTCGAAGAGGTGAAAACCTACCGCGGCGACCTGGCGGCCATGCCCGACAACCATCGGCAATTGCACTGGGCCCAGGCCCGGGTGTATGGCTGGTTGATGTGCCAGCAGCTGCAATTGCCCGACCTGCACCTGGCCCTGGTGTACTTCGATGTCACCAACGAGCGGGAAACCTGCTTGAGCGAACACTGGACGGCCCAGGCCCTGGAGGCATTCTTCAACCGCCAGTGCGCGGTGTTCCTGCACTGGGCCGCCCAGGAAAGCGACCACCGCGCCGCCCGTGACCGCGAAGCCGCCCACTTACGCTTCCCCCATGGCGATTTCCGCCCCGGCCAGCGCCACCTCGCCGAGTCGGTGTTCAAGGCTGTCAGCACCGGGCGCTGCCTGATGGCCCAGGCCACCACGGGCATTGGCAAGACCCTGGGCACGCTGTTCCCGATGCTCAAGGCCCTGGCGCCGCAGCGCCTGGACAAGGTGCTGTTCCTCACTGCCAAGACCCCGGGCCGGGCCCTGGCCCTGGACGCAGCGCAAGTGCTGCGCCACAGCCACCCGGCGTTGCCGCTGCGGGTGCTGGAGCTGGTAGCCCGGGACAAGGCCTGTGAGCACCCGGATAAAGCCTGCCACGGCCAGTCCTGCCCCCTGGCCCGGGGCTTCTACGATCGGCTGCCCGCCGCCCGGCAAGCGGCCACCGCCAGCGGTTGCTGGGATCAGCCGGGGTTGCGGGCCATCGCCTTGGCGCATGAGGTCTGCCCCTATTACCTGAGCCAGGAAATGGCGCGTTGGGCCGACCTGGTGGTGGCGGACTACAACTACTACTTCGATTTCAGTGCCCTGTTGTTCGGCCTGGCCCAGCTCAACCAATGGCGCGTCGCGGTGCTGGTGGACGAGGCCCATAACCTGGTGGAGCGGGCGCGGCAGATGTACAGCGCGAGCCTCGATCAATCGAGCCTCGACCAGGTGCGGCGCAGCGCCCCCCAGGTGCTGAAAAAGCCTTTGCAGCGGCTGAACCGGGAATGGAACGCCCTGCACAAGGCGCAAATCGCGCCGTACCAGGCCTACCCCGAGGCGCCGGGCAAACTGCTGGCGGCGCTGGGCACTTGCGTGACGGCCATCGGCGACTACCAGAACGACCACCCCCAGGGCCTGGACAGCGCCCTGCAAGGGCTCTATTTCGAGGCGCTGCAATTTATCCGCGTGGGTGAGTTGTTCGACGGCCAGTTTCTGTTCGACATCAGCAAGCGCGACCTCAGCGCCAAGAAGAGCCTGTCGCGCCTGTGCCTGCGCAACGTGGTGCCGGCCGGGTTCATCGGCCCGCGGCTGAAAGCGGCGCGCAGTTGCATGCTGTTTTCCGCCACCCTCAACCCTCGGCGCTATTACGCTGACCTGCTGGGCCTGCCCGCCGACACGGTGTGGATCGACGTCGAATCGCCGTTCAAGGCCGAGCAGTTGCAGGTGCAGGTCATCCGTCGTATTTCCACCCGCTATACCCACCGCCAGCAGTCCCTGGGGCCGATTGTCCAATTGATCGCCGAACGCTTTGGCCAGCGCCCGGGCAACTACCTAGCGTTTTTCAGCAGCTTCGATTACTTGCAACAGGTGGCCCAGCTACTGGCCGAGCGCTACCCCCACATCCCGTTGTGGCCGCAATCGCGGGGCATGGACGAGGGCCAGCGCCAGTTTTTTTTGCAGCAGTTCACCGCCAGCAGCCAAGGCGTGGGCTTCGCCGTGTTGGGTGGGGCGTTCGGCGAGGGCATCGACCTGCCGGGCGCGCGGTTGATCGGCGCCTTTATCGCCACGTTGGGGCTGGCCCAGGTCAACCCGGTCAACGAACAGTTGCGCCAGCGGATGACGGCAATATTCGGTAACGGCTATGACTACACTTACCTCTATCCCGGCTTGCAAAAAGTGGTGCAGGCCGCCGGGCGGGTGATCCGCACGCCCGAGGACCAAGGCATGGTGATGTTGATCGACGACCGTTTTGCCGAACCCCGGGTGCGCCAGTTGCTACCCGATTGGTGGGCGGTTGACGTGGTCGGGTAGGGGGTCGATAGAAATTTCGTACATCGAGCGTCGAAAAAAGCCGATAGGCGGTGTAGGTTTGCCCGTCCAAGGCGTTTCGCCACTTTTTTCCTGCATCAGTCTCAGGGATGGGGTACATGCCACACGCAAGTTGCTTCCTGGCGGGCGACGACCCGCGTCGTCTCGGCGAAGGCCTGGTCTATCACGACCCGGCACTGGCGAAGGCCCCGGCCACCCATGTGCTGGTGGTGGGCGTGGCGGCATTGCGCTCGGCCGATTTTCCGCTCAACCTGACCACCGCCACCCTGTCGGCGCGTAACCTGGCCGACTGGTTCCTGGCCCCGGGCAAGGCGCGTTTCAGCAACGCTGGGCAGCCTCTGGGCAGCGTGGCGCTGTTGCTCTCGGAAACCACCCAACCCTCCCAAGCACCCCTGGCCACCTACGGCGGTGGTGAGGTGCCACGGGCCACCAGTGCCAGAGTCAAAGCAGCCCTGGTTAAATGGCTCAAGCGCCTGCACGGCCACCCGGACAACCTGGCGATCCTCTATGTGGCCAGCCATGGCCAGAGCCTGAACGGGCGCACCGCGTTCCTGTTGGAGGATTTCGGCAGTGCGCCGCAAAACGCCACCTTCGGCCTGGTCAATGTCGAGCAATTGTTCGGCACCCTGGAGAACGCCTGGGCCACCCGTCAGTTGCTGCTGATCGACTGCTGCCGCAACGCCACGGACGTGAAACTGGCGGCTGAGGAAATGTTCGGCACGCCGTTGGTGGTCTTGCCGCGCGACTCCAAGGACCACGGCCAGCCGCGCAACCAATGGGGCATTTGCTCCACCACCCTGGGCCAGGTCGCCACGGGGCTGGCGGCGGGGCCGACGCTGTTCAACCTGGCCCTGCTCGATGCCCTCAACGGCGTGGCCAGCGACGTCAGCGCCGAAGGTTGGCCGGTGCGCCCCGGCACCCTGGTGGACCGGGTGACCCGCATCCTCGACCTGTACCGGCGCCCCGACGAGAGCGTGCAACTGCCGGCGGGGCGGATCAGCGGCAGTTTCGATATCACTTTGCCCGGGGAAAGCAGCGATGTGCCGGTGTACATCAGCCTGTACGACCCCAGCCTGTGGCCCGACAGCACCCTCACCGTGACGGTCGATGGCGTGGCCCAGGGCACCATTGCCCACCAGGGCGGGGCCGGGCCGTTCTACCTGGCGCGTTATAAGGACCAAGCCGATGTTCGTGTCAGTGCCGAGCACGATGGCGAGTCCCTGGGCAGCAACACCGCCAGGGTTCGGGCGCCGGTGCTGTTTTTGCAGGTCTCACCGCCACGGGAAGACAAGCAACGGCCGCCCATGCTGGGCCTACAAAAATGGACGCCAACGCGCGATGACCTGTTCCAGGCGCTGAAATTCGGCACGGTCATTCGGCCCCGGGCCGGCGCGGGCAAGCCACCGCCGTCGTTGAGCGCCACCGTGCGGGTGGTGGGCGCGCTGTCCATGGGCCTTGACGAGGCTCGCCCCGCCAATGGCCATGCCACGCCAGCCTTCGACATTGGTCGCGAGCGCTCGAACACGGTCGCCTTGGGCGAGAACCAACTGGGGGACTTCGACAGCAGCGTGGCCCCGGGCACGCCGGTGTTCATTAAGGTCCGCCACGCCGACGGCTATGAGGAATACGCCGCCGTGCCCGCCCGCCAGCACATTGGCCCCTTGGGCGACAGCCGCTGGTGTGCCGAGGTGCGCATCGACCTGGGCGCGGCCCGTTACGAAGCGATGACCCGGGTGCATATCGACGACCGGCGCTGGAGCAAGCTGCTGGGCTGTGTGGCCGCCCGCAACTTTGTCGAGGGCGAAAAACTCCTCGACGAAGGCCTGGCCGAGGACGTCCTGGGCGCCATCCGCAACAAAGTCCTCAACAATGTGGCCGCCACCGCCGGGGCGCTGGTGGCGGTGGGGGCTGCCAGCCCGAAGGTGGAAGAGCACTGGGACCCCTGGCTGCGCAACCTGTGCCAGTGGTTCCCCGGGTTGCCCGACGGGCCGATCATCCTCGGCCGGCGCCTGATGAGCCGTGCCCGCAGCCAGGCACAGATCGACGAAGCCGGCGCCTGGTTCCTCGAAGGCTACCGCCGTGGCGTGCCCTATTACTCGCTGTCGCTGGACTGGCTGGCCCAGGGCCTGGAAAGCGTGCCCGGCAACAGCGCCGAACTCCTGGAAAAACGCCGCATCGCCCGGGAACTGTCGATCCGCGTCGACCCCGCCCGCACCTTTACCGTAATCCGTTTGCGCAACGCTGGAGCCTGAGCCCATGGCCACTTTCACCCTGACCTTGCACCCGGCGTCCGAAGGCGATGCCTTGATCCTCACCTGGGGCAAGGCCCCGGCCCTGCGCCATGCCCTGGTGGATCTGGGCCGTGGCGGCGACTACAAGCCCCTCAAGCCATTGCTGCAAGGCCTGGGGGAGGTCGAGCTGTTCGCGTTGAGCCACATCGACGCCGACCACATCGAAGGCGCCGTGAGCCTGTTCAAGGCCTCGGACCTGCCGTTCAAGGCCCGCGAGGTGTGGTTCAACGCCCGCGCCCAATTGCTGGCGGCCAATGCACGCCTGGCGCCGGAGCAACGGGTGCCGCTGGGTTCCAAACAGGCGGAAAAGGTCAGCGAGGGCCTGGCCGCCAGTGGTTGGCCGCTCAACAGCCGCTTTGCCAGCCGCCTGGTTTCGGTGGACAGCCCCGAAGGCGCGGCGCCGCTGACGTTTGCCGGTGGCCTGCAACTGACCTTGCTCTCGCCCACGGACCAGAGCCTGGCCAACCTGTTGCCGGTGTGGCTCAAGGAACTCATCCGCGCCGGCCTGCGCCTGGAAGATCTGGTGGCGCCGCCGCCACCGCCCGCTGACGGCCATGTACACCTGGGCGGGTTGGACGTGGAAGCCTTGGCGGCGATGGACTTCAAACCCGATCAGACAAAGCCCAATGGTTCCAGCATCGCCTTCATCGCCCAATACAACGGCGCGCGGGTGCTGATGGCCGCGGATGCTTACTCCGATATCGTCGAGGCGTCCCTGCGCCGCCTCGGCGCCAGTGAAACCCAGCGCTACCGGTTGGCGTGCCTGAAAGTCGCCCACCACGGCAGCCAGGGCAACACCTCGCCAGGGCTGCTGGGCATCATCGACTGCACCTGCTTTGCTTTCTCCACCGACGGCTCGCGCCACGGCCACCCGGACCCGCAACTGATCGCCCGCATCCTCAAGGCCGACCCCCAGCGGCCCAAGACCCTGGTGTTCAACTTCCGCCAACCCCAGACCCTGTGCTGGAACGTGCCGGCGCTGATGCAGAAATGGAACTACCGTTGTGTCTTTCCCACGGTTGGGCAGGAGGGCCGCGTGGCGCTGGACCTGTTGGCGTGATACCTCTTACACCGCCAACCCCCCTGTGGGAGCGGGCGCTGCCCGCGATGGCGGCCCCAAGATCGCCATCGCGGGCAGCGCCCGCTCCCACCGAGTTTGTGTCTATGATTGACTCTGTCGCCGCCCAAACCCTCGCCATCCTCACCACAGGCCTTTGCCCTCCATGACGTCCAACCCCCAGTGGATCATTTGCGAGCACTGTGACTCGGTCTACAGCCCGGTGCCCCTGGGCCAGGGCGAAATCGCCCGTTGCGTGCGGTGCGCGGCAATCCTGGAGCGGGGCGGGCAGATGAGCATCCAGCAACTGCTGGCGCTGTCTATCGGTGCGGCGCTGCTGTTCGTGCTCGCCAATGCGTTCCCGGTTATCACCATCAGCCTCAAGGGCCTGAGCAACCAGGCGACCCTGTGGCAATCGGTGCAGGCCCTGGCCCAGGGCGATATCAGCCCCATCGCCGCCGTGGCTGGGCTGACCATCATCCTCGCGCCCATGCTGCAAATCGCCTTGCTGTGCTGGCTGCTCAGCTACGCGCTGGTGGGCCGCGCCGCGCCGGGGTTCAAGGCGTGCATGCGCGCCCTGGAGCACCTGCGGCCGTGGAGCATGCTGGAGGTGTGCCTGCTGGGCATCCTCGTGGCGATCGTCAAGTTGGCCGGCATGCTCGACGTGCACCCCGGCCTGGGCCTGTGGGCGCTGGCGATGCTCACGGTGCTGATTATCCTGATCTCCGGCAAAGGCATCCGGCGCTTGTGGAAAGACCTGGAGGGCGTGATCCCGTGAACCTGCCGCCCTACGCCTCGCAACTGGGCCTGTTGCTATGCCACACCTGCGGCCAGGCTTGCCTGAGCGGCCAACTGCGCTGCCCGCGTTGCGACGCTATCGTCCACCGGCGCAAACCCGACAGCCTCAACCGTACCTGGGCGCTGTTGCTGGCCAGCCTGATCTGCTACATCCCGGCCAACCTGATGCCGGTGATGTTCACCGATATTTTTGGCAGCGGCAGTGAAAACACCATTTTCAGCGGTGTGCTGGAGTTCTGGCACGAAGGCGCCTGGGACCTGGCCGCGTTGATCTTTATCGCCAGCGTGGTGGTGCCATGCATGAAGTTCGTCGTGCTCGGCCTGTTGCTGGTGACCTGCCAGCGCCGCAGCCGCTGGGCCATGGCCGAGCGGGCGCGGCTGTATCGGCTGATCGAGGTGATCGGCTACTGGTCGATGCTCGACGTGCTGGTGGTGGCGTTGATTGCCGCGTTGGTGCAGTTCCGGTCCCTGAGCACCATCGAGCCCAGGATCGGCATTTTGTTTTTTGGTCTGGTGGTGGTGCTGACGATGCTGGCCGCCATGAGTTTCGATCCCCGATTGATCTGGGACGCAGAGGTTGAAGATGCCTGATACCCATACACCGCCCGCGCCGGGCAGCCCGGCGGTCAAGCGCCGGCGTTTCAACGTTTCGCTGGTGTGGCTGGTGCCCATTGTCGCGGCCCTGGTGGGCCTGTCGATGGTGGTGCACAACGCGCGCAACGCCGGGCCGCAGATCACCGTGAGTTTTCTCACGGCCGAGGGCCTGGAGGCGAACAAGACCCAGGTCAAGTACAAGAACGTGGTGATCGGCAAAGTCACCGCCATCGCCCTGGCCGATGACCGCAGCCATGTGCAGGCGAGCATCGAGCTGGACGCCTCGGCCAAGTCCTTCGCCTCGCGCGATGCGCGTTTTTGGGTGGTGCGCCCGCGCATCGGCGCCAATGGCATCTCCGGGGTGGATACGCTGCTGTCCGGGGCCTTTATCGGCGCCGATGCCGGGGAATCGAGCAAGGCCCGCAAGGACTTCGTCGGCCTGGAAACCCCGCCCGCCATCACTTACGGCGAGAAAGGCAAGCGCTTCACCCTGCGCACCGACAACCTGGGCTCGCTGGACATTGGCTCCAGCGTGTATTACCGGCGTATCCCCGTGGGGCAAGTGGTGGCCTACCGGTTGTCTGAGGACGGTAAGGGTGTGGACGTGGAGATTTTCGTCCACGCCCCCAACGACCGCTTCGTCACCCGCGACACGCGGTTCTGGAACGCTAGCGGCATCGACGTCAGCCTGGCCGCCGATGGCTTGAAGGTGAACACTGAGTCGGTGTCCTCGATCCTCGCCGGCGGCATTGCCTTCGTGGAGCCCAAGTACAGCCCCAACCCGGAGGTGGCGGCGGAAAATACCGCGTTTTCCCTGTTCGACGACCAGCAAAGCGCCATGGCCCCGGCCGATGGCCAGCCGCGCTACATCCGCATGCGCTTCGACCAGCCGTTGCGCGGGCTGGTGGTCAATGCCCCGGTGGAGTTCCACGGGGTCAACCTGGGCCGCGTGGTCTCGGTGGACCTGGATTACGACGAAGTGAAAAAAACCTTCCCCACTATCATCGGGGCGGTGATCTACCCCACGCGCCTGGGTAAGGCCCACGCCAAGATGCTTGAACGCGGCGGCGCCGACGACGAGACGCGGGCCTCGCAATTGATGGCCGAACTGGTGGCCCGCGGCCTGCGCGCCCAGGCCCGCACCGGCAACCTGATTACCGGGCAGCTGTACATCGCCCTGGATTTCGACCCCAAGGCCAAACCGGTGCAATTCGACCTGGCCGCGCGGCCGGTGGAGATCCCCACGGTGCCCGGCAGCCTCGACAAGCTCCAGGAGCAACTGCAAGCGGTGGTGGACAAGATCAGCAAGCTGCCGATCGAGCAGATCGCCAGCAACCTCAACGGCAGCCTGGGCGAGATGCAAAAGACCCTCAAACAGGTCAACGGCCAGGTGTTGCCGCAACTGCGTGACACCCTGGAGCAAACGCGCAAGACCGTGGCCACGGCCAACGACAGCTTTGCCGAGGACTCGCCGCAACGCCAGCAACTGGGCCAGGCCATGGATGAAGTGCAACGCACCGCCCGTTCGGTGCGGGTGCTTACCGACTTCCTCGGCCGCCACCCCGAGGCGTTGATCCGGGGCCGCCTCAAGGACAACCAACCCGACGCTTATCAAGCGCCGTCTTCGACTTCCCGCCAGAGCGACCCGCAATGATGACCCGTTCCTTGACCCTGGCCGCCGCCCTGGCCCTGAGTGCGTGCAGTTCGGCGCCGACCCATTACTACACCTTGATCCCCGCCGCCCATGAAGGCACGGTCGCGGCCCCGGCGCCGGGCTTTGAATTCGAGATGCAAAGCGTGCGCATCCCCGTGCAGGTAGACCAGCCGCAAGTGGTGGTGCGCCAGGGCGGCGGGGCCTTGGCGATCCTTGAAACCGAGCGCTGGAGCGCGCCCCTGGCCGATGAACTGCACGATGCCCTGGCCTTGCAGATGGAAAACAAGCTCGGCACCCGCGACCTCGCGGGCCTGGCCATTGCCCCGGGGCGCGAACGCCTGGCCCTGCGCACCGACGTGCGCCGCTTCGACTCGTTGCCGGGGCAGTACGCCCTGGTGGATGTGGTGTGGAGCCTGAGCCTGCGCGGCGATGGCCAGCCGCGGCGCACCCTGACGTGCAGCAGCACCCTGCGCCAGAGCGCCGGGGTGGGCATCGAGGCGTTGGTGTTAGCCCACCAGCAACTGGTCGAGCAACTGGCCACGCGCATCGCCCGCACGGCGCGGGCCTGGGTCAGTCAGCCAACGGCGGGATGTTCCTGAGGCGCCAGCCAACGGCCCTGCACCCATAGCAGGGCCATGGCCGCCAACGCTGCCAGCGCACCGAGCAGCGGCACCCAGGCCAGCCCCGCGAGGTGGATCAGCACGCCGCTGGCCGCACCGCCAATGGCGGTGCCCAGGTTGAACGAAGCGATGTTCAGGCCCGCCGCCACGGCGCTGTAGCGCGGGATGTAGTGGTTGGCCAGGCGCAGCAAACGCAGGGTGGAAAGGGTGACGATGGCGAAGAACAACACCCCCAGCAGCCCCACCAGCAGCAACATCACCCAGGGCTGCTCACGCCACAGGTACAGCCCCACCATGTCCAGGGCCAAGGCGCCCAGCGCCAGGTACAGGCAATGGGTCACCGAGTAGCGGTCGGCCCACTGGCCACCGAGCATATTGCCCAGAATCGAACAGCCGCCAAACAGCAGCATCGCCAGGCTCAGGGTGGCGTGGCTGACGGCGGTGATGTGCAGCAGGTACGGCGAGACAAAGGTAAAGAAGGCGAACGTCGCCACACTCACCAGCATCGCCAGGGCCGCCGCCATCAGCAGTTGCCGGTGCAGCGCAGCGCGTAGGCCGGCCAGCGCCCCGGCACCCGCAGGCGTGGCCGGCGCGCGGGGCATCAGCCACACCAGGCCCAGGCTGCTGAGCAAGCCCAAAGCGCCGATGGCGACAAACACCAGCCGCCATGACCAGACCCCGCCCAGGTAGGTGCCCAGCGGCACGCCGAGGGCCACCGACAGGGTCAGGCCCAACCACACCAGCGCCAAGGCCCGCCCGGACTGATCCGCCGGTACGCACTTGACCGCCACGTTGGAGGCCACGGCCATGAACACGCCGTGGGCCAGGCCAATGACAAAGCGGATGCCATGCAGGGTGAGCAGGTCCGGGGCGACGCCAATCGCTAGGCTGCCCAGGGCCAGCACGCCGAGGGTGGTCAGCAGCAGGGCCTTGTCGCTCCAGGCATGGGCCAGCGCCGTGAGGATCGGTGCGCCAATGGCCGCGCCCAAGGCGTAGGCGGCAATCGCTGAGCCGACCTCGGCCACCGGGGCGTGCAGGTCATCGGCCATCACCGACACCAACCCGGCCAATACAAACTCGGACAGGCCGAAGGCGAAGGTGCAGAGGGAAAAGAGGTAGATCACTGCAGGCATAGGGGGCTTCCGCAAGACAAAGGAATTGACTGTGCACACCGAACCTGTGGGAGCGGGCTTGCCCGCGATAGCGGCGGCCCTGGCGCTGGAGATTGAGTGGCTGTACCGGCCCCATCGCGGGCAGAGCCCCACAGGTTTCGCGCCCATAAGTTCGGCCTACAGAGTGGCCACCCGCGCCCGCTGCGGGAAATATTAAATAAGTGGCGTCTTGATACTTTTCAGCGTGGCGCCAGCACCAAGGCCCGCAGGGGCTCAAGCAAAGGCGAAGGGTTGCTGCGGGCCCAGCACATGAACAGGCTGATGCCCGGGTTGGGCTGGGCGCCGACCTGGGCCAGCGGGCGCAGCACCACATCGCTGCGGGCCACGGCGCTGGCGATGGAGGCGGGCACCAGGGCCACGCCGAAACCCCGGCCGACCAGGGCGATCAGGGTGTGCATCTGCGCTGCTTCCTGCACCACCCGTGGGTAAAACCCGGCGGCTTCGCACAGGCCGATCAGCTGTTGGTGAAAACCGCTGCCCAGAGGCTGGGGGGTGAATACAAAATCCTCGTCGGCACAGTCGCGCAGTTCGATGGGCGTGACGCCAGCCTTGGGATGCGTGGCGGGCAGGGCCAGCAGCAGGGGTTCGCGCAGCACCTCGACGCACTCCATCTGCTCACTGTCAAAGCGCACCTGGCGCAGAAACCCGATGTCCACCTCGCCGGCCAGCAGGGCCCGGGCCTGCTCTGCCGAGGGCATTTCCCGCAGCACCAGCCGCACCTGGGGCAACGCCTCGCGAAAGCCTTGCAGGCTGTCGAGCAAGGTGTCGTAGCACGCCAGGGACAGGGCGCTGACAGTGAGGGTGCCGGCCACGCCGCGGGCCACTTGCCGGGCGTGGTCGATGCCCAGCTCCAGGCCGCGCAGGGTGGTATAGGCCGTGTCCAGAAAGGCCCGGCCGGCCGGCGTCAGTTGCACGCCGGGTTTGCTGCGGATGAACAGCGCCACTCCGAGTTTGTCTTCTAGGCGGCTGATGGCCTGGCTTAAGGGCGGCTGGGCCATGTGCAGGCGAGCGGCGGCCTTGCTGAAATGCAGCTCTTGGGCGACGGCGATGAATTGGCGCAGCAGGCGGGTTTCGATCATGGCGCAAGGTCCTTCTTGGGGCGCGAAGGGCTGCCATCGTGCCACAGCCGCGCAAATGAGCGGGGATTTGCGCCCTGGATAAGGCTGTCGGGCGGGCCTCGGGGGGGGCATGGTGAGGCTTTGTCGCCAGTGGAGTGCCTGCCCGTGAGTACCATCCCCGAAGGTTTTGTCGCGTTGCCCCGCAGCAGCCCCTTGCTCGACCTGATCGGCCCGGTGTACTGCCGGGGCCTTGGGCTGCAACTGGAAGTCGGCCTGCTCATCGAGCCGCGCCACGCCAATGGCCGCGGCACCTTGCACGGTGGGGTGCTGGCGACCCTGGCGGACGTGGGCATGGGCTACGCCATGGCGTTTTCCAGCGACCCACCGCTGCCCCTGATAACCGCGAGCATGAACCTGGATTACCTGGGCTCGGTGAAAATCGGCGAATGGCTGAGCGTGCGCCTGGAGCACTCCAAGCGCGGCCGGCAAATGGCCTTCGCCACCGTGGTGCTGGAAGTCGGCGAGCGGACGGTGGCCCGGGCCAATGGGGTGTTTGCGGTGCCGTTAGAGGCTTGAAAGCCCGCTCCCACAGCCGTAATCAAGCCAGCACAGGCAGGGCCTCTAGCGCCCGGCTCACGCCGCGCACGATCATCTCCACCTCGCGCTCATCCAGGGTCAGGGGCGGCAGCAGGCGGATGGTGGTGCCGCGGGTGACGTTTATCAGCACCCCGTGGTCGCGGGCGGCGATGAGCATCAGCTCGCGGCAGGGCCGGGCCAGTTCGATGCCGATCATCAAGCCTTGGCCACGCACCGCGACCACCTGCGGGTGCGCGCCCAGCTCCACCCGCAGCCGCGCCAGCAAGCGCCCGCCTTGAAGTTGGGCGTTGGCCAGCAGGCCTTCGTCCTCGATCACCTCCAGCACCGTGCACGCGGCGCGGCACGCCAACGGGTTGCCGCCGAAGGTGCTGCCGTGGCTGCCGGGGGTGAACAGGCTGGCCGCCGCTTCGCTGGCCAGGCACGCGCCAATGGGAATGCCATTGGCCAAGCCCTTGGCCAGGGTCACGACATCGGGAACGATGCCTTCGTGCTGGTAGGCAAACCACTGCCCGGTACGGCCCATGCCGCTCTGGATCTCGTCGAGCATCATCAGCCAGCCGTGGCGGGTGCAGTGTTCACGCACGGCCTTGAGGTAACCGGGCGGCGCCGGTTGAATGCCGCTTTCGCCCTGGATCGGCTCCAGCAGCACGGCGACGATCCGCTGGCCAAACTGCTGCGTGGCCTGGGCCAGCGCCGCCAGGTCGCCAAAGGGCAACTTGAGAAAATCCCCCGGCAAGTGGGCAAAACCTGGGCTCAACGCCGGGCTGTCGCTGGCGCAGAGTGTGCCGAGGGTACGGCCATGGAAGGCGTTTTCCATCACCACCACCAGGGGCGCAGCAATGCCTTTTTGCTTACCGTGCAGGCGCGCCAGTTTCAGCGCGGTTTCGTTGGCCTCGGCGCCGGAGTTGTTGAAAAACACCCGGTCCAGGCCAGCGAGGCGGGTGAGTTTTTGCGCCAGGCGTTGCTGCCAGTCGATGGCGTAGAGGTTGGAGGTGTGCAACAGCAGGCCGACCTGTTCGCGCAGCGCCGCCACCAGTCGGGGGTGGGCGTGGCCGATGCCGGTCACGGCGACGCCGGCCATGGCGTCGAGGTACTCGCGCCCGTGTTGGTCCCACAGGCGCGTGCCCAGGCCATGGGTGAAGCTGATGGGCAGGGGCTGGTAAGTGTTCATCAGGCAAGCGTGGCTCATGTCGGCACTCTCCGAGGGTGATTGAGCGGGGTGCTTGCAGTATGGTTAGCCACATTGGCTGGATAAACATGGGCCGAGTTCAAACATTTTAAAGTCAGGGTTGATAATGGATCTGTTCCAGGCAATGACGGTGTTCGTCAAAGTGGTCGAGACCGGCAGCATGACCGCGGCCGCTCAGGAGTGCGGGCTGTCCACCACCATGGTGGGCAACCACTTGCGCGCCCTGGAGCAGCGCCTGGGGGTGAGCCTGCTCAGCCGCACCACCCGGCGCCAGCGCTTGACCGAATTCGGCCACGGCTATTACCAGCGCTGCCTGGAAGTGCTGGGCTTGGTGGCCGACTCTGAGCGCCTGGCCGAGCAAACCCAGGCCGCGCCCCAGGGCACCTTGCGCGTCACCGCCCCGGAAACCTTCGGCGCTACCTGCCTGGCCCCGGCCTTGAGCCGCTTCGTGGCGTGCTACCCGCAGGTGAAGGTGGACGTGACCCTGAGCAACCGGCGCATGGACCTGATCGACAGTGCCTTCGACGTGGCCCTGCGCCTGGGCAACCTGGAACCCAGCAGCCTGATCGCCCGGCCCTTGCGCGATTACACCCTGAGCCTGTGCGCCGCGCCGGCTTACCTGGCGCGCCGGGGCACGCCGCGCACGCCCGCGGATCTACAGGCCCACGATTGCCTGGCCTTCAGCTACCCGGCGGGGGATGACTGGGCCTCGGTGGAAAAACAATGGCGCCTGCACGGCCCCGACGGGGATATTTTGGTGCCGGTGGACGGTCCCATGGTGATGAACAGCACCGCGGGCCTGTACCACGCCGCGTTGGCGGGCATGGGCGTGGTGATGCTGCCCGATGCCCAGGTGGGCCATGACCTGCACAGCGGTCGCCTGGTGCGCCTGTTGCCGGACTACCGCTTGCCCAGCCGCGCGATGCACCTGGTGTACGCCCAAGACCGCTACCGTTTGCCCAAGCTGCGCTGTTTTGTCGAATTTGCCTTACAGGAGTGGCAGGGCAAGCGGCAAACGGCCTAGCGGTAAGCTTGAAGCTGCTTCTCTGGACTACGCTTGAAAAAAATGAAATGGAGGTAGCCATGTTGATCCGTTCCCTGATGCTGGCCACGTGGGTGGCCGTTGCGGCTCCAGCCCTGGCGGCTGGTGACGACAATCCCTTGGCGATGGATCGCGGCAAGTCCCGGCCACTGGTCGTCATCGCTCGCGATAGCCTGGACCCGACCCTGATCCGGTTGGAGCAGGCGCTCAAGGAGCCGGCCAACCAAAGCGCCGCGAAGGAACGCAACCTGGTGCTCTACACCCTGGTGGGCATGACCGGCAAACGGGACGACAAGGCGCTGGACCCGCAAAGCACCATGGCCTTGATCCGTACCTTGAAGCTCGGCGCAGGCTCGAAGATCAAGGTGGTTTTACTGGGCAAGGACGGCGAGAAAAAACTCGAAGACGAAGGCGCCATCGAACTCAAGGACATCTTCACCGCTGTCGACCAACTCCCCGCCAGCGAAAAACAACTCACCGCCACCGTGGCGCCGCCCGCCGAAGCCGTGCCGGCTACGCCCGGCAAGCACACCAAACCGGCCAAGCCCGCCGCGCCACCCAAACCCCTGGACGACTAACCCGCCAGCGCCTGCGGCCTGGGGCAGGGCAGCAGGCGCTCGATGGCGGCCGCCACCCAGTGTTCGATCAAGCCATCCTGATGCGGCACATGCTCCGTCAACCATGCCGGGGCGCTGTTGAGTAGCGCCGCGAGGGCATGGCCCGCGGCCCGCACCGCCGGGTCGTCCAAACGGGTCTGCTGGCCGAGCAGGCTGAGCAACTGGCCTTCGTAGGCGTCACGCAAGCGGGCCACTTGTTGTTGCTGCTCCTCATTCAGGCAAGGGCTGTCGCGCTCCACCAGGCGAAAGTGCAGCGGCAGCTCGCGGTGCAGTTGCACGTGGGCCTGGACGATGCGCGGCACCCGCGCCGCCATCGCCCCCGGCCGCTTGGCGATGCGCCGCAGGGCGGCCAGGCGTTCGTCGTAGAACTCCTCGATCAAGTCCAGCAGCAAATGCTGTTTGCTCGGGTAATGGTGGTACAGCGAGCCAGGTGCCAGGCCCAAGTGGCTCGCCAATTCCCGCATGCCGACCTGGCCGAACCCCTTGCTGGCGAACAGCTCCAGGGCTTTTTCCCGGCTTTGGGCAAAGCGCGCGCAGCGCTCAGCCATAGGCATGGAAACCACGCCCGCTTTTGCGCCCCAGGTAGCCGGCGGCGACCATTTCCTTGAGCAGTGGCGCAGGGCGGTACTTGCTGTCGTTGAAGCCTTCATAGAACGCCGCGAGGATCGCCAGCAGGGTGTCCAGGCCAATCAGGTCCGCCAGGGCCAGCGGGCCGATGGGCTGGTTGCAGCCCAGGCGCATCCCGGCGTCGATGTCTTCGGCGCTGGCCAGGCCTTCCTGTAGCACCAGGATGGCTTCGTTAATCATCGGCACCAGAATGCGGTTGACCACAAAGCCTGGGCGGTTGCCGGCGGTGATGGCGGTCTTGCCCAGGCGCGTGGACAGCTCCAGCGCCAAGGCGTGGGTGGCATCGCTGGTTTGAAGGCCACGGATCACCTCGATCAGGCCCATCATCGGCACCGGGTTGAAAAAGTGCAGGCCGATAAAACGCTCGGGCACGCTGACGCTGGCGGCCAACTGGGTGATCGACAGTGACGAGGTGTTGGAGGCGATCACGCACTCGGTGCTGACCTGGGCGGCGATCTGTTGCAGCAAGCGCAGCTTGAGGTCGAGGTTTTCCGTGGCGGCTTCGATCACCAGGTCGGCGCGTTCCAGGCTGGTGTAGTCGGTGCTCAGGCGGATGCGCGCCAGGGCGGCGTCCTTTTGTTCGGCGCTGAGTACCTGCTTGGCCACTTGCCGGTCGAGGTTCTTGTCGATGGTGGCCAGGGCCCGTTGCAGCGCCGGTTCAGCGATGTCCAGCAGGGTCACGTCGAAACCGGCCGCCGCGCAGACTTGCGCAATGCCGTTGCCCATGGTGCCGGCGCCAATCACGCCGATGCGGTGTAGGTTCATCAGAAAGTCTCTTTTTTGTTCAGAAGGGGCGCGCCCCTTGGCGTACCATGGCCGCTTGCCATGCCGGGTGATGGCGCCAGTCTAGGTGCGTACGCGCTTCAGGCCTATGCCATAAGCAGTCACCCGGGATGACGCTTTTTGCCACTTTTTCCGCTCGCCGGGGGAGCGCCGCCGCCATGGACGAAAAAGACTCAGTCGCCCTGTATTTTGCCCAGATCATGCTCCACGCCTTGGGCGCGCAGCCCCAGCGCCTGCGCGCCGTACTGGCGCAAGCGGGAATCGATCCGGCGCTGTTGGGCCAGCCGCAGGCACGGGTGCCGGCCAGTGCTTTTGCGGCGCTGTGGCTGATCCAGATCGACGAATTGCAGGACGAGTTTTTCCGCCTTGACCGCCACGGCATGCCACCCGGTGCCTTTGCCCTGATCTGCCGCGCGCTGATCCAGGAACCCAACCTGGGCAAGGCCCTGGGTCAGTGCCTGGGCAACTTCGGCCTGTTTCTGCACGACTTTCGCGGCCAGCTCAGCGTGCGCGGCCCGCGCGCGGTACTGCGGGTACACAGCGACAGCGCCGACCCCGCGGCCCGGGGCTATGGCGACGAAACCTTTCTGGTGCTGATGATTAGCCTGCTGTGCTGGCTGGGCGGGCGGCGCATCAGCATCGACCGCGCCGCGTTCGCCCATCAGCGCGTATCCCTGCGCGACGACCCCTTGCTGTGGGGCACCCACCTGAGTTTTGGCGCCCCCTGCACCGAGATCGAATTCTCCAGCCATTACCTGGCACTGCCGGTGGTGCAGGATTTGGCCTCGCTCAAGGTGTTCCTGCGCAGCGCCCCACAGTGGCTGGTGGTCCGCTTTCGCAACCAGCAAAGCCTGGTGGCGCGGGTGCAACAGCGCCTGCGCGGTACCGCCTATGGGCAGTGGCCGACCCTGCCGGCCCTGGCCGCCGAACAACAAATGAGCCCCAGCACCTTTCGCCGCACCTTGGCCCGCGAACATGGCTCGTTCCAGCAGATCAAGGACGAAGTGCGCCGCAGCCTGGCGTTCGAGCTGCTGCGCCAAGGCACATTGAGCGTGAGTGAAATCGCCGAGCAGACCGGGTTCCAGGAGCCCAGTGCGTTCCACCGGGCGTTTCGTAAGTGGACCGGGCAGACGCCGGGGCGCTATCGGGCGGGGGCTTGAAGGGAAGGGTGGCTGTGTGGCTGTGGCTTTTGTGGGGGGCTTCCACATTCATCCCAGCCTTGACATCCCTGCGAGCGAACGGCATTGTCCGACAACCTGACTTATAAGAATAGAACCATGCTCGAACTCCAACGCCCCGATTCGCTGGTCATGCGTGTGGTCAGCGCGATCCGTGCCGAAATCGACTCCGGCCAATTGGGCCCCGAAGCCCGCCTGCCCACCGAACAGCAATTGGCTGAGCAGCTCAATGTCAGCCGCTCGGTGGTGCGCGAGGCGATTGCCCAGCTCAAGGCCGATGGTGTGCTGATCGCCCGCCGTGGCTTGGGTTCGTACATTTCCAAGACACCTGCCGGCACGGTGTTCCGTTTTCCCGAGCCGCAGGGCCGGCGCCCGGATTTGGCGCAGATGTTCGAGATGCGCCTGTGGATCGAAACCCAGGCTGCCGCCATTGCCGCCCAGCGCCGCGACGAGGATGACCTGCAACGCATGCAGCAAGCCCTGCAGCAAATGCATGACAAGCGCACCGACTTCGTTGCCGCTGCCGCCGCGGACGTGGCCTTTCACCGCGCCATCGCCGAGGCCAGCAAGAACGACTACTTCGTCGCCTTCCACGACTTTTTGCGCAGCCAGTTGGCCAGCGCCCGGCGTACCGCATGGGAAAACTCGGCCAGCCCCCAGGTCGGCGGCTCGGCCGACGCGGCCCGTGAGCACCAGGCCTTGTTCCAAGCCATCGCCGATGGCGACCGGCAAGCCGCCAGCGCCTGTGCCGACGCCCACCTGCGGGCCTCGGCCAAGCGCTTGAAGCTGGAACTGCCCGCCACCGATTAAGCCACCCCAAACCCCTGATAAACCCCGTGTGCCCTGGTACGCGGGTTTTTCATGAATGTATTAGTCTGACAACCTGATAACCAGACGTAACCGATCCAAGGTAACCACCATGATTTATGACTTTTGCATCATCGGCGGCGGCATCGTCGGCCTCGCCACCGCGATGGAGCTGCTGGACCGCCAACCCGGCGCTTCGTTGCTGCTGCTGGAAAAGGAAAGCACCCTGGCCCGGCACCAGACCGGGCATAACAGCGGGGTGATCCACGCCGGCATCTACTACGCGCCGGGCAGCCTCAAGGCTGACCTGTGCAAGCGCGGCGCGGCGGCGACCAAGGCGTTCTGCCTGGAGCATGGGATCAAGTTCGAGGTATGCGGCAAGCTGCTGGTGGCCTCCACGCCCCTGGAAATGCAGCGCATGCAGGCCCTGTACGAGCGCTCCCAGCTCAACGGGATGAAGGTCGAGCGCCTCGACGCCCAGGAGTTGCAACGCCGCGAGCCGAACATCGTGGGTTTGGGCGGCCTGTTCCTCGACGCCACCGGCATCGTCGACTACCGCCAGGTGTGCGAAACCATGGCCCGGGTGATCGTGCAAAAGGGCGGCGAGATTCAGCTGCAACGCACCGTCGAAGCCATCGTCGAGGGCGGTGACCACGTCACCGTGCGCACCGCCCACGGCCAAGCCCTGGCAAAAAAACTGGTGGTATGTGGCGGCTTGCAGTCCGATCGCCTGGCGACCATGGCCGGGGTCAAGATCGACCACCAGATCATCCCGTTCCGGGGCGAATACTTCCGCTTGCCGGCGGCGAAGAACACCATCGTCAACCACTTGATCTACCCGATTCCGGACCCGGAGCTGCCGTTTCTGGGCGTGCACCTGACGCGCATGATCGACGGCAGCGTCACCGTGGGCCCCAATGCGGTGCTGGGCTTTGGCCGTGAGAACTACAAGAAGTTTTCCGTGAACTGGCGCGACGTGGCGCAGTACGCGAGTTTCCCGGGGTTCTGGAAAACCATTTGGCAGAACCTGGGTTCCGGCAGCGTGGAAATGAAGAATTCGCTGTTCAAGTCTGGCTACCTGGAGCAGTGCCGCAAGTACTGCCCGTCTCTGGAAATCGGCGATTTGCTGCCGTTCGAGGCGGGTATCCGCGCCCAGGCCGTGATGCGCGACGGCACCCTGGTGCACGATTTCCTGTTCGCCCAAACCCCGCGCATGTTGCACGTGTGCAACGCGCCATCACCGGCGGCCACTTCGGCGATTCCCATCGGCGCGATGATCGCCGACCGCATGTTCAACGCCAACTGACACCCCGAACCCAGACCTTGCGCCGGCCCACCGCTGACGCAAGCCCCTACGCACCCTGTGCACATAACTATAAAGACGCATAAGGAAACACCCATGACGGCAATCACCGCCGCTGCCCTGGCAGCAGAGACCCCGCTACAAACCAAAAAACGCCTGCGTAAAGTCGCTGCGGCGAAGATTTTCGGCTCCATGCTGGAGTGGTACGACTTCTACCTGTACGCCACCATGGCCGCCATCGTGTTCTCGAAGATCTTCTTCGATAACAGCGACCCGAAAACCGCCTCCCTGTTGGCGTTTTCCACCTTCGCCATCGGTTTTATCGCCCGCCCGTTCGGCGGCATTCTGTTCGGCTACCTGGGCGACCGCTTCGGCCGCAAACAGGTGTTGGTGGTGACGTTCTGCATGATGGGCGTGTGCACCACGCTGATCGGCCTGATCCCCAGCTACGCCTCCATCGGCATCTGGGCGCCCATCGTGCTGGTGGCGGTGCGCATCATCCAGGGCCTGGGCGCGGGCGCCGAGTTGTCCGGCGCGGCGGTCACCTCCTACGAGCACGCGGCCCAAGGCAAGCGCGGCAGCCAGGGTGCCTGGCCGGCGTTGGGCTTGAACCTGGGGCTGTTGCTGTCGTCGCTGACGGTGTACCTGCTGACCATCAACGGCAATGAGTTTTTGCTCAATGGCGGCTGGCGCATCCCGTTCATTTGCAGCATCGCCCTGGTGGGCGTGGGCCTGTGGGTGCGCAACAGCATCCCGGAAACCCCGGAGTTCGAGCGCAATAAAGAGCAGAACAAAGAAGCACACAAACCCCAGGTCTCGCCCCTCAAGGCGCTGTTCAAGAGCGACCTCAAGGGCCTGGCCGTGGTGTTTTTCGTAGCGATTGGCTACAACGCCCTGAGCTACATCTTCAAGACCTTCTCCCTGGCTTACCTGACCCAGTTCAAAGGCGTGGATGTGCACGTCACCTCGTTGTCGGTGACCATCGCCAGCCTGATCGCCATCGTCGCGGTGCCCTGCTTCGGTTGGTTGTGCGACAAGTGGAGCAGCAAAATGGTGCTGATGCTGGGCGGGGTGTTTTCGCTGGTGTTCGCCTACCCGTTCCTGGCGCTGCTCAATACCGGGGAACCGCTGATGATCTACGTGGCCATCGGCATCGGCACAGGCATCCTCGCGCCGATGATGTTCGCGCCGCAGGGGTCGTTCCTCAGCCGTCAGTTCCCTACCGAGACGCGTTCGTCGGGCTTTGGCACTGGCCGGGAAATCGGCACCGCAGTGGCCGGCGGCCTCGCGCCGCTGGGCGCCTTGTCCCTGGTTGCGGCCTCGGCCACAAACTCCACCGATGGCGTGGTCATCATCCTGGCCATCGCCTCGGTGCTGGTGGTGGTGTTTGCCCTGTGCGACCAGGGCCGCAAGCACTCGGCGTTCAAGAACTAGCAAGCCTGTGTGGAGTGAGCCCCTGTGGGAGCGGGCCGGGCGGCGCTCCGCTTGCCCGCGATGGGGCCGGTCCAGGCGATGCATTTATCGCGGCGGGAACACCGCCATCGCGAGCAGGGCTCGCTCCCACGGGTTCTGGTGTCGATCACCTATGTTGGCTCCTGTGGGAGCGGGCCTTGCCCGCGATGAGGCCGGTCCAGGCGATGCATTTATCGCGGCGGGAACGCCGCCATCGCGAGCAGGGCTCGCGCCCACGGGTCAGTGCACGATCTGCGCTAGAAACGCTTTGGCCCTTGGGCTTTGCGGGGCGTTGAAGAAGTCGTTGGGCGGGGCGTCTTCGATGATTTTGCCGCCATCGAGAAACAGCACCCGCTCGGCCACTTGCCGGGCAAAGCCCATCTCGTGGGTGACGCACAGCATGGTCATACCGCTGCCGGCCAGCTTCACCATCACATCCAGCACTTCGCTGACCATCTCCGGGTCCAGGGCCGACGTCGGCTCGTCGAACAGCATGATTTTCGGCTCCATGCACAGCGCCCGGGCGATGGCCACGCGCTGTTGCTGGCCGCCGGAGAGTTGGCTGGGGTATTTGTCGGCCTGGCTTTCGATCCCCACTTTGTTCAGGTACATGCGCGCCCGCTCTTCGGCTTGCTTGCGCGACAGGCCGCGCACCGACATCGGCGCCAGGGAGCAGTTGTCCAGCACACTCATGTGGGGGAACAGGTTGAAGTGCTGGAACACCATGCCCACTTCGCTGCGCACCTGGGCGGCTTGGCGGGTGTTGTCCGAGAGGTCAGTGCCGTTGACCAGCAGGGTGCCTTTTTCGGCGATTTCCAGGCGATTGATGCAGCGGATCAAGGTCGACTTGCCCGAGCCCGAAGGCCCGCACAAGACGATGCGTTCGCCTTCGCGCACCTTGAGGTCAATGTCGTGCAGCACATGGAAGGCCGAATAGAACTTGTTCAGCCCGGCGATATCGACCACCACTTTGCGGGTGTCGGGGTGGGGCATCGCTGGCGTCTCCAGCAGGGCAGAGGGGTTAGGCATGCTCAGGTCTCCAGCGATCATTGGAAGCGGTCGGCGCGGTAAGGCGTCGGGTCGGTAAAAGGTGTGGCGCCGGTCATCATTTCCGCCAGCAGGCGCCCGCACACCGGGCCCAGGGTCAAGCCGTGGTGGGCGTGGCCGAAGTTGAACCACAGCCCCGGGTGCTCTGGTGCCGGGCCGATCACCGGGCACATGTCCGGCAGGCAGGGGCGCCGGCCCAGCCAGGGTTCGGCGTCGAGGCGTTCGCCCAGGGGGTAGAAACGCCGCGCCAGGGCTTCGCAGCGGCGCAACTGGATTTCATTGAGCGGATCGTCGCTGTCGGCGAACTCGATGCCGGTGGTCAAGCGAATGCCGCCCACCATCGGCGCCAGCACGTAGCCGCCAATCGGGTCGAGGACCGGGTGATGCAAATGGGTGCCGGGCAGGGCGGCGTAGTGCATGTGGTAGCCGCGCTTGATCGCCAGCGGGATCCTGTAGCCCAGGGGCTCGAACAGCGCCGGCGCCTGGGGGCCGAGGGCGATCACCGCTTCTTCGGCGCAGATCACGCCTTGCTCGCTGTCCACCTGCCACTGGCCGTTGTGCTGGCACAGGCTCAAGGCATCGCCCAGTACGAAGGTGCCGCCGCGTTGCTGGAACAGTTCGGCGTAGCCACGGGTCAGGCCACCGGGGTCGCTGACGGTTTTGGGGTCCAACCAGTGCAGGCCGCCGACGATATCGCTGTGCAGGCCCGGTTCCAGAGCGTGCATCTGTTGGCGGTCGAGCACGCGGTAGTTGAGTTGGTACTCGGCCAGGCCTTCGGCGTCGTGCCGGGCTTTGGCGAACGCCGCTTCGTCGTTGAACGCCTCGACCCAGCCGTCGCCCTGGATCAACGCGCCCATGCCGGCGGGCGTCGCCAGTTCATCGTGTTCCACCACGCAGCGCTGCACCAGCGGCAGCATGGCGCGGGTGGCGGCCGCCAGGCCCTTGGGCGAAGAGTGTTGCCAGTATTGCAGCAGCCAACCGGCGGCTTTGGGCAGGTGCTTGAGGCTGTAGCGCACGTCCGATTGCTGGTTGAGGCCGTAACGCAGCAGTTTGCTGATGTCCCGCGGGAACGAGTAGGGGATCACGCTGGCGCGTTCGATCAACCCGGCGTTGCCGTGGCTGGTGCCGTTGCCGGGGGCCTGGCGGTCCAGCAGCACCACGTTGCGCCCGCGGGCTTGCAGGTGCAGGGCGGTGCTGACGCCGACGATGCCGGCGCCCAGAACTAGGGTTTGACAGTGCATGGGGGAATCCTTGGTGCGTGGGCCGGCGTGGCGGCCCCGCTTGGTTCAGTTCAAATGACGGCCCAGACGGCCTTCGATCAGTTTCAGGCTGCGGCGCACCACCTCGACAATAATCAGGTAGAGCACGGCGGCCCACAGGTAGATCTGGAAGTCGAAACTGCGCGAGAACGCCAGTTTGGTCACCCCCATCAGGTCGTAAATGGTCACAAGCGAAGCAATGGCGCTGGCCTTAATCATCAGGATCAACTCGTTGCCCAAAGGCCCGATGGCCACCAGCAACGACTGCGGCAGGATGATTTTGCGAAAGGTGGTCCAGCGCGACAGGCTCAGGGCCTTGCATGCCTCGCGTTGGCCCTGGGCCACGGCCAGCATCGCGCCGCGCAGGATTTCCGCCTGGTACGCCGCCGTGTTCAGGGTGAACGCCAGCAGGGTGCAGAACCACGCATCGCGGAAAAACCACCACAGCCCCAGGTCTTGCCACAGGCCCTTGAACGAACCGAGGCCGTAGTACAGCAAAAACAGTTGGGCCAGCAGCGGCGAGCCGCGGAAGAAGTAGATGTAGCCACCGGTGAAACCACGCAGCACGCGGCTTTTCGACAGCCTGCCCAAGGCCAGCAGCAGCCCCAGGATCGCCCCCAGGGTGAAGGAAATCGCCACCAGTTTGCCGGTCACCAGCAGGCCGTCGATAAAGCGCGGGCCGTAGCGTTCCAACAGGTCGGGGTTGAGCAGCAGGTTGCGCACGTCATCGAAGGTCATGGCCGGGCACTCCGTTGATGGCGGCTGAAATACGACTCAAGGAAATGGAACAGGCGCCCGGACAACGCCGAGAAAAACAGGTAGCCGAAACACGCCACCAGGTAGAAGAACATCGGCTCCTTGGTCACGCTGACCGCCAGGTTGGTTTGGCGCATCAGGTCCACCAGGGAAATGGTCGACACCAGGGAGGTGTCCTTGAGCAGCGACAGACAGTTGTTCGACAGCCCCGGCAGGGCGATGCGCGCCAGTTGCGGCAGGATCACCTTGCGAAAAGTCGTCGCCTTGGACAGGCCCAAGGCCGCGCAGGCCTCGAACTGGCCCTTGGGGATGGTCTTGAACGCGCCCAGCCAGATCTCGCTGGAAAACGCGGCGAACACCAGGCTGAAGGCGATCATGGCGGCGACGAAGGTGTTGATCTCCACCTGGCCTTCGTAGCCCATGGCGCCGAGGATCTTCTGCGCGGCGATCTGGCAGCCGTAGTAAATGATGAGCAGGGTCAACAGCTCCGGCAGGCCACGGAATACCGTGGAAAACACCGTCGCCATCGCCCGCGGCCAACGCTTTTTGGAGCGCGCTGCCAGGGCCACGCCCAGGCCCAGCGGCAAGCCGATGGGCACGCAACTGAGTGCCAGGGCGATGGTTACCAGGGCCCCGGCAAGCAACGCCGCGCCCCAGCCGCCGCTGGCAAACGATAACAAGGAAAACTGTTCGAACATGGTCGAACTCCTTCGCATACGCGGTATTGGGAGCACACGCCGGCCTTGTGCCTGTTCAGGCACGCAGTCGGGGTGTGGAAATGTGGGAGCGGGCCTGCCGGCGATTGCGCTGTACCTGGCACTCAGCGCCGGGGGCTAGCGGCCTCATCGCGGGCAAGCCCGCTCCCACAGGTGATCGTGGTCTCGATCAGTAGATATCGAACGCGAAATAGCGGCTGGAGATTTTCTTGTAGGTGCCGTCGGCGACGATTTCGTCCAGGGCCTTGTTCAGGCGTTCGCGCAGGGCATCGTCACCCTGGCGCACGGCGATGGAAGCATCGGCGGTGGTGCCCGCGACGTCGCCGAGGATCTTGCAGCAGTCCTTGCCGGCGGTTTCGACCCAGGCCAGCAGCGGGAACTTGTCGGCGATCACCCCGTCCACACGGCCAGCCGCCAGGTCACTGTTGGCTTCGTCCAGGGTCGGGTACAGCTTCACGTCGGCGCCGGCCTTATCGTAGACGTCTTCGGCGTAGATGGCTTGGGTCGAAGACGCTTGGGCGCCCACGGTGCGGCCCTTGAACTGGGTCTGGGCGTCGGTGATGTCCGAGTCCTTGGCCACGGCCACCGACAACGGCGTGCGGTAGTAGTGGTTGGTGAAGGCGATTTTCTGTTTACGCTCCTCGGTGGCAATCATCGAGGCAACCACCGCGTCGTATTTCTTGGCAATCAGCGCCGGGATGATGCCTTCCCAGTCCTGGGCGACGATGGTGCACTCGACCTTCATGCGCTCGCACAGGGCGTTGGCGATATCCACGTCAAAGCCGTGCAGTTTGTTGTCGGAGTCCACGTAGTTGAACGGTGGGTAGGCGCCTTCGGTGGCGATTTTCAGGACTTCGGCCTGGGCGGTCGACAGACCGGCCACGACCAATGCGCAAGCACTTGCAAAGCGGACGACGTTTTTCATGTAGCACCTCGATTATTGTTTTTGAGCGGGTGACGATGTGTAGCCAACGAACTCGTTATGCAGGGCGGCGGTGGCTTCCAGGCGTTTTTCCACGTCCGGGCCCAGTTGCTTGCACACCTCATTGACCATCAGGTGCACCAGCGAAAGCATGGTGGCGGTGGATTCCCAGAACAGGTTGAACTCGGTGGGCACGCGAAACACCTCGTCGGCGTTCTGTTCGGCCCAGTCGCAGAAAGTGTCGGTGACCAGCGTCACCGCGATCCCGGCCTCGCGGGCCTTGCGGCACAGGGTCAGGGCGTGGCGCGAGTAGCGGCGGGCGTCGAACACCACCAGGGCACATTCCTGGGGCACGCTGAGCAGCACGTCGGCGAAATTGCTCGCGCAGCCGTCCACCTGCTGCACGCCGTCGCGCAGGTATTGCAGTAAGTGCACCATGGAGGCGGCGATGCCGCGTTCGGTCTGGAACCCGGCGACAAACACCTTGGGCCGCGTGGCCAGGCGTTGGCTGACCACTTGCCAGGCCGGGGTCAGGCTGTATTCGTAGACTTTGACCAGGGCGCCGACTTCCAGCTCGAAGCTGCGCGGCAGGCCCTGGGGGCTGTTGTTCGCCTGCTGGCGGAATTCTTGCAGGCGATCGCCCACCAGCCACGGGCCTTCGCCCAGGTCGGCCTTAAGGTCGTTTTTCAGCGCTTTGAAGTGGCGGTAGCCGATGGAGCGGCAAAAGCGCCCGACCGTGGATTCGCTCACGCCCAGTTTGGCGGCGATATCGGCCGAGGTCTGGAACGGCAGCTCATAGAGGTTGGCCAGCATGTAGCTGGCAATCGCCCGGCCCGACGCGGCGGCGGTCGACAAGCTGCTTTCAAGGCGTTGTTTGATAGGCTGGCTCAAGGCTGCTTCCTGTTGTTATTCAGCACTTGAGGCAGAAGGTGAATGTTTTCTGTCATTAAGTCAATATTTGACAGCTAACTGGCATGACTGGATAGTCGAACCGCTGTAGCCCACTTCCAATAACAATGCACCGGAGCCTCAGAATGCCTTCATCCCCCGATACGGCCCACCTCAGCCTGGCCGAGCTGAGCCACGTGCTGCAACGCATCTTCCTGCGCCACGGCACCTCGCCGGCCGTGGCCCAGGTGCTGGCCGACAACTGTGCCCGCGCCGAGCGCGACGGTTCCCACAGCCATGGCGTTTTCCGCATCGCCGGTTACCTGTCGTCCCTGGCCAGCGGCTGGGTCGATGGCCAAGCGCTGCCGGTGGTCGAAGACGTGGCGTCGGGCTTCGTGCGCGTGGACGCTGCCAATGGCTTCGCCCAACCGGCCCTGGCCGCAGCACGCGCGCTGTTGGTGGAGAAGGCGCGCAGCGCCGGGATCGCGGTGCTGGCGATTCGTAATTCCCACCATTTCGCGGCGTTGTGGCCGGATGTCGAGCCGTTCGCCGAAGAAGGCCTGGTAGCCCTGAGCGTGGTCAACAGCATGACGTGCGTGGTGCCCCACGGCGCCCAGCGGCCGCTGTTCGGCACCAACCCCATTGCGTTCGCCGCCCCCCGCGAAGGGGGTGACCCCATCGTGTTCGACCTGGCCACCAGCGCCATCGCCCATGGCGACGTGCAGATCGCCGCGCGCAAGGGCGAGCTACTGGCCCCAGGCATGGGCGTGGACAGCCTCGGCCAGCCTACCTGCGAGCCCAAAGCCATCCTCAATGGCGGCGCCTTGCTGCCGTTTGGCGGGCACAAGGGCTCGGCGCTGTCGATGATGGTGGAACTGCTGGCGGCGGCGCTGACCGGGGGCAACTTCTCATTCGAGTTCGACTGGTCCCAGCACCCCGGTGCGCAAACGCCCTGGACCGGGCAGTTGGTTATCGTGATCGACCCGAGCAAGTCCGGCGGCAACAGCTTCGCCCAGCGCAGCGCCGAACTGGTCCGGCAGATGCACGCCGTGGGCCTGGAACGCCTGCCGGGCGACCGCCGCTACCGCACCCGGGCCAAGTCGCTGGTCGCGGGCATCCCGTTGCCGACGGCAGAACTGGCCAAACTGCGGGAGTTGGCCACCTAATCCACATACCTCAAAACGCCCCCTGTGGGGGCGGGCCTGCTCGCGACGGCGGTGCCTGAGGCGGCAAAGGTGCTGGCTGGCATCGCGAGCAGGCTCGCTCCCACAGGACCTGGTGTCGATCACCTATGCTGGCTGGCCCGCGGCTCCCCTGTGGGAGCGGGCCCTGCCCGCGATGAGGCCGGCCCAGGCAATGCATTTATCGCGGTGGAAATACCGCTATCGCGAGCAGGGCCCACAGCGTTGCTCCCACGGGTTGTGCCTACAGCGGGCGCACCAGCAGGGTCTCAAGCCTTGCCAGTGGCGGTGCCTCGCGGCTGCGGTCCAGGACGGTGAGGTTGATGCTCAGCAAGCGCGGGTCGGTGGCCGGTGCGATGCGTTGTTCGCAGCGCAGCAGCAAACGGCCCTGGTCGCAATCGACGCGGCTCAGGCCATTGGGCAGGCGCGCTTGCAGGCGCAGTTCGGCCATGCGGCTCTGGGCCGCGAGCAGGGCAATGGATCTGTCACGCAAGAGGCCGTTGCTCTGGGTCATCAGCCCCGCCACCCGCACGGCCGCGGCCATGGCCACGGCAATAATGGCCAGGGCCACCAGCACTTCGATCAGGGTAAAGCCAACTTGCCGGCGAGGGCGCTGCATGGGCATTCCAGGGCAGGGGAGAGCCTTGCACACTAGCCCCGGCCCTTGACCGCTTGCTGACCGAACCTCCCGAGGTTTTTCAATACCTCTGACATATCTTCTTGCAACACTTCGCGGCGAATCGAATCAAGCCAAGGAACGTCGAGATGGATATCGCACGCATCAACTCCCAGGGCCATGGGCGCCGCCAGCGCGGCTTTACCCTGATCGAAATCATGGTGGTCGTGGTCATCCTCGGGATTCTCGCGGCCATGGTGGTGCCCAAGGTGCTCGACCGCCCCGACCAGGCCCGGGCCACCGCCGCGCGCCAGGACATCGGCGGCCTGATGCAAGCCCTCAAGCTCTACCGCCTCGACCACGGCACCTACCCCAGCATGAGCCAGGGCCTCAAGGTGCTGGTGGAACGCCCCGCCGATGCCAAGAACAGCAACTGGCGCGCCTACCTGGACCGCTTGCCCAATGACCCCTGGGGCCGCCCTTACAACTACCTCAACCCCGGCGCTAATGGTGAGGTGGACATCTTTTCCCTGGGCGCCGACGGCCAGCCCGACGGCGAGGGCGTGAATGCCGATATCGGCTCCTGGCAGTTGTAGGGCCGGCCATGAAGCGTCCTACGCCAGCACCGGCCGGGCAGCAGGGCATGGCCATCATCAGCGCCTTGCTGATCGCCGCCGTGGTTGCGGTGATCGCCGGCGGTATGCTCAACCGCCAGACCCTGTTCACCCGCAGCCTTGAGGCCGAACAACAACGGGTCCAGGGCACCTGGCGCCTGCTCGGTGCGGTGGAGCTGAGCCGCCAGGTGCTGCGCGATGCCCGCCTCCAGGAAGCGGCGACCCGCCTCGACCAGCCCTGGGCCAGGCCCATCGTGCTGCAACAGGGCGCTGGCCCTTTCGCCGGGCAATTGCAGGACGAGCAGGGCAAGTTCAACCTGCGCAACTTGATGGCCAACCAGCGCCCGGACCCGCAAGAGTTACAGAACTTCGAGCGCCTGTGCCAATTGCTCGGCGTCAGCCCGGCGGTGGGCCAGCGCATCAGCCAGCGGGTCATTAATGCCTATCCCCGTGTTGCCAAGCGTGAGCCGGTGCCCGCAGCCCCCGTCAGTCCAGGTGCTCGCGCCACTTCACCCAACGCGCCGGCCAAACCCGAGCGGGCGCAATACAGCATGCTGCGCAGCCTCGATGACCTGCGTGGTGTCGAAGGGGTGGACGACGCCTTGCTGGCGCGCTTGGCGCCGTACCTGACGATTCTGCCGGCCAACACCTGGGTCAATGGCAACACCGCCAGCGCCACGGTGCTGGCGGCGGTGGTGCCGGGGCTGTCGCTGGCCCGGGCCCAAGGTTTGATCGCAGAGCGCGACAGCGGCCAGTGGTTTATCAACCGGGGTGAGTTCGTCAACCGCTTGCGCATGCCGCACCTGGTGGTCGACGACGTGCGGGTCGGCATTACCAGCGAGTGGTTCCGCCTGCGCGGCCAGGCCCGCAGCGACCGGCGCCGGGTCAGCCTCGACGTGTTGTTGTACCGCAGCGAAGAGGCCATGCCCCGGGTGATCTGGTCGCGGGTGGGGGTATGAGCCTGTTGCGCATGGCCTTGCCGCCCCTGGCTGATTTGCAGGCCAACAGCGAAGTGACCTTCGCCTGGCTGGAGCGTAACGGCCAGGTGCGTGAGGAGGGCCGTTGCACCCTGGCCCAACTCGGCCAGCGCGCCAAGTTGCCCGCGCTGGAGGCCTACTTGCACCCGCAGGACAGCGTGCTCGCCAGCCTCGAACTGCCGCCGTTGCCAGCGGTCAAGGTCACGGCGGCGGTGCAGTGCGCGGTGGCGGGGCTGATCCTCGGCGCGCCGGCGCAGATGTTCATTGCCCATGGCCGCCGCGACGATCACGGCCGGGTGGCCCTGGCCTGGCTGCCCCGTGATGCGTTGGCGCGGCTCGGCGCCCTGTTGCGCCAGTGTGGGCTGACGTTGCGCGGCCTTTTCCCGGCGGCCTACGCCTTGCCGACAGTGGCCAGCGGCGCCCCGGTGGCGTGCCGCTGGGACGGCTACCTGCTGCTGCGCCACAGCCTGCTGCACGCCGAGGTGTACCCCGAGGCGGCTGACGCCGACCTGCTGACCGTTGCCGGCCCCGACGTGCAATGGTTGGGGGACGGTGCCCCGCAGGGCCTGCCCGCAGGCTTGCCCAGCCAGCAGCGCTGGGCTGGGCCGGCGCCGGGCTGGGGCTTGCACGCCGGGGTGCTGGGCCGTGGGCACGCGGCCCAAGGGTGGGGCAAGGCGTTGGCCTGTTGCGCCCTAGCGGTGGCGGTGTGGGCGCTGGGCTTGAACCTCTACGCCGCCCGCGAAGCCGCCCGGGGCCAACAGCTCAAGGCGCAGATCCACCAGCGGGTCAAGCAGGCCTTTCCCGAATTACCGGTGATCCTCAACCCCTTGCAGCAGGCCCGCCAGCAACTCGCCGCACGGCAGAGCGGCGTAGCGGGCGAGGCCGGTTTCACCCCGTTGATCCAACACGCCGCCACGGCCATGCCGTTTATCGCCGCCAGCGTGCAAGGGCTGGTGTTCGAGAATGGCGAGTTGCAACTGACCCTGCTGGCTGACAGCCGTAAACCCGCCGACCACGCCTGGCAGGCCACCCTGGCCGAGGCGGGCATTCAGGCCAGTGCCAGCGACGCCGGCTGGACCCTGCGCCCCATGGCCGCCGCCCCAACCCCCGACGCCCCCAAGGAAGTGGACGATGAGTAAGGTTTCCTTCGCTGCACCCCAGGCGCGTCTGCGCCACCTCACGGCCCGCGCCGAGGCGTTCTGGCAGGCCCTGGCGCTGCGCGAAAAACGCCTGCTGGCCGGTGCTGCCCTGGCCCTCGCGGCGCTGCTGGTTTGGAGCGTGCTGATCGGGCCGGCCCTGGCAAAACTCGCCTACTGGCAGGCCGAAACCCCCAAGGTGCGCGCCCAGGCCCAAGCCCTGGACGCCTTGCTCGGCGACCTGGGGCAGGGCGCCGGCCCGGGCCTGGAACAACAACTGCGCCAGTCCCTGCACGCCAGCGGCCTGGGCGAGCACTACCAACTCCAGCCGCCCGACTCTGGGAACCCGGCCTGGCAACTGACGTTCGACAAAGCCCCCGCCGATGCGCTGGTCGGCTGGCTGCTGGGCAACCCTCGGCAACTGTCCCTGAACGTCATCGAGGCCCGCTTGCAGCGCGGCGCGGCGCTCGATGACACGCGCAGCACATTGTCCGGAACCGTACGCATGGATCAGGCGCCTGGCGCTAAGGAAGCTTCATGAAGCAGTCAGTTTTGCGCCGTCAGTACCGCAAGGTCGCGCCCGTGTTCCTCTTGGCGCTGGCCGCATGCAGCAGCAACCCGCCCACGCCGCAACCGCCCTTGCTGGTGGACAGCGAACTGGGCCGGCCCCTGGCCAATACCCAGCGCAGCGGCGACGCCCTGGCCGACCGTTTGCGCAACCAGTCGGACCTGGCGCCCAAGCCCCGGGTGCAGCACCCCATCAGCCAACCCGGGCGCAGCCGCGCGGCCAGCAACGCCCCGGCTCCGGCGCGCAACCCGTTGGGCGAGCAACCGGTGCAGCTCAATTTCGTCGAGGCCGATATCCAAGCCGTGGTGCGCGCCTTGTCCCGTTCCACCGGCCAGCAGTTTCTGGTGGACCCACGGGTCAAGGGCAACCTGACCCTGGTGTCCGAGGGCCAGGTGCCGGCGCGCCAGGCCTACGACATGCTGCTGGCGGCGCTGCGCATGCAGGGCTTTAGCGTGGTGGACGTCGGCGGCGTCGCCCAAGTGGTGCCCGAGGCCGACGCCAAATTGCTGGGCGGGCCGCTCTACAGCGCCGACCAACCGGCCGGTAACGGCATGCTGACCCGCACCTTCCGCCTGCAATACGAAAACGCGGTGAACCTGATCCCGGTGCTGCGCCCCATCGTCTCGCCCAACAACCCGATCAACGCCTACCCGGGCAATAACACGGTGGTCATCACCGATTACGCAGAAAACCTCGAGCGGGTGGCGCGCATCATCGACGGCATCGACACTCCCAGCGCCATCGACACCGATGTGGTGGCGGTGCAGAACGGCATCGCAGTCGATATCGCCGCCATGGTCTCCGAGTTGCTCGAAGGCCAGGGCAACGACCCGACCCAAAAAATCACCGTGCTCGGCGACCCGCGTTCCAACTCCATCATCATTCGCGCCGGCAGCCCGGAGCGCACCGAGCTGGCGCGCAACCTGGTGTACAAACTGGACAACGCCCAGAGCAACCCCAGCAACCTGCACGTGGTGTACCTGCGCAACGCCCAGGCCGGCAAACTGGCCCAGGCCCTGCGCGGCTTGCTCACCGGCGAAAGCGACAGCGGTCTGAGCGACGATGCCCGGGCCAAGCTCGGCGCCATGGGCGCCACCACCGGCGCCAGCCAGAGTGGCGGCCAGAACGGCAGCAGCCCACCGCCCGCGGGCACCCCGGCCAGCAGCGGCTATGCCCAGGGCGCCAGCGCACCGGGCAGCAGTGGCGGGGCGACGGCCAATGAGCAGAGCGTGGCGTTCACCGCCGGCGGCGTGACCATCCAGGCCGACGCCACCACCAACACCTTGCTGATCTCCGCCCCCGACCCGCTGTACCGCAACCTGCGCGAAGTCATCGACCTGCTCGACCAGCGCCGCGCCCAAGTGGTGATCGAAAGCCTGATCGTGGAAGTCAACGAAGACGACGCCAGCGAATTCGGCGTGCAATGGCAAACCGGCAACCTGGGCGGCAAAGGCGTGATCGGCGGTGCCAACCTGGGCGGTAGCGGCATCAATACCGGCGGCAAGACCAGCCTCGACGTGCTACCCGGCGGCCTGAGCCTGGGGTTGGTCAACGGCACCGTGGACATCCCCGGCGTGGGCAAGGTATTGGACCTCAAGGTGCTGGCCCACGCCCTCAAGGCCAAGGGCGGCAGCAACGTGCTGTCTACGCCCAACCTGCTGACCCTGGACAACGAAGCGGCGAGCATCTTCGTCGGCCAGACCATCCCCTTCGTCACCGGCAGCTACGTGACCGGGGGTGGCGGCACCAGCAACAACCCGTTCCAAACCGTGCAGCGCGAAGAAGTGGGGCTCAAGCTCAACGTGCGCCCGCAGATTTCCGAGGGCGGTACGGTCAAGCTCGACATCTACCAGGAAGTCAGCAGCGTCGATGAACGGGCCACCGCCGCCTCCAGCGGCACGGTCACCAACAAACGGGCGATCGACACCAGCATCCTGTTGGACGACGGCCAGATCATGGTCCTCGGCGGCCTGCTCCAGGACGGCTACAGCCAGAGCAACGACGCCGTGCCATGGCTGGGCACTCTGCCGGGCATCGGCGCACTGTTTCGCAACGAAAAACGCGCCATCAACAAAACCAACCTGATGGTCTTCCTGCGGCCCTACATCATCCGCGACAGCGCGGCGGGGCGCGGTATCACCCTCAACCGCTACGACTTCATGCGCCGCGCCCAGGGCGGCCTGCAACCGGAACGCAGCTGGGCCATGCCCGACATGCAAGCCCCGCAACTGCCCAACGCCGCCCAAGGCGTACCGCCCGCCACCCCGGTGCGGGCAACCCTGCGCGCGGTGCCCGCCCCATGACCGCCCCGCTTGCTACGCCAACCCTGACGAGGGCCGCGAGATGAGCGCCTTACCCTACGCCTGGGCCAAGGCCCAACGCATCCTGCTGGGGGCAGACGAGCAGGGCGCGGTGTTGACCATTTGCCCGTCCACACCGGGCTGGAGCATCGGCGAAGCGCGGCGCCAGTTCGGCCCGGCGCGGCTGGTGCGGGTGCGCGACGACGAACTCGACGGCCTGCTCGCCAGCGCCTATGCCGACACTGGCAGCGCCGCGGCAGTGGTAGGCGCGGCCGAGAACGAGGTGGACCTCGACCGCCTGATGCAGGACATCCCGGAAATCACCGACCTGCTCGACACCCAGGACGGCGCCCCGGTGATCCGTATGATTAACGCCTTGCTCAGCCAAGCCGCGCGGGACGAGGCCAGCGACATCCATATCGAGCCCTACGAAACCCACTCGGTGGTGCGCTACCGCGTCGACGGCACCCTGCGCGACGTGGTTTCGCCGCGCAAGGCATTGCACGGCGCGCTGGTGTCGCGGATCAAGATCATGGCGCAACTGGACATCGCCGAAAAACGCTTGCCCCAGGATGGCCGCATCGCCCTGCGCGTGGCCGGGCGGCCCATCGACATTCGTGTGTCCACCGTGCCCACCGGCCATGGCGAGCGGGTGGTGATGCGCCTGCTGGACAAACAGGCCGGGCGCCTGCAACTGGAAACCCTGGGCATGGACGCCCAGGTGCTGGGCAAACTCGATGGCCTGATCCGCCAGCCCCACGGCATTGTGCTCGTCACCGGCCCCACCGGCAGCGGCAAGACCACCAGCCTCTACGCCGCCCTGGCGCGCCTGGATGCCAGCACCAGCAACATCCTCACCGTCGAAGACCCGGTGGAATACGACCTGCCGGGCATCAGCCAGATCCAGGTCAACGCCAAGATCGACATGACCTTCGCCCTGGCCCTGCGCGCCATCCTGCGCCAGGACCCGGACATCATCATGATCGGCGAGATTCGCGACCTGGAGACGGCGCAAATCGCCGTGCAGGCCTCCCTCACCGGGCACCTGGTGCTGGCGACGCTGCACACCAACGATGCGGTGTCGGCGGTCAATCGCCTGATCGACATGGGGGTGGAGCCGTTCCTGTTGGCCTCGTCCATGCTCGGCGTGCTCGCCCAGCGCCTGGTGCGGCGCCTGTGCAACCAATGCAAGCAAGAGGACCCCAGCGCACCCGGCACCTGGCGCCCGGTGGGCTGCGCGGCGTGCAACCACACGGGCTACAGCGGGCGCACGGGCATCCACGAGTTGTTCTGCATCGACGACGACATCCGCACCCTGATCCACCAAGGCGCCGGCGAACAGGCCCTGCGCGCCGCCGCGCGGGTGGCAGGAATGTTCAGCCTGCGCGAGGACGGTGAACGCTGGGTGCGCAGTGGCGCCACCGCCCCTGAAGAAATCCTGCGCGTGACACGGGACACCTGATGAATCGCTACCGTTTTGAAGCCGCCGACGCCCAGGGCAACCTTGAGACCGGGCACCTGGAAGCCGACAGCCAGGGCGCGGCCCTGGCCGCCTTGCGCAGCCGTGGCCTGATTGCCCTGCAGGTGCAACTGGACAGCCAGCCCAGCAGCGGCGCCGGGTTGTTTGGCGCCAAGCTCTCGGACAACGACCTGGCCTGGGCCACCCGGCAACTGGCGAGCCTGCTGGGCGCCAGCCTACCCCTGGAAGCGGCGTTGAGCGCCACCGTGGAGCAGGCCGAGCGCAAACACATCGCTCAGACCCTCAGCGCCGTGCGCGCCGATGTGCGCGGCGGCATGCGCCTGGCCGAAGCCCTGGCGGCGCGGCCGCGGGACTTCCCCGACATCTACCGGGCGCTGATCGCGGCGGGGGAGGAGTCGGGCGACCTGGCCCAGGTCATGGAACGCCTGGCCGACTACATCGAGGAGCGCAACAACCTGCGCGGCAAAATCCTCACCGCGTTCATCTACCCCGGTGTGGTGGGGCTGGTGTCGGTGGCCATCGTGATTTTTTTGCTCAGCTACGTGGTGCCGCAGGTGGTCAGCGCCTTCTCCCAGGCCCGCCAGGACCTGCCGGGGCTGACCCTGGTGATGCTCAACGCCAGCGACTTTATCCGCGCCTGGGGCTGGTTGTGTTTTGGTGTGATGGCGGCGGCGGTGTGGAGCTGGCGCCTGTACCTGCGCAACCCCCACGCCCGCCTGGCCTGGCACCGCCGCGTGCTGGGCCTGCCGCTGATCGGGCGCTTCGTGCTGGGCCTGAACACTGCGCGCTTCGCGTCCACCCTGGCGATCCTCGGCGGCGCCGGGGTGCCGCTGTTACGTGCCCTGGAAGCGGCGCGCCAGACGTTGTCCAACGACTGCCTGAGCCAGAGTGTCAGCGACGCCACCGCCAAAGTGCGCGAAGGGGTCAACCTGGCCTCGGCCCTGCGGGTGGAAAAAGTCTTCCCGCCGGTACTGATTCACCTGATCGCCAGCGGCGAAAAAACCGGCTGCCTGCCGCCCATGCTCGAACGCGCCGCACAAACCCTGTCCCGCGACATCGAACGCCGCGCCATGGGCATGACCGCACTGCTCGAACCGCTGATGATCGTCATCATGGGCGCGGTGGTGCTGGTGATTGTCATGGCGGTGCTGTTGCCGATCATCGAGATCAATCAGTTGGTGCAGTGAATGCACCCTCCCGCCCACCGGCTCTGTAGCAAGCGGGCTCGCCCGCGCCCGCAGTGGCCGTTGGGTTCACACAGTCGAGGGGCGCTACGCACCCCAGCGCAGGCAAGCCTGCTTGCTACATGCCGATTGCCGATGCCTTGCGCGCCCGCACTCCCGAGCATTAGCCCGTTCAACCTCGGGTTCATCATTGCTTCATGTCGCGCCAAGCCCTCACCAGCGGCCCAGGCCTGTAGCCCGGCACGTCGCACAAACACCCTCACACCCCGCGCCAGAGCCTCGCAAACCACCCTGCACACCCGTGAAAAAAACCTCGAAAACAGCGCCTTCCTCCCGTGGTTTTTTCCTTTATCTGTCACCGCGAGCTGCGAACTTCTAACCCATGGCCTCGACCGGAACACCTGCACCACAGCCCCGGAGCCCGAGCGCCATATGGCGTCATGCAAGAACAACTCACTCAACGTATGAACACGACGAAAGGAGAATCTTCATGTTTAAGCGCACTCTGATCGCGGCCTCCCTGGCTGTTGCTGCACTGGCCTCGGCCCAATCCATGGCCGCTGTTGTCGGTGGCGGTGCCACCCTGCCGGAAAAACTCTACGGCACCACCGCCGGCACCGGCATCCTGGCGTCCTCGACTCCTGGCTTTGAAGCGTACAAGGGTGTGGGCAGCGGCGACGGCAAAAAAGCCTTCTTCGGTAACGACTCCGCCAAAATCAAGTTGGCCCCTGGTATCACCGTCGATTACGCCGGTAGCGACTCGTTGGTCAGCGCCGCCGAACTGACTGCCTATGACGCTCACGCCACCTTGGGCAAGGCAAGCTTCGGTGCGCTGATCCAAGTGCCCGCCGCTGCTACCTCGGTCACCGTGCCTTTTCACCTGGACGGCAAGACTTCGCTGAACCTGACCAGCACTCAACTGGCCGACATCTTCGCCGGTAAAACCACCAACTGGAACCAAGTGACCTTCAACGGCACCGCCGGTCCAAACCTGCCGATCAAAGTGATCTACCGCACCGAAAACAGCGGTACCACCGAGATCTTCACCACTCACCTCAAAGCGGTAAAACCGGTTTCGGTGCCTGGCGCCAGCAACAACTTCAGCACCGCCGTGGGCTTTAACCCAGCCACCGGCGCGCCAGTGGGCTCGACCTACATCGGCGTGACCGGCAGTGACGGCGTTGCCGCCGCGATCGTGGCCAACAACGGTTCCATCGGCTACGTCAGCCCGGACTACGCCGACTACGACAACGCCCAGGCTGTTGCCTCCATCAACGGCCTGCTGCCTAGCCAGGCCAACGTGCAGACCACCCTGGACACCGTTCTGCCGCCTACGCTGGACACCTCCAAAAACGTCGCCAACCCACTGGACTGGGTACCGACGTTTGCCAACCCATCTGCCGGTTATCCCATCGTCGGCACCACCAACCTGGTGTTCAGCCAGTGCTACAAAGACAGCAGCGATAACCTGCGCATCCGCAACTTCATCAACCGGCACTACACCGGTTTGAACGACGCCGCTGTGGTCGATCACTCCTTCATCCCGCTGTCCAGCACTTGGCAGCAAGCCGTCCACGACACGTTCTACAAGGCTGCCAGCCCGCTGCGCCTGGGCAACACCAGCCTGTGCGCCGGTTTGGGCCGTCCGTTGTAAAAACCTGCCGTTGGGCAGGTTGGGTTCCAGGGTCGGCAATGGCGCAAGCCATTGCCGGCTTTTTCGTTTCAGGCGCACGCCCGGCACATGAACATTGCATGACAAGAGTTCGGTCGCGCCGCTGCCCAACCGCCTAGGTAGTAACCCCAGCGCGTGCCCGCGGCCCCGCCGTGCGCCCGTCGTTCGCCAGACCCGTGAAAAGGACCTGTAAGTGATGCGTTCCCAGCCCAAACCGACTGCCTCTCCCGTTGCCCACCGCCGTGAAGCTGCCGCGCAGCCGGTGTTGCGGCTCAAGCCGCTGGCCCATGCCATTGCCTTGCTGATGCTCGCGGGCTCGGCCTATGGGGCGCAGCCCCAGGCGTTCAGTTCGGGTTGGTTCGCGGCCAAGGGCGCGGCCAAGGCGGCCGGTGTGGCGCGCCCGGGGGCCGGCTTGCCGGGCACGCCGCCACCGCTGTCCCAGCAGCAACGGGCCAACACCCAGTTGCAGCGTTCCTTGAGCACGCTGAACAACACGGTGGCAGCGATTGCCGCGCAACAGGCGGCGCAAGCGGCCGGGCGGGCGGGGGCCAAGGCGGGGCTGGAGACCATTCACAACGGCTTGGGTGGCAATGGCCTGAATGTGGTCATCGGCGCCGACGGCAAGCCGCTGTTCGTCAATGCCGAGGGGCCGGTGCAGACCGATGCCAATGGCAAGACCCTGGTGACCATCAAACAGACGGCAGACAAGGCCGTGCTCAACTGGGACACCTTCAACATTGGCCGCAACACCACCCTGGAACTGCAACAGCAGGCCGACTGGGCGGCGTTGAACCGGGTCAACAACAGCACCGCGCCCAGCCAGGTGCAGGGCGCGCTCAAGGCCAATGGCACGGTGTTGATCGTCAACAACAACGGCATCGTGTTCAGCGGCAGCAGCCAGGTCAACGTGCGCAACCTGGTGGCCGCCGCCACCGATTTCACTGCCGAGCAGTTCACCCAGCGTGGCCTGTACAGCACCAACACGACCAGCCCCAGTTTCACCCAGGCCGCTGGCAAGGTGTTGGTGGAGCAGGGCGCGCAGATCCAGACCCACGCGCCGGCCACCTCCACGGCCGGCGGTGGCTACGTGCTGTTGCTGGGCAAGGACGTGGAAAACGCCGGTGCCATCAACACGGCGCGGGGCCAGACCACCCTGGCGGCGGGCGACAGTTTCATTATCAAAAAGGGCTACGGCACGGACGGCAACGCCAGCTCCACCACCCGCGGCAATGAAGTCAGCGTCAGCGGCGCCGGCCAGGTGAGCAACAGCGGCAGCATCCAGGCGGCCACCGGCGATATCACCCTGGCCGGGCGCCAGGTGCGGCAAAACGGTGTGCTGCTGTCCAGCTCCTCGGTGGACGCCCGTGGCACCCTGCACCTCAACGCCACAGGCAGCGACGCCAGTGTGAGCCTGGGGGAGGGCAGCACCAGCGCCATCCTGCTGGACAGCAGCAACGCCTTGGACAGCCAGCGCGCGGGGTTGATAACCCCGGTCTTGAACCAGGAAGGCAACGTGGTGTCGGCCGACACCTACCGTCGCGACCAGTCCCTCGTGGAGATCAACAGCGCCGGCACCGTGGACTTTCGTGCAGGTTCCGTGACCCTGGCCACCGGCGGGCAGGTGGCGGTCAAGGCCGGCCAGCGCGCGTTGCTGCGCGACGGCGCGGTGATCGACGTCTCCGGCGCCGTGGGCGTCAAAGTGGCGATGGAGGCCAACAGCGTCAAGGTCAATATCCAGGGCAACGAGCAGCGCGACGCTTCGGTCAACCGCGACAGCAAGCAGCTCAACAGCACCGATGTGTGGGTGGATGTGCGTGAGCTGGTGCGCGTGCCCGCAGGTACTAACGGCTACGCCACCGACCGCTGGTACACCGCCGGTGGCCTGCTGGAAGTGGGCGGCTACCTGGGTACCCGCAACCACAGCGTGGGCGAGTGGATGGCCCAGGGCGGCAGCGTGAATTTCAGCGGCGCCGACGTGGTAACCCAGCAAGGCTCGCAGATCAACCTGTCTGGCGGCACCCTCGATGTGCAGAGCGGCAAACTTAAACAGAGCTGGCTGCGGGCGGCGAACGGGCGCCTGTTCGAGGTGTCCCGCGCCCCTGGCGACATCCTCTACAGCGGCCTCTACAAAGGCTATGAAGACCACAGCCCGCGCTGGGGCGTGACCGATTACTACTACAACCCGCTGATTGCCCCGCGTGAGCGGGCAGAGGCCGGCTACACCGTCGGGCGCGATGCCGGGCGCCTGGTCATCGGCACCACCAACGCGGTGCTCGAAGGCCAGGTCATCGGCGACACCTTCCAGGGGGACCGCCAAGTGCAGGCCGCCCAGGCCGGGCTCGAAGGCTACCGGCAGACGCAGACCGCCGTGGCCCGCGGCGCCGAGTTGGTGGTGGGCAGCTATGTGCCCTGGTACATCAAGGACCGCGGCGCCTTGGAATATGTCCTCGGGGCCAACGCCGGCACGCTCAAGAACGTCGTCCTGGGCCACAGCCCCCAGGCCATCGCCGCCGGCCTCGACCTGGCCAGCGTATTGCCCGAAGAGCGCCGTGGCACCTTGCACCTGGACAGCGACCGGCTCAACGCCATAGGCCTGGGCACGCTCAAGGTCGCGGCCACGGGCGCGATCCAGGTAGACGCTGCCCTGCAGGTGGCGAGCGGCGGGGAAATCACCCTGTATGGCCCGGATATCGAGGTCAACGCCAACCTGACCGCCCATGGCGGGCGCCTGCAACTGGGCAACGTACAGCCCCAGGTCACCACCCTCGGTGACCAAGGCAAGCAGGACTTTACCCTCGGCGGGCGCGGCACCCTGCTGGTGCAGAACGCGGCGCGGCTAGATGCCAGCGGTCTGTGGAGCAACCAAGTGCTCGCCCCGGGCGACATCAGCCGCTTGCCCTACCTCAACGGTGGCAGCGTGGCGCTGCGCAGCAGTGGCGATGTCACGCTGGCGGCGGGCACCTCGGTGGATGTGTCCTCGGGCGCGGGCCTGGGGGTCAAGGGCCAGTTGCTCGGTGGCAAGGGCGGCGACCTGAGCCTGGCCGCCAACGCCAACACCGCAGGCGCCAGCGGCGTCCTGACCCTCGATGGCCAGTTGCAGGGCTACGGCGTGAAGGGGGGCGGGCGCATGAGTGTGCAGGCCGGCGAAGTGCTTATCAGCGACCAGGCCCGCGACCCGGCGTCTACCGCCCTGCACCTGGGCGGTGGCTTTTTCAACAAGGGTTTCTCCGCCTACGACATCACCGGCAACGAGGGCCTGCGGGTGGCCGACGGCACCCAGGTCGAGGTGACGACGCCGGTGTATCGCTTCAAGGAATCGGCCCAGGGCCTGGCCGTAGGTTCGGCGCCAGGGGCGGCGCTGGAGCTGTGGACCCCGCCCCTGGCCCTGGCGGACCCGATCAAGGGCCGGCTCACCCAGCGCCAGGGCGCCAGCCTGAGCTTGCAGGCGGGCACTCTGATCTCCAATGCGGCGCAGATGGCCAGGGTGCAGGCCGAGATCGGCCAGGGTGCGCTGATCCGTGTCGACCCAGGACAGGCCATCAAGGTGCGCAGCATTGGCCAGTTGACGGTGGACGGCACCCTCAGCGCCTGGGGCGGGCAGATCACCCTGGGCGCTATTGCACCGAGTGCCTCGGTGACCGAACCGGTAGAAGCGGTGGGGCATGGCCGCTCCATCTGGATTGGCGAGCATGCGTTGCTGGATGTGGCCGCACGCGCCAGCACGGCGGTGGATGCCCGGGGCCGGCACTATGGCACGGTGGCCAAGGGCGGCAGCATAGTGGTGGGCGGTACCATCGACCCGGCCACCGGCAAGGCCGATGCGGCCAAGCTGTTTGTGGTGGTGCGCGAAGGCGCCCGGCTGGATGCGTCCGGCACCCAGGCGCGGGTGGACCTGGCGGGCGGCGGGCCAACCCTGATGGCCAGCGACGGCGGTAGCATCTCCCTGGCCTCCAGCAATGGCCTGTACCTGGCAGGGGATTTGAAGGCCAGTGCCGGTGGCAGTGGTGCGGCGGGCGGCACCTTGAGCATGGCCCTGGAAACGCCCCTCTATCTGCCCGATGCCGCGCAACGGGTGCGCCAGGCCCGGGAACTGCTGCTGAGCACGACCCAGGCCCCGGCCTTGGCCGGCGCGACGGCGGCGCAGGTGGCCGATACCCTGGTGTACGGCCAAGGGCGGTTGACGGTGGCCCAGGTCGAGCAGGGTGGTTTCGATAACCTCAACCTGCTGAGCAATGGCGCCATCAGCTTCGACGGCGATATGTCCCTGCGCCTGGGCCAGAGCCTGAGCTTGTATGCCAACGTGCTGGCCCTGGGTGAGAACGCGGCGGGCCAGGCCCGTGTCAGCCTGGCGGCGCCACACGTGCGTCTGGCGGGTGTCGGCAATGTTGGAGGGGGGCCGGCGAACGAGATTCGCCCCACGGTTCAGGACACGGTTTCCCAGCAGGCCGCGGCGGGCAACCTGTCGGTGGCGGCTGCTACGCTGCTGGAGGTGCGCGATAGAGTCACCCTCGGTGGCCACGCCGGCCAGCATGAGCACGTGGCGGGTGTGTTCGACCGCCGTGGCTTCGCTCAGGCGCAGTGGGTCAGCCAGGGCGATTTGCGCTTTTTGGCCGGCACCAGCAAAACGGCCCTCACTGAACTGACCACCCCGGGCGACCTGCACCTGGCCGCCGCGCAAATCTATCCGGCCACCGGCGCATCTGCGCGGGTGCGGGCAGGCTATCTGGGGCCCAACGTCGATTTCGATGTGCAGCGCACCCTGAGCATTGGCCGTGTCAGCCCCCTTGACCCGGCGCAACCCTATTCGGTGTTCGGCAGCCTGTCGCTGGCGGCGGCCCATATCGAGCAGGGAGGGGTGCTGCGCGCGCCCATGGGCAACCTGACCCTGGGCTTTGATTCAGGCGTGCAGCGGGCGACGCGTTCGGTCAACCTACTGCCCGGCAGCCTGACCTCGGTCAGCGCCGGCGGCCTGACCCTGCCCTATGGCGGCACGCTGGACGGTGTGACCTGGCGCTACAACGGCGAGCAGGTGCAATTGCTCGGCGTGGGCGGCACCGACATCGCCGGCAACCTGAAGGTAGGAACCCGGTTGCTGGGGCAAACCCTGGACGTGCAGCAGGGGGCGGTCCTGGACCTGTCCGGCGGCGGCGCTTTGCTCGGTGCGGCTTTTGTTTCCGGGCGGGGTGGCTCTACCGATGCGCGCTACAACCCCCTGGTGCAGATCAGCGCCGACGGCCATTTCACCCTGCCGGGGCTGGCCACCAACCCGGTGTACGCTATCGTCCCCGGGGTGCAGGCCAACGTGGCGCCCAGCGATGGCGAGCGTGGCGCGAGCCAGCCGCTGGCGGGCCAGCAGATCAGCATCGGCAGCGGCGTGCCGGGCCTGCCGGCGGGCACCTACACCCTGTTGCCGTCCACCTATGCCTTGCTGCCGGGGGCCTTCCGGGTAGAGGTCAATGGCTTGGCCCAGGCCTTGAGCGCCGGCGCGGTACCGGGTGCGGTGGCCCTGCGCAATGGTTCCTGGGCCACGGCTGGGCAACTGTCGATTGCCCATACCGGCATCCGCGACAGCCAGGCCAGCCAGGTGATCGTCACCCCGGCGGCCGTGTTGCGCCGCTATTCCCAGTACAACGAAACCTCCTATGCCGACTTCGTGCGCGCCGACCAGGTGCGGGTCGGCGTGCCCCGTGCCGCGCTTGAGGCCGATGCCAAGAACCTGCGCCTGGAGCTGTCGCGGGGCGTGCAGGCGCAAAACGCCCTGAACTTCGCAGGCGAGGCGCGCTTCAAACCTGCCGAGGGCGGTTTTGGCGCCACCGTTGCCGTCACCGCCAGTCAGGGGTTAGAGATCCTCGCCAGCGGCGCGCCCGTCAGCAGCAACCCGCAAACGGTTTCGTTGTACGCCGACACCCTCAATGCCCTGGGCGCGGCCCGCCTGACTCTGGGCGGCGCGACCACGGTGACGTATGGCCAGGGCGGCAACTTCGTCGACTTTGACCGGGCGCAAAGAGCGTGGTCGGTGGCCCTGCGTGAAGGCGCGACCCTGGTGGCACCGGAGGTGTTCCTGATCGCCAACGCGCCGGTTGGGATGGAGAACGGCGGCATCCACATCGAGCAGGGTGCGTCGATCAATACCCTGGGGCGTGGCAAGGCTGCCTACGACTCCGGCGACGGTTTCATCTACCAACCGGGCGTCAACACGGTGGTGGCTGTCTCCAATGGTCGCTTGCAGATGTTGGCCCCGCTGGCCACCAGCGACCGCGCGCCGGGCAGTATCCTCGTCGGCCAGTGTGCGCTGGCGGCCTGCGGCAATGAAACGCGGCTGTACTCCGAAGGCACGATCGCCTTCGCCACTAACCACACCTTCACCCTCGACGATGCGGTGCGCTACGGCACCCGCCACTTGGCGCTGGCGGTGGGCGCCATCAACGTCGGCACCCCGCAGGCCCTGGCCGCTGCGGCCGAGCGCAACACCTTGCCCCTGGGCCTGACCCTGGACCAGCAGGTGATGGAACGCCTGCTGCGCGGCGACACCTCACGCGGCGCGCCGGCTCTGGAAAGCCTGGGGCTGACCGCCGGGCAATCGCTGAACTTCTTTGGCAGCAGCACCCTGAGTACCCTGGACAGCAACGGCAAGTCGCTGCTGGACAAACTGGTCCTCAGCACCCCGGCGATCTACGGCGCGGGCAATGCTGACGACGTGGCGCTGATCCAGACCGGCAACCTGATCTGGAGCGGGGCACCGAACGCGGCTGCGCCGGTGATCGCCCAGGGGGCCGGAACCGGCAGCGGCACCCTGCAGGTCCAGGCGCGGCGCATCGAGTTCGGCCACGGCCCCGACACCCAGGCCGACAGCCTGGGGGATTACGGGCGCAGCACCCTGGGTTTTGCCAACGTCAACCTCACGGCCAGCGAGCGCATCACCGCCAACCACAAGGGCAGCCTGGCGGTGTACCAGGCCCGTGGCGCCTATGAAGCGGGCAAGGGCTACGCCCACAGCGGCGGCAACCTGACCATCAGCACACCGCTGTTGACCGGCGAAGCGGGTTCGGTGAACCGCATCACCGTGGGCGGCGACCTGCGCGTCAATGGCAACGGCGCGGCCAATGGCGTGGCGGTGCAGGCCTTGGGCGGCGAACTGCTGCTGGCGGCCCGCAGCATCGGGCTGGACACTGCCGTGGTTCTGCCCAGCGGCAAGTTGACCCTCAGCGCTGAACAGGACATCCACCTGGGCGACGCCGCACGGCTGGACCTGGCCGGGCGTACCGTGGGCCTGCTGGACGAGAAACAATATAGCTGGGGCGGCGACGTCACCCTGCAGAGCCGCCACGGCAATATCCGCCAGGGGGCGGGTGCGGTGATCGACCTGTCGGCGCACAACAACCAGGGTGGCCTGCTCAAGGCCGTGGCGGTCGAGGCGGGCGCCGGTGTGATCGATCTGCAGGGCCGCATTCTCGCGGGCAGCAGCGGCTATTACGACGCCGGTGGCACCCTGGTGCCGTACAAGGCCGGGGGGGTGGATATCCGCGGCCAATACCTGGGCGATTTTGTGGCCTTGAACCAGCGCCTGAACGACGGCCAGGTATTTGGTGCGCGCAGCTTTACCCTCAAACAGGGCAACCTGGTGATCGGCAACGAACTCAAGGCCAGCCAGATCAACGTCTCGGTGGACAACGGCAGCCTCACGGTGCTGGGCACCCTCGACGCCAGCGGCGAGCGGGTCGGCAGCATTCGCCTGGCCGGCCAGCATGGCCTGACCCTCGCCGGCAGTGCCTTGCTCGACGCCCATGGCACGCAGTTGCGGGTCGATAGCTACGGCAAGATCATCGACTCGCCGAACCGCGCCATCGTTGAACTCAACAGTGGCCTGGGCACCCTGACCCTGGCCGATGGCGCACGCATCGACCTGCGCCACGGCACTGCGGCGGCCGTGGGCAGCGGCCCCGGCCAACACGACGGCCAGGCCCGTGGCACCCTGGAACTCAACGCCCCGCGCCTGAATGCGGGCGACCCGACCCAGGGCGACATCGCCATCGATGCCAGCGGCCGCTTGGGCATTTTCGGTGCGCGTTCCATTGGCCTCAACGCCGTGGCGCGCTACACCGACGCCCCGGTCGGCCCGGTGCCGGCGGCCAGCGGGCGGCCGTATCAGATGATCGACCAGGCGTACCTCAATGCCAAGCACCTGAGCAGCCAACTGTTCATCGACCACGCACTGGCCAACAACGGGCTGATGCACGGCCAGCTCGCGGGCCTCAACAACGCGGCATACCGCGAGGCCTTCCACCTGCGCCCCGGAGTGCAGATCCTCACCGAAGGCGACCTGGTGGTCAGTGGCGACCTCGACCTCTCCGGCTACCGCTACGCCAGCGTCAACCCCCATACCCAACAGACCTCGGTTTACGGTTCAGGCGAACCGGGCAGCTTGGTGATCCGTGCTGGTGGCAACCTGGATATCTACGGCAGCATCAACGACGGCTTCGCGCCACCGCCGGCCACCCCGGACGACAAGGGCTGGGTACTCACCCCGGGTATGCAGGGCTTCGGCGCCGACGTTATCGTGCCCGGCCCTGGGGTGGTGTTGGAGGACGGCAGCCTGTTCCCGGCCGGCAAGACCCTCAACTATGCATTGCCCTTCAAGGCCACCACCCTGGCCTCCGGCACCGTGCTGGCGGTGCAGGGCAGCTTGCAAGCGCCGCTGACCCTGCCGGCCAACACCGTGCTCAGCGCCGCCGTGCGCGACAGCAACGGCCAGGTGCTGTACGCCGCCGGCACCCTGTTGCAGCAACCGCTGGTGCTGGCCACGGGCACCTTGCTCGATGCCGGCACCCTGTTGCCCGGCCCCGCCAGCCTGGGGCCGATGACCTGGCCGGCCGGTGTGCCACTGCCGGGCCGGGCCCAGTTCAGCAACGATGAGCCGGACGGCGTGCGGCTGGCCGGTAGCCTGGCGCTCAAGGTGGGCGCGTTGATCCCGTCCCTGACGGATATCAAACTGCCAGCCGGCGTGCTGTCGGTGCCGCTGCGCAGCGTCACCGGCGCCAGCACCCGCAGCAACTGGGCGGTGGCGACGATGCTGGCCGAAGGCTCGCAATCCTGGTCGCTGCGCCTGGTGTCGGGCGCCGACACCACGGCCGCCGATAGCCGGGCGATCAAACCCACCTACGCCGGCGACCTGACCCTGGCCGATACCCACTACGGCCTGTACGAGGTGTACGAGAAAACCATCATCCCGGGTAAACCGGCCAAGCCGGGCGGTGCCCTGTATTGGACGGACTTGGGGACGGAGTTCGGTTTTGAACCCGGCACCCCGGTGTCCGAGGACGACGAGGGCGTGTGCACGGACATGCCGGGCATCTGCGTTACGACGACCTACGTGTGGGGCGATTCGGCAGGGGAGTTCGGCTACACGCCGGGCACCCCGGCGGTCTCCGGCCCAGACGAGGAAATGTGCCTGGAATTGGGCGACTGCGTGGTGGTCGGCCTGCCCACCCCTGAAGTGCCTGAGCAGGTGATTATCGGTGCGCTCAAACGGGTCAACCCGATTACCCAGCATTTCAGTGTGCTGCGCACCGGCACCGGCGACCTCGACCTGGTGGCGGCCGGCAACGTGGCGATGCAATCGCTGTACGGCATCTACACGGCCGGGGTGTCCAGTGCCTCGCGCGCCGGCAGCGCGGCGCCGGCCTTCGACCGCCCGCGCAGCAACGCCAGCGACGGCACCCTCCTGGGCAGTGCGGGCAAGGCCTATGAAGGCCTGGTCAATGAAAACCCCAACAGCCTGTATGCGGCCTGGTACCCCGACCAGGGCGGTAACGTGCTGCTGCGGGCCGGTGGCAGCCTCAGTGGCGACATCCTCAGCCCGAACACCGGCGTGGTGCCGTATATCGGCGATGGGCGCACCCAACTGGACAGTGCCAACCTGGGCAACTGGCTATGGCGCCAGGGCAGCGGGCACATCCAGGGCGTGGACGAAACCCCCACCAGTTGGTGGATCAACTTTGGCACCTATATCAAGGGATCCGGCGGCGGCAACACGGCCTACCCACTCCTTGAAAGAAGCGAGATCGAGGCAATGCCGCGGCTGGTGGGCTTCACTGGTGTCGGCACCCTGGGCGGCGGCAACCTGACCCTGGACCTGGGCAGTGATGCGGGCATGCTTGCTCGTCGCGGTGACAGCCGCGGCTTGAGAGCACCGCGCAGCGCCGGTTTGGCGCTGGCGGTGGGCAGCACCGGGCGCGTGACCCCGGGCGGCGAGCTGCTGCTCACCGGCGGCGGTGACCTGGACGTGCGCATGGGCGGCGACCTCAACCCGGACCTCAAGGCCCGTGCGGCCTTGCCAGGGACCGACGTGTCCGGCGCTCCTGGCGATTACACACAACAGCTCCTGAGCCTCAACGGTGTGCTGAGCAACCTGCGCGGCGCCCTCAACCTGCAAGCGGGCAGCCTGGGTGGTATCGCCCTCAGTTATGGCCGTTTTGAGGGGCAGCATGACGACAAAGAGAGCCGCGCCTATTCGCCGTACACCGCGACCCGGGGCGCCGCCACCGGCGGTGTGACCCTGATGCTGGGGGACGCCACGGCGAACCTCTCCACCCGTGGCGACCTGGTGCTGGCGGGGGCCGGCGATCCGGGGCGGATCAAGACCGAACATGCCTCGGCCTACCGCTACAACGGCCAGGCGTATGGCGAGGGGCAGAGCTGGTTCTCCCTGTGGACCGAACACACCGCCATCAACCTGTTCTCGGCCGGCGGCAGCATGACCCCCAGCGTGCAGAGCGGTGCCGTAGTACGTGGCTCTACGTTGACACCTGAGGGTAGCAAAAACCACTCCACCACGGACGGGCGCTTCCTGTTTCCCTCGAAATTGAGTGCGGTAGCCGCCAGTGGCAGCATCTTCCTTGGGACTTCGGCCCTGGGCGCCAACGGTGCCTTTAACAACTCTGCCTATTCCCTGTTGCTGGCCCCGTCCAACAGCGGGCGCCTGGCTTTGCTGGCGGGTAACTCGATCTATGCCGGCGGTTATGCCGTCAGCCAGTCGGGTGCCAGCCTGGATACCCTGCCAACGCCGTTTGCCCCGGCCTTTGTCGGCTGGAATGGCCTTGAGCAGGTGGTCAATAACCTGAGCGGCGAATCAGTACCCGCCAACAAGATCGAGTTCTCCCTGTTCGCCTTCGGTGCCAACACCGCCAGCGCGCGGGCCGCGTTCTCGGCTACACCGGCGCGGTTCTACGCCGCCACGGGTGACATCGTCGGCCTGCGCAGCGGTGAACTACTGAACTTCACCATCGGCGACCGCATTGGCCAGACCCGCTATGAGGGTGCCGGCCCGGTGTGGATGAAGGCCGGGCGCGACATCGTCGGCTCGGGTACGGCGCTTAATATGCCGACCCAGATGCCAACGAAAATCGCTGCTACCACGAGCAATATCTCGGGTTCGGGTACCAGCAGTGGCAACCTCTTCGTGCATGGCAACGCCAGCGATATCTCGGTGGTTTCGGCGGGGCGTGACATCCGCTACAGCAGCTTCAACATCGCCGGCCCTGGCACCCTGGAACTCCAGGCCGGACGCAATATCCTGATGGAAGACCGCGCCTCGGTGACCAGCCTGGGGGCGGTGGTGTCGGGGGATACGCGGCAGGGGGCGAGCATTGTGATGGAGGCCGGTGTCGGCGCCGGGGGGCTGGATTACCTCAAGTTCGTGCGGCCTTACCTGGACCCGGCCAGCCGCGCCCACAGCGACCAGGCCCTGGCCAGCCAACCGGGCAAGGTGGCCAAGACTTACGAGGCCGAACTGCTGGCCTGGCTGCAGGCGCGCTTTGCCTACGCCGGCACAGCGCAGGAGGCCCCGACCTACTTCGCCAGCCTGGCGCCGGAGCAGCAGCGGGTGTTTGCCCGTGATGTGTACTTCGCCGAACTGCGGGCCGGTGGGCGCGAGTACAACGACGTGGACGGGCCGCGTTTTGGCAGCTTCCTGCGCAGCCGCAACGCTATCGCCAGCCTGTTGCCCAAGACCGACGTGGCGGGCAACCCGATTGTCTACGACGGCGACATCACCCTGTATGGCGGCGCCGGGATCCACACCCTGTTCGGCGGCGACATCCACCTGCTCACCCCGGGCGGGCAGCAGGTGTTCGGTGTCGAAGGGGAGGCGCCACCGTCCACCTCGGGGGTCATCACCCAGGGCGCCGGCAATATCGGGCTGTATGCCCAGGGCAGCATCCTGCTGGGCCAGAGCCGCATCATGACCACCTTCGGCGGCGATATATTCGGCTGGTCGGATCAGGGCGACATCAACGCCGGGCGTGGCTCGAAAACCACGGTGGTCTACACGCCGCCCAAGCGGGTCTACGACCAATGGGGCAACGTCGCCCTGGCGCCGAGCGTGCCCAGTTCCGGCGCGGGCATCGCCACCCTGGCCCCGATTGCCGAAGTACCGGCGGGGGACATCGACCTGCTGGCACCCCTGGGCACCATCGATGCGGGCGAGGCGGGGATCCGGGTGTCGGGCAACATCAACCTCTATGCCCTGCAAGTGGTCAACGCGGCGAACATCCAGGTGCAGGGCAAGGCTTCCGGCATGCCGGTGGTGGCGGCCGTGAACACCGGGGCCATCACCTCGGCCAGTTCCGCCGCCACCTCGGCCACCCAGGCCGCCGAAGACGTGGCACGCCAGCAAAAGGCCGCGGCGCGGCAGAACCTGCCCTCGGTGGTGACCGTCAAGGTGCTGGGCTACGGCCAGGAACCCTTGGCCGCCCCCCGTGAAGGCGCCAGCCGTGCCCCGGCCTACAACCGGCAAAGCCCGGTGCAAGTGCTTGGCGCAGGCCCCTTGAGCGACCAGGCGCAGTTGCAATTGACTGAGGAGGAACGAGGCAACCTGACCCTGTAGATGCGAGTTTTCCCGCCTCTACAGGTGGGGTTGCGGCGGATGCTGTAGCGCGAGCGGTGGCCGGAATGGATTTATGAAGGGCTAAATCCATTCCGGTGCTTTTACATGGGCTAGAACACCACTAGGCAAAGAAAGCTGGTGTTGTGTTCTGTGGTATATGCTTCGTTACCGTCACGAAAGTGTTTGCCCCAGTACTGCGGTAACAGGCCTCCGGCTTTGTCCGTTGACCAGAAGTAGCTGTGGGCTTGCCCTGGCCAATTACCTCTGTACGTATCGTAGATCGCCCTTAGTTCATTCATATTGGGCAGCCGGCCGCCCCGGTTACTTGCCATGCTTGTGCACGTTTTATAGCTGCCTCCGTAGAACGTATCTTGGAAGAACCTGACGTTGGAAACCGAGACGGAGTAGTACACTTGCTTGTGTTCCGAGTCCTGCACGGTAATGGTGGTTGAACCGTTGTTGCGTATGACCACGACGCCGTTGTTATCCACGACAGCGCAAGCCGTATTGGTCGAGGTATAGATGTAGGGTGGTAACCCTCCAGTGGCCTGGCGCTGGAATTGGTCGGCACCATTGCTGGGCCTTACTTCATGGGTTTTATCTTTCCACAGATACAAGGTCTGGTTGCGAATGACCGTCGAAGTATCAATGCTCAGCGCCGGTCTTGCCGTCAGTGTGTAGTTGGTCGATTGAAACAACACAGCCTGTGCTTCACTGGTACTGCCATCAAACGTCACCTTGCAACTTATGGTGACCTGGCTGTTATTGTTCAACCCCTGCAGCCAAGTGCGCAGCACATCTTTGTTTGCCACACCACTGTTCGCCTCGCTCGCACTGATGGAATAGGCGCTAAGTACCACCAAGTTAGACGCACCCGGGCTTGTACAGCTCATCCATACCCGTTGCCCGGTATTGCTCAATGACCATTTGGCGACAGCCGCCTTGGCGTTGCCGGTGAAGGTGTTCAGGTCCAGCTTTGCGTTGTGGGGAAGGTTATTGATGAGCGGCCTTGGCAGGCTGGTCTGGGGGATCGGTGTCACGGTCACGGTCACCATCCCAGAGGGTTTCATGCCCCCACTGCGGGTCACTTCGTACTTGAGGGTAAAGGTACGGTTGGCATTGCCGACGTTGGCGGCAATGGCGCTGGCGGGGATATCGAACTCGACGGTCTTGTCGGTTTCGCCCGGTTTAGGGGCGATGGTCGGGCTTCCTGCGCCGGATGTACCCACCATGATGAGGCGGATGCTGTCGCCGGTGTTCATGTCCGGGTAGGTCACCTGCACCTTGGCCCCGCTTACGCCTTGCAGCGGCGCATAGGTGACATTGGCGCCTGACCCCGTGGCGTTCAGCAATACCGGCAGCGGCAGGTCCAGGACCGCCCTTACGGTGTAGGTCTTGACCGGGAAGACAATCGCCCGGCCGACCGTGTTGTTGGTCGTCAAGGATGCTTTGAGGTGAATTTCCAGGGTGGAGTTGTCCCTCAGGCTGGCGAAGAACGGTGAGTACGCTGCTGGTTGATCGAAGTACCCGATGCTGATCCAACTGGGGTTGGTCTGCGCGCCCCCGCCATTCCATAGAGTCAGGCTGGCGGCCGTACCATCGGTCTTCGTGCCTTTGAGTTCCAGCCACACCGGGCAACCGGAGGTGATAAACGGCCACACGCCAATGCGCACGGTGGCCCCTCCTGTGATGGTCGAGAGATCGAGAATATTGCCGCTGGTGTTGTTGATTTGGATGAGAGTTTTGACCAGTTCGTCGGTGGGAATCGGTGTTACGGTCACGGTCACCATCTCAGAGGGTTTTATCTCCCCACTGCGGGTCACTTCGTACTTGAGGGTAAAGGTACGGTTGGCATTGCCGATGTTGGCGGCAATGGCTCTGGCGGGGATATTGAATTCGACGGTTTTGTCGGTTTCGCCTGGTTTAGGGGCGATGGTCGGGCTTCCCGCGCCGGATGTACCCACCATGATGAGGCGGATGCTGTCGCTGGTGTTCATGTCGGGGTAGGTGACACGCACCTTGGCGCCGTTGGTACCCAACAGCGCAGCGTAGGTGACATTGGCGCCTGACCCCGTGGCTTGCACCAGCACCGGCCGCGGTAAGCTCAGAGCCGCTTTTACGGTGTAGGTCTTGACCGGGAAGACAATCGCCTGTGTCACCGTGTTGTTTGTCGTCAAGGATGCCTTGAAGTGAATCTCCAAGGTGGAGCCATCCTTGAGGCTGGCGAAGAACGGGGAAGAATGTGTCTCCTGGTAATGGCCGGCGCTGATCCAAGTGGGGCTGGTCTGCGCGCTCCCGCCATTCCATAGAGTCAGGCTGGCGTCCGTACCATCGGTCTTCGTGCCTTTGAGTTCCAGCCACACCGGGCAAGCCGTGGTGATAAACGGCCACACACCAATGCGCACGGTGGCCCCTCCTGTGATGGTCGAGAGATCGAGAATATTGCCGCTGGCTTGGTTGATTTGGATGAGAGTTTTGAACAGTTCGTCGGTGGGAATCGGTGTTACGGTCACGGTCACCATCTCAGAGGGTTTTATCTCCCCACTGCGGGTCACTTCGTACTTGAGGGTAAAGGTGCGGTTGGCATTGCCGATGTTGGCGGCAATGGCGCTGGCGGGGATATCGAACTCGACGGTCTTGTCGGTTTCGCCTGGTTTAGGGGCGATGGTCGGGCTGCCCGCGCCGGGTGTGCCGGCCATGACGAGGCGGATGCTGTCGCTGGTGCTCATGT